>JAUIMJ010000008.1 GCA_030433295.1 bacterium | reverse complement strand
TCAAACCCCTCAGCATTGCCTCTATCGACAGAAACGGTCCAACAGAGGTCGGCGTAACGCTTTTTGCCCCCAACAAATTTTGTTGTGACCACGTCCAGCGCCACTACGGTGAGCTTATCAGCTCAGAACTCTCCAGGGTTCTCGACAGCAAAGAGACAAACCTCTTATTCCGAGTTTCCAAAGAGAAAGTCCTTGAAAAACAAACGCCTGCGGGCGCTCAGGGGACTTCGAACCTCGAAAAGACCCTCGACCTGGCAAAGAAACACCAGCAAAAAAGTGTGAACGTCGTTCACGCAAAGAGCAGTTCTTCTCCTGCGTATCGTCAGAACAGCAGCGTCTCCTCCTCGCGTGCGAAGCAGCCACAGGACATAGACGAAACAAATCTCAACCCAAAGTATAACTTCTCCAACTATATCGTCGGCGGTTGCAATCAGTTTGCTCAGGCGGCCTGCCTTAAAGTTGCGGAGAATCCGGGGCATGCCTACAATCCGCTTTTTCTCTATGGTGGCGTAGGCTTAGGCAAGACGCACCTGGCTAACGCAATTGGGAATGCCGCGAGACGAAGAAACAAGAAGACCCTCGTTATCTCCTCCGAGACCTTTGTAAGTGAGCTGATTTCTTCTCTTAAAACGAACAATATGGATCGTTTCAAGAGTAAGTTCCGCTCCCTGGACCTTCTCATCGTTGATGATATCCAGTTTATCATCGGCAAGGAGAGAACCCAGGAAGAGTTCTTCCACACCTTTAACGAACTCTACATGCGTCACAAGCAGATAGTAATCACGTCCGATAAAGTTCCTCAGGAACTGGTTGGTCTGGAAGAGCGTTTGAGAACGCGCTTTGCCTGCGGACTGTCTGCTGATCTTCAGGCACCTGATTTTGAAACCCGAGTAGCGATTCTCAATAAGAAATCTGAGTCCGGAGGAATGTTTCTTCCCGATGAAGTAGCGAGAATGATTGCTGAAAGAATTGATACCAACGTTCGAGAGCTCGAAGGGGCACTGAACAGACTTCAGGCACTCTGCGCCCTTCACGAAGCAGAAGCCAATATCGGACTTGCTGATGAGGTTCTTAAGAGTATTGCTCCGGAGAAGCTCAGAGAGGTCACTACTGAAGCTATTCAGCGGGTAGTTGCCAGCAGATTCAACGTAAGTGTCAACGACATCCTCGGAAAGCGAAGAACGCACAATATCGCGTTTGCCCGTCAGGTCGCCATGTTTCTGAGTCGTCGGCTTACTGGCTGCTCATACCCCGAACTTGGCGCGCTGTTCGGTGGAAGAGACCATTCTACCGTTATTCACGCGAAGAAAGTGATAACAGAGAAGATAAAAAGAGACCCTTCTTTTGAAATGGAAGTGCGTGAACTGGAGAGAAAACTCACCTGTTAGAGCAGTAGAATCCACAAAAAAATAAGCTGTTTTTTTACTCGCAAAACTCTGTGGACAATTGCGCAGTTCTTCCTTTTTTCCCCGTACAATTTACCTTCACAAGCTCAATTTAAGCACTAATTACGGGCTATTACGCCTTTAACAAGCATGTAGTTATGGGCAATTAAGCTGTGGATAACTTGTTGGAAAGATGCGCGTAGTACTGTTGGTACCGTGGCTACTTATCCACTTCAGTGAACAGGCCAGAACTGAAGTCCAGGAGTACCAACATCCCTGAACAACTTAGACACTGATTATCAATAGAGATGTCCACGTACCATGCACAACAATATGCTTGGTGTTACCGGGTAGTTGCTCAGGTTATGCACGGAAAAGCTGATCAACTATAACTACTACTTCTATTTTTGTACTCTTAATTAATAATTAAGATAAGAAGAAATGAAGTGAGGATAGATTTGAAACACACTCATGTCTTTGATGTTTCAAATGAGATTTTGTTTCTGCTTAGTCGATTCTTTTTTCCTGCTCTAATTTGACTGTGGCGAAGAATCGATTAGAGTGAACGTGCGCCATTGTTTCAGAGCGAAACGAAAGCCCCGCAATCGTTTTTACATCTGTGCCGGTCTGCTTTTTTGTATGGGTCTGTTTTTCAGAAGCCCGGATTTTCCATCAAGCTCATGTGCTGGTTTCTACGGAGTACGATTCTATGAACTTTTCTATCGAGAAAGAAAACTTTAGCCAGCTTCTCTATCTCACCAACTCAATTGTTGAGCGAAAGAACACCATGCCTATCCTCGCAAATGTGAGGTTGAATGCATCAGATGGAAAATTGTCAGTTTCCGCTACGGACCTCGAAGTAAGCCTCGTTGGTGAAGCAGAAGCGAGTGTGAAAGACGCCGGTGAAATTACCGTTGATGCTAAAGTTCTTTATGACATCGTCAGAGAACTCCCCGCGGGTTCGATTACCGTAAGCGTTTCAGCAAACCAGCGTCTCGATATTGAGTCAGGTCAGTCCAGATTTAAAATCAACGGTACGTCAGCTGAGGAGTTTCCAGCGATTGCCGGGGTAAGTCTCAGCAATCCGATTTCTGTTGATGCTGCCAAGTTTTACGAAATGTTCGATAAAACCTCGTTTGCGGTTTCTACTGATGAGACTCGTTACAACATTAACGGAGTCTACGCTGAGACCACCGAGGGTCCTCTAGGGGCGGGAAAGCAGTGTCTGCGGTTTGTCGCTACTGACGGACATCGTCTGGCAATGATCGATCGACCCGCTGAGGGATTCTCTATTGATGATTCCGTTATCATCCCGCGTAAGGGTATCCAGGAGCTCAAGAAGGTTCTTGAAGGTAACGATGGCTCTGCGAAAGTTGCGGTGAATGATGGATTCTTCACCGTGCAAAGTGGTTCGGTGACTATCGGCGTCCGCTTGGTTGACGGTCAGTTCCCTGACTACAAGCAGGTAATTCCGTTGGATACCACGACTACGGTTACGGTAAACCGTCAGAACCTGCTTTCGGCAGTGAAGCGTGTTGCTCTGGTAACTACAGATAAGACCAAGGCGGTGAAGTGTAAGCTTATCGACGGCAACCTCGTGATCTCTTCTTCGAGTCCTGAGTATGGAGAAGCTTCTGAATCTGTTGAGGTTGCACAGGACGGAGAGGACGTAACCATTGGCTTCAGTGCTCGGTATGTGCTCGATCTTCTGTCGGCAATGTCCGGTGCTGAAGAAGTTACGATAAAGCTGAAAGGTGAACTCGGACCTGGCCTTTTCTCTGGTCCGCAGGATGAGCTTTACAAGTGTATCGTCATGCCAATGCGATTTGAGTAGAGCTCCTTTTTCCCGTGCCGTTTTCTTCATTAGAAAACGTATTGCGCAGGGTAAGGAGTGCGTACCAAAGGAATACATCACTTGCACCTCAATTCCCTAAGCGTTCAGGGCCTACGCAATTTACAACCCCAGCTACTGCAATTCCCCGAGCGAGTTTCCCTGATAGTTGGTGAGAATGGTCAGGGGAAGACAAGCATCCTCGAGGCCATCTTCATTCTATCCCACGCCCGTTCCTTTCGGGTTCCCCAACTGAGAGACGTCTGCACCTGGCCCAGCCAGGGCTCAAAATTGTCGGCGCTCGATGTTGAGGGTGGAATCTCTACACAGGATGGTGAAAAAACCATTCGTTGCCTGTACGAAAACGGTCGAAGGAATGTGTTCCTCAACGGTAACAAGGTAGATGCGGCAAGCCATTTTTATGGGCAGCTGTGTTGCGTGGTTTTTACCCCTGACGAGCTTCAGCTGGTAAAGGGCGCTCCCGCACTTCGTAGAAAATTCCTCGATCGTCTTCTTGCGATGCTCGATACCGCATACATCGACAATCTCGTCTCGTATCAGCGTGCTTTGCGCAGCCGAAACAGCATACTGCAGGGGGCCTTTAAGCGTGCAGGTGTGGAAAAGGAACTTGCTCCCTGGGATGAGCTTCTGGTTCGCTACGGAAGAGCTGTAACTAAAGCGAGGCGGGCATTATGCCAGGGAATCCACGAGCTTTTTGTTAAGTATTATGAGCAAATCATTAGGGAATTGGAGGGGAGCGAGACTCCGCAGCATCAGTCCTCAGTTGAGAAGGTGTCATTTGAGCTGGATAGCGGCTTCCTGGACAAGAAAAAGGGGCTTATTGAAGCCGATGCCCTGCTGCAGCGGTATCGCGATAAACACGCCGAGGATATCCGACGGGGCTTAACTGCGGTGGGAATCCAGAAAGATGACCTGCTTTTTCGCTTCAATACTGGCTCAGGAGACCGAGATGCCCGTAAATCTGTCTCTCAGGGTCAGGCCAGAAGCATCGCGCTGGCTCTGAAATTGGCCGCAACCGAGTATCTGATTCAGGAAAAGGGGGAATCGCCAATTCTACTGCTCGATGATGTTGAATCAGAGCTTGATGAGCGGCGCCGGAGTGCTCTGTATGAGGTGATTTCCGGCTTCGAATCGCAGGTTATTGTTACCGCTACGGAGGAAACTCCGCAGACAAAATCCCATCTTGGAAGCTGTTCTGTTTACCGGGTAAAGGATGGTCTTGTTTCTTCATAGAAAGACTGACGTAAACCACTCTAAACCATTAAAACCTTTCACCCATTTAGTTGATCTTTCGCCCTATTTTAAGGTATCTTTGACTGCTTTTTGTTAGGCAGTTTTTAGGCCTTCTGACGCGGTAATTTGCTGTGCAAATCGGGCGGGTCAAACTGTGGAAAAAGCTTTGTGAAAGCAGATAATCGGTAAGCGTTCCTATGGAAGAAACACTGGCACCAGTAGAAGACTCCCCTGATGAATACGGGGTAGACAAAATTAAGGTGCTCGAGGGCCTGGATGCCGTTCGAAAACGACCCGGTATGTATATTGGTGATACCGGCGAGCGTGGATACCACCATTTGGTTTTTGAGGTGGTGGATAACTCCATCGATGAAGCCATGGCCGGGCATTGCGACACGGTAAAGGTTACGATCCACCTGAATGGCTCGGTTACTGTGGAAGATAACGGTCGGGGTATCCCGACTGACATGCACCCGACCGAGGGCATTAGTGCGGTGGAAGTGGTTCTCACGAAGCTTCATGCCGGAGGAAAGTTCGAGAACAAAGCATACAAGGTCTCCGGAGGTTTGCACGGGGTAGGTATCTCCGTAGTAAACGCGTTGAGCTCCCGTCTGACCGTTGAGGTTAAGCGAGAAAGTAAAGTCTACTTCCAGGAGTACGAGCGAGGCACGCCGGAGTCCCAGCTTAAAGAAATCGGCACCACCGATAAGCGTGGCACCCGGGTCACTTTCATGCCGGACAAGGATATTTTTGAAAATATTGATGGTTTCAAATACGACACCCTCGCCTCTCGATTCCGAGAGTTGGCGTTTCTCAACGGCGGAATCCGAATCCACTTCATCGATGAGAGAACCGGACGCGATCAGGAGTTCTATTACGAAGGCGGTATCAAGAGCTTCGTAGAGCACCTCAATAAAACCAAAGCACCGCTTTTTCCGGAGCCTATCTACTTCGACGATACACGCGACGGTATCAGCATGGAGGTGGCACTGCAGTACAACTCAGATTTTACCGAGTCGGTGTATTCCTTTGCCAATAACATCAACACCCATGAGGGTGGAACACACCTCGCCGGATTCAGAACAGCGCTTACCCGGGTTATTAACAACTACGGTAACGCGGCAGGCCTTCTGAAAGGCTCAAATCTGGAAGGTGAAGACGCACGAGAAGGACTGACGGCGATTGTCAGCATTAAAATCCCGGAACCCCAGTTCGAAGGGCAGACAAAAACCAAACTTGGTAACAGCGAGGTGAAGGGGCTGGTTGAGTCTATGCTCGGAGAACGTCTGACAGCGTTCTTTGAAGAAAATCCAAACATCGCCAAGCAGATCGTAAACAAAGGTGTTGATGCGCAGCGAGCCCGAGATGCGGCAAAGCGGGCGAGGGAGCTCGTACGTCGAAAAGGTGCCCTGGATTCAAATTCACTTCCGGGGAAACTCGCCGATTGTCAGAATGAAGAGCCAGAGAACTGTGAAATATTTCTCGTTGAGGGTGATTCGGCCGGTGGTTCGGCCAAGCAGGGTCGTAATCGGGAGAACCAGGCGATCCTTCCGCTGAAAGGTAAGATTCTCAACGTGGAGAAGGCGCGCTTTGATAAAATGCTCGCCTTCGAGGAAATCAGAACAATCATTACGGCACTTGGGTGCGGTATTGGCGCTGACGATTTTGATATCGAGAAAGTCCGCTACCACAAGGTCATCATCATGACGGATGCTGATGTTGACGGTAGTCACATCAGAACCCTTCTGCTGACGTTCTTTTTCCGTCAGATGCCGGCTCTGATTGAGCGGGGCTATCTCTACATCGCCCAGCCGCCGCTGTATCGATTGAAGAAAGGAAAAAAGGAAAACTATCTTCAGGACGACAAGGCGTTCAACAATTTCATTACCAACTCCGGTTCGGAAGGTGTGCAGGTTAAAGGTGAGGGTGGAGAGATAGTTCTCAAAGACCAGGAGCTGGAGAACTTCATCAAGAAGATCGGTGATGCGGAAGAAGTGCTGGATGTGCTTTCCAAGCATCAGTGGGGTCGCATGCTGATTGCGGGCATTGCACTACAGAAGGACGTCGTAAAAGAGAAATTCCAAGACGAAGCACAGGCGAAGCAGATCGTAGAGGCGGCTATTGAGTGGTTTAAGCTTAGTGTTCCGGACGTAGATGTACGCCTTGATAGCATTACTCCGGACCAGGAGTACAGCGCTCACCAGGCGCAGGTGTCTTTTTACAGAGACGGGGAGCGGCACAGTGAGCGCCTTGATTTCTCCCTGATCGGCAGCGATGACTTTCAGCATCTTCAAGACATACTCAGCCGTGCTCATGCCCTTGGGACAGCCCCGTACGTTATCAGTAGCGCCGATGCAAAGGCTGGCGCTGAGAAGAGCAGCACTAATATCTTTGATTTGCGTGAGATGATTCTTGAGCGTGGTCGCAGTGGTCTGCAGATAACCCGATTTAAGGGATTGGGAGAGATGAACCCCGAGCAGCTTTGGGAGACCACTCTCAACCCTGAAGAGAGAAGCTTACTGCAGGTTCGCATTGAAGATGTGATTGAGGCGGATAGCCTTTTTGCTCTGTTGATGGGAGACACGGTCGAACCGCGTCGTGAGTTTATCGAAGACAACGCTTTGAAGGTTCGCAATCTCGATATCTAAACGGTGATGTCTAAACGGTGATATCCAAACTGGGATGTCTAAGTAGGGAGATCCTAGTAGGAGTATCTGGATTGCATGAGCAGCCTTCGTGTTGCGGAGCTGTTGTTACACTTTATTTTGTAAGCACAAGTATCGCGTTTACTAATCGCGAGGATTTCTAAGGCCTATGGATAGTACAAATATCATACCGGTTAATATTGAAGACGAAATGCGCGGATCCTATCTGGATTACGCGATGAGTGTGATTATTGGCCGAGCATTGCCCGATGTGCGTGACGGACTGAAGCCCGTCCACCGTAGAATCCTTTACGCCATGCTTGGAGAGGGCCTGACCTCAGGTAAGAAGTTTTCAAAGTGTGCGGGTGTTGTCGGTGAGGTTCTCAAACGCCTCCACCCCCATGGCGATTCCGCGGTGTATGACGCCCTGGTGCGCATGGCTCAGTCCTGGAATATGCGCTATCCGCTGATCGATGGTCAGGGTAACTTCGGGTCCGTTGATGGTGACCCGGCTGCGGCCTATCGATACACCGAGTGCCGCATGCTCACTATCGCTGAGTCATTGCTTGCCGATATCGACAAGGACACTGTTGAGTTTATTCCAAACTTTGACGAGTCGAATGTCGAACCAGTGGTGCTTCCCTCCAGGGTTCCGAATCTGCTGGTAAACGGTGCTGAGGGTATTGCGGTCGGTATGGCCTCGAAGATCCCGCCGCATAATATTGGCGAGGTTATCGCGGCTACGCTTCATCTGATAAAGAATCCGGAAGCCAGTGTTGAGGACCTGATGGAACACCTGCCCGGGCCTGATTTCCCTACCGCGGGAATTATTGCCGGTCGTGGTCCTATTCACCAGATGTATAAGACCGGACGAGGTCTGGTTAAGCTCCGCGGTAAGATGCGCGTAGAAACGCTCAGCGGTTCGCGCAAGGACACTGAGGCCATCATCGTTGATGAGATTCCCTACCAGGTAAACAAGTCCAGACTCATCGAAAAGATTGCTGAGCTGGTGAACGAGAAGAAACTCACCGGGATTGCAAAGCTTCGTGATGAGTCCGATCGCAAAGGAATGCGCATCGTCATCGAGCTCAAGCGAGATGCCGTAAGCGATGTGGTGATCAACCAGCTGTATAAGCTGACTGCTTTGCAAAGAACCTTTGGCGTTAACATGCTTGCAATCGTCGATGGAACGCCTCGGGTTCTTGACCTCAAGCAGGTACTTACTGAGTTCATCAAGCACCGCCGAATAGTCGTTACTCGCAGAACCCGCTTTGAACTCAATAAAGCAAAGGCGCGACAGCATATTCTGGAAGGCTACCGCATAGCGCTCGATCACATCGAGGAAGTTATCAAGGTAATCCGTGCCTCGCGCTCTGCGGCTGAAGCGAAAGAACAGTTAATTGCTCGCTTTAGCCTCAGTGATATTCAGGCGCAGAATATTCTCGATATGCCGCTGCGTCGTCTGACCGGCCTTGAGCGAGAGTCCATCGAGGAAGAGTATCTGGAAATCACCAAGAAAATCGAAGAGCTCAGCAAGATTCTTGCTGACGTTGCCGAAGTAGATCGGGTCATTGGTGAAGAACTCGAAGAAGTATCCTCGAAGTACAACGATGAGCGCAGGACTACGATTGAGGAAGCAGAAGACGAAATCGATCTTGAAGACCTGATTGCTGAAGAGGATATGGTCGTTACCATCAGCCATCGCGGCTACGCCAAGCGCACCGCGGTTTCTACCTACCGCGCACAGCGACGCGGCGGAAAGGGCGTCATGGGCACCAAGAAACTCGCGGAAGGTGACGAGGATTTCGTAACTGATATTTTCATAGCAAGTACGCATGCGTTTCTACTGGTCTTTACCACCAAAGGTAAATTGTATTGGCTAAAGGTCTACAATTTACCTGAGGCAGGGAGAACAGCTCGCGGTCGGGCGATCGTCAATATGCTCAACCTCGAAAAGGAGGAGAAGGTTTCAGCAATCTTGCCGGTTCGCCATTTTGAGGAAGGTAAATACGTCGTTATGGCGACTAAGAACGGCTACATCAAGCGTGTTGACCTCATGTCCTTCTCAAACGTTCGCCGAGGCGGAATCATTGCTACCACAATTGACGAAAACGATGAGCTCATCGGCGCACGCGTAAGCACTGGTGGCGGGGATATCCTGCTGGGAACCGCATCCGGTAAGGCGATTCGATTTGATGAGGACGATGTTCGGCCAATGGGCAGAACAGCCAGAGGTGTTCGTTCCATCAAGGTTGATGATGATGATCACGTAGTAAACTTTGTCGCCCTTGAGAGCGAGACCAGTTCTCACAGCGACGAGGATCCGGACAGCACTGAAAGTGGTCCTATTGCCTATCTGACCGTCTGTGAGAACGGATACGGTAAACGAACCGCAGTGACCGAATATCGTCGGCAGGGTCGAGGTGGTAAAGGTCTTATTGATATCAAGACCGAAGGGCGTAACGGACCAGTGGTTGCTACCTGTAAGGTACGCGAAGGCGACGATATTATGATCATCACCACAGCCGGAAAGATTATCCGAATGGGTGTGAGCGGGATTTCCGTTATCGGCAGAAACACCAAGGGCGTAAGTCTGGTGAATCTGGATGAGGGCGAGAAAGTAGCTGCGGTGGCGCGAGTTGCCGATAAGGGAGACGAGGAAGAGGGGGAAGACGCCCCGGGTCCTGAGGAATCCATTCACTAGACTCTGAGACCCGGAACCCCAGGGTTCCGGACTAGCGTCTCATTGCGTAGGGAGAACGTCGTGAGCACCTCGAGTGCGAAACAGAGCGGGAGTGTTCATGTCGGAGTTCTTGGCTCAGGCAGCTGGGGTACGGCCCTTGCGCAGCATCTTGCTACTTCCGGTCATCAGGTAAAGCTCTGGGGGCGGGATGCTGATGTCATCCGCTCCCTCAATGAAGCCCACGAAAATTCCCGATATTTTCCCGACGAGAAGCTACACCCCGGTATTACTGCAAGCACTTCGCTTGAGGAGTGCATTGCGGGTGTGCAGTTGCTGGTATTTTCTGTTCCTTCCTCTGCAACGCGTTCAGTGGCTACTGCAGCAGCACCTTTCATCAGCGACGACTTGCTTTGTGTGAGCACCGCCAAGGGTCTTGAAGGTGATGGTCTGAACACCATGGGCCAGGTTCTTGAGGATGTTCTTGGAAACCGCTCCCGACTGGCCATTCTCGGAGGGCCGAGCTTTGCGCTTGAGGTCGTTAAAGGACTGCCTGCCGCAGTAACTGTTGCTGCTGCATGCAGTGAAACGGCAAAGCGGGTCGCCAGGATTTTCCACGCAGGCCCATTTCGAATTTATACTTCTACGGACATGCTTGGCGTTGAATACGGCGGTGTGATCAAGAACGTAATTGCTCTGGCGGCCGGGATTGTTGACGGTGCAGGCATGGGAAGTAATGCCAGGGCAGCGCTCATTACCCGCGGCGTAGCTGAAATGATGCGTCTTACCGAAGCCCTCGGAGGGAATCGCCGCACCGTGGGAGGGCTCTCCGGGCTCGGTGATCTTCTGCTTACGGCAACCGGGGATTTAAGCCGAAACCGTCGGGTTGGTCTCATGCTTGGTGAGGGCAAGGACCTCGATGAGATTGTCTCAAGCCTTGGCCAGGTGGCAGAAGCCGTAAAAACGGCCCCCAAACTTGCTGAGCTTGCGAGACAGAAAAACGTCAACGCGCCTATCATCGAGCAGATGGGTAAGGTCGTAGCAGAGAACAAATCCATACAGCAGGCCATTGAGGATCTGCTGGCTCGTGAGCAAAAAGACGAGTTTATCGAAGAGCCTTCCTAGTAGTTCTTTACAATCCTGAGGTGTGAGGACTCCGTCCTCTATTGTTTGCGGTCTTTCTTCACCACTTTATCTCTCCGCTTCACCTGAGCGTCTTTGGGCCTGAAAACCTTGAACAGAGCACGTCTCTGACGAGGCCAGTCCGGATAGAAAATGTAATGGTAGATATTCTTCACGGTATTTAGCGCTGATCTGCGCTGAGTATCGTGGGACCCTGGTTTTTTGCGCGGGTATAACCCGGGCGAGCCGCCCTGAGCGCTCTGATTCATTTTTCTAAACAATACATTCCCCTTTGATAAGGAGTCTGCGCAATGGGTGCGCTTTCTGGTTTGGTGATTTTCTTCGCCTTGTGCGATGCGCTGTTTATCGCAGCGTTTTTGATGATCGCTCGTTTGTTGTTTGCGGGGAATGCCTCCCTTGCAAGCGCAGCGACGATGTGGACGATGGTCTGTTTTCCCCTCATCTTTGTTGGCTACTACATCTCTCGCTGGGATAAAAAGCGGGTAGAGAAGGATGGTAAAAGCTATCAGAGCACGCCGGGTGATCAGCTTGGAAACATGACTATCTGGTGCTTTATTTCGCTGATTGGTGACATTCTCAACATCTTTGCGATGTCCCGCGGCATGCCTTTGACTCTTGGGAGTGTCATCGGTCGCGGGGTGAAAGCGGTGACGGTTGGTTTGGGAAGTCGCTTCATATTCCTCGAGCGCATTTCCAGACCTCAGGCAATTGCAGTCGGCATCGGGCTCATTGCTGCTTTGATGACGCTTGCGCTTGCCTATGCGACTGATGGAACCCTGTTTGACAAGGTTGCGCGAGGGAAACTCCTCGGTATACCCATATGGGTCTTCTTCTGCGTCGCGGCCTCAACGTTTATGGGTGCTAAGGATATTCAGGCCAGACGAGTGTTGGATCGCCTACCTCTGGGGACCACAATGTTCTGGGGAAGCGGTCTTGCGGCAGGCATTGGCTCTATCGTCGTGCTTCTCTGCCACACGGTTCTTGGTGACTGGGAGCTTGCACAGGGCTATCCTGACGGATTTTGGACGTATGGACCAGTGGCAGCTCTTTGTCTCGTTATCTCGGTGCCTTTTCGCCATGCGATTAAGCGAATGAAGGGTAATCTCTTTCTCGTAAGTGAGTTTGTTGCCGGCGTCATTTTGCTGCTGATGGTTCCCTTCGACTTCTTAACCAAAGAAGGAAAGTGGGAGAACAGTACGGAGATGTACATCCGCCTTGCGATCTTTTGTCTGATCGTGGCCTTGTCACTTTCCAGTTCGCTGTTCTTGTACTGGGTGTCGAAGATAAAGCGTGCGGAATCCGTTTCTGAGGAAGCGTCTTGAGGAATGAAAAGGGGAGGCACTTGCCCCGGGAGGTTCATTTGATTTGCAGAAATGCTGGTCAAACGGGTTTGGTCCCACGAACCTCCACAGGCGGAGTATCGCCCGCGCATGGATGAAGATTTCTCCTGTTTCCATGTGAACACCTCTCTTCCTGCCGTATTTCTTCGTTATTTTAGCAGGATACCCTGTTGCCATGGGTATGCATCAATTTCTGTCTGCATTTTCGCATAACTATCTACAGGCGGTGATTAGCAAGGAATCGCTCAGCTATAATCGAAGGAACGCTGCCATCTCGACGGCAGCGGGATGTTCTGATCCTTTCCTTACCCACCGAGCAGAAGAGTGCAGAATGTACTGCGTTCGAAAGGCTTGCCATGGCGCACGGCTTTCGGATGCGGTCGGTCTTTTCCACGAGAAACTCTAGTACGAAAGGTTGGTGAAATATGAAGATGTCATTTCCCTCGGTCGAATTCGCCACGGCTGCCTGGATCGAAACTGCTGCGCTGGTTTCGGAGGCACTGTGCTGGGCGTTTCGTCACTTCCTCAATTGCGGAAGCTATCAGGCCACTCAAGAAATCAAGCTCGAGATGGAGCGTTTGCGGGTGATGTATTATCGCCTGATGCGTCGCACCTACAGCGAGTCTGATTACCTCGAGTTCGTTGTCTGCCTGGGATTGGTGCCGGAGAAAAGCCGCGCCTACCGTCAGGCTCAGAAGCTCCAGGCGGAACTCCTTGAAACCCTGTAAGCCGTCGACTATGTCGCTGCCTGCAACTACGAGAAGGAAGTTATATCGGGCGTTTTACTCCAGAGAGGTTTCCTCAAGGTTTAAAAAGTCCGACGTAGCGTCCTTCAGTGTATCTAATCCTTCCGGACTGAACGAAGGAAGGAGTAAGGTATTGCCGTGAATAATTGTGGCACGGTGGAGTTTTGAAAAACCATCGTGCCGAATCATGGCGCCCTGCAAAAGAACGGGCATGATTACGCTTCTGTTTTGTAGAGATGTGCCCGATAGTCCTCTTCCGGCAGCAGCAGCTCGTTGTTGTAGCCGACCCAGTACACCAGCAGGTAACACGACGGCAGAATAAAGACCGTCATGCACGCCTTAACCAGGTACTGACAGCCCATCACGAGCAGCAATTCGTTGAAATCGGTGATCTGCCCCGAAAGGTAAAAGGCCACGGGAATGAAAATGGCGGTATCGAGTGCCTGCGAGACGAGGGTGCTGCCGAGAATCCGCTTCCACAGGGATTCAAAGCCGGGCTTTGACTCTCCTTCGCGGATCTTGTGATAGAGCCAGACGTCACTTAACTGACTGATCGTGTAGCTCAGCAGGTAGCCGCCGATGATGAAGACGGACGAGCCGAGCACTTTCACGAAAGCGGCCTGATATTCGGGGTCTGCTGCTGGCAACTGGATGGCGAGCATGGTGTAGGCCATGATACCGATATTGGCACCGAGACCGCACCAGACAGCAAGCCGCGCCGTGCGCTTTCCCCAGATTTCCGAGAGCACGTCAGTCATCGGGAAGGTAATCGCGTAGCAGAAGGCGCCGGAGGAGAATTTGATAACTCCGCCGGGAAGCCATCCAAGCAGGTTGACTCCTCCGATGACAATGCTGGTAGCGACGAGCTTACCACTCAAAAGGTTCACGGCCGCGATAGCCGACATGTAGATACAGAAGACAACGATCATCTTTCGATTGCGCAAAAGACTGATCACGGGTTCCCCGGTGTTCTGCATCAGAACGGAACGATCGACAAACGACATAGGGTTTCTCCAGACTAAAATGGAAGTGTGCGAGCTGAGCGCCTAAGCACGTCCCTGAACAAGACACTTGCTTAAGAGCGCAGCCCGGCTCCCATGTGTAGCCAAAAACCGGATAAAATCCTTGAAACTCCTACCGTTCCTGGCAGAGATTTGCTGAATTCATCTCTCTACAAGGAACGATGTAGTGCATACTCATATGTAGGGGACAAAGAACGGGCGCAGGACGGGCCCGGGGGGAAACAGGCCGCTACCAAAAGCAGAATATAAAATGATAGAATTACCGTAGAAATGCAAGCGAGCGGGGGAATTTATCCCTTATTTCAGGTATTTCCGGCGATTTACTGATGCACTACTGACAATCTTCGAGAGGGAGATTTCTCATGGCTACAACGAATGAGTTCGTTCATCTGGTCGACAGGGTCCTGAAGGACGGCGTAATCCTGCAGCACGAGTGGGATATGCTGATTGAGATAATCCATGCCGACGGCGAGATAGACGGGGTTGAGAAGAGTCAGCTGAGTAAGATCTACAAGCTCGTCAATGATGGTGAGATAGAGATCCGCCGGGATACAGGCAAGGAGAAGACAGAGCACTAGAGTAGTCTTCCGGCAAAGATAGTACGATTGTATCCTGCGACTGCTCTAGTGGGTCATGTAGCGGTCCAGAAACGCCAATACCTTTTCCTTGTACAGGTCTGGGGTCAGACGATGGAGATCTTGATGAGCTGCTCCGCCTATCAACCACAGCTCTTTTGGTTGCATAGCCTGCTCGTACATCCTTTTTGTCTCCTGTGCGGTAGTGTGTAAATCTTCGAGTCCCGAGATAATGAAAACAGGGCATTCGACCTTCGATATGAAATCGATCGGGCGCAAATCAGCTCGGGATATTCCTAGTCTTAGCTTTAGTTGGATCAGAAGTATTTCGGTTGGAATTGCCGCCAATGGACCTAGCTTTGCGGCGACGCGGTTGTGCACGGCTTCTTCAATTGTCGGGTAAACAGCCTCTAGGATAAGCGCATTGATTCCCAAGGGCGAAGACAGTAGTGCGGACGCGCCTCCGAGGGACACTCCAATCACAGCTATCCGCTCTCCCGGGTAGCGTTTGCGGACAAAAGCAACTGCCGCTTCAACGTCATGTTTTTCGAGATATCCAAGCGTTATCGCCTCACCTGGCGTTTCACCATGAGCCTGATGATCGAGCAAAACGACGGAATAACCTGCGTTATGAAGAAATTTTGCGCGCTCGAGCATCGACAGCCGAGACCCACGAATTCCATGGAGTAGAACAATCACACCCCGCGAGGGACTGGCGGGTACGCTCCAGGCAGAAACTGCGCTCCCAGAATTGCTTTTGAAAGAGACAGATTCCGCGGGAAATTCAGTCGGCGGCCTGCCGACACGGTGCAAACTTGGTGCGACAAGTTTGCTACCAACAGACCACGATAAGACGAGTGAGAGTGCGAGCAATACGCTTACCCCGAGTAGAGTCCGAGGAACTTGCCTCCTGTATCTCCCGTCTGTGTTCGTTAGTTTGCTCACTTTTGTTTTCTGGCTCTCAAAATCGGGACAGCTGTACGAATCGATCGTTTGAATAGCGACGAAGTCCTGTGTCTGCTAGTTGACCTCATCATAGTTTCTGAAGTTTTCAAAAGGATTTCCATCGATGCGAAGAATGGCCAAAAGCGAGCCGTCTTTTTTCAGTATTCCTAAGTAGTGCTCGAATTTATCAAGGGCGTTCAATCGATCCAGGGCCTTTTTATCACCAAGAAAAGCATTTCTTAACTCTTTCTCAAAGTGCCGCGCTACGTAGAAACGTGCAAATCCATCCTTTTTATCGTAGCTGCGCCAGGCGGTCATACCCCATAGCGCGGATGCCTCTACTGGATCCGGAAGATATAAGGTCGAGCGATTGATGAATGAGAATTGATCCAGCGCCGTCAGGACATCGTGTATACGGTGAGGAATATTGTCTCGAGGAATTTCTTTTAGTTTTAAGATTTCGGATTTCATTCGATCCGAGAAGAACTCGGCTTGTTCTCCTGCGATCGTATGGAAGACACGGATTCGGTGGTTTTCTATATGATTGTTGGCGACGCCGAGCAGTACCAGCGAAAGTGCCAAACATGTACTGAGTATGAAAAATCTTCGATAGATCCGCGAGGTACTTTTAGGCGTATCAGGTTCTTCAATCGGGGCGATTTTCTCTTGTATCAAACTAAAGTATCTGACGCTTTCATGGGAGCTAAGAACGAGTGTAATTGCTACTCCAACCAGCGAGAGGCAGATAGAAGACTGAAATATTGCAATGAGCACTTTTTCGACTTTTGGACTGAAAATGTCCCAGCCCAATGCCTCATCGAATATCCCAAAAACGAGCAAGGTCCCTGAGCAAAGGAGGAATGCTACCGTAGTATTCACCGAAAGCCGGAGGGTCGGTCGCTTGTCACGCATACTGTTCTCCCAATAGTCTTTTTCGTTAAAGCGTTATCGGGGACTGTAGGTCGAGAATGTGAAGAGATTAGGAAAATAAAGTGAAAAACAAATATTTTTTAAAGGCGTAAAGCGCGGGAAAGCGGACTCGTTCCTTGTCGGGACTAATCGTAAGCATTCCCGCGCTGACAGTTCACTTCGATCTCTGAATCAAACCACTAGTTCAAGTGGGAGGAGTTCAGAAAATACAAGAGAGCAACAGCCGCATCCTGAGACTGATACAAAGTGTTCATCGTTGCTACGTCGGGCTCGTCCAACTTTTCGTCGAAGACTTCGAGCAAGACGTGAGAAACATTGTACAAGACGACGGCTGAGGCTTCTATGTCTGAGAGGTTGCTCAGACTGTAGAAGTCGTCCTCGATCGCGGCGACCAAGATACCGTGTGCTTCCTCAATGGAAGGGCGATACTCTTCAATCGCGTCGCGATTACTTTCCTTCAACAGAAAGGTGCAAATGCTGTAGACGAAGTGAGCTGCTTCTCGAAATGGCTCCGCAATGGTGTTTGGAATTTTCACTGATACCGTACTCCTGACCGCAGCACACGGTGAGGCACGGCAGCACGCCGACGGGGCGCGCTTTTCGACTACCTGCTCAGAACGTGTGCGCAAGTAGCAGGTGTTTTACGCGGGGTCGATTACCCCAGGCCTTTTTACAAATCATAGAGAACCTCCAATAAAGTGTCCGTTTCCCGCCTTAGCGATTTCGTACGCAGCCGTAATCGGCAAGGCGAGGATTTCGTCGTTCTACTGAAGAGTAATAAGAAGGAAGCTATCGTGAGGTTTTCGAACCGATAGCGCAGGCTTTGATGCAAGTCAAACCTGCACATGCTAGCGCATTTGCCGAAGTGTTTCCGGGATCTGCTCAGGTGACTCGCAAATGCTGCAGGCACCGGCTGACAGCAGCTCGTCAAGGGAGCCGTATCCGTAGGTCACACCGACAGAAGAGAGCCCATTTTTCTTTGCTGCGATGATATCGTTTGCCCGATCGCCAATCATCACGGATTCTTCAGCCTGAAGCTGATACGTCGCGAGGATATGCGAAATCAATTCTCTCTTGTCGTCAAATCTGCCGTCGAGCTCAGGTCCGAATATTCCCTCAAAATACGTGGCGAGACGAAAGTATTCGATTATCTGGATTGCGTAGCGGCGTGGCTTAGCCGTGGCGACAAACAGAGTAGTGTCGGGACTTATCAGTTGTTCCAGAACGTCTGGAATTCCCGGGTACACATCATTCTCAAACATGCCGGTCTTTGAAAATCGCTCTCTATAGCTGGCGACGGCCTGCTCGATCCGCGCCGAGTCATCAGTTGCCAGGAGGGTGGCAAAAGTTCCTCGCAGAGGCGGTCCGATGTACTGCGTCAGCTCAGAAGCAGCCGGAGGCCTGTGGCCCATCTCTCGCAGAGCGCTTTGAATACAGGCGACGATACCCGGTCCCGGGTCACTCAGGGTGCCGTCCAGGTCAAAGAGAATGTTTTTGAAGGTTTTCATCTGTAAGCATTACCCTGATGCTCGGCTGCGCACCACGTTCCAGTTTAACTCTGCCCGCTCTTTATCGGGGTCCGCTTTACAGTCTCTTGCTTGTAATTTCTCTACGTAGTGCTCGGGAAGGGCGTGCTCTATGGCTCCTTGCACCACATAGGCCTTGTACCAGGCATAGGGATCCAATGAGGCATCGATTTGCAGGGCGTGGTAGGCAAAGGCGCGCACAGAGCCTTCCTCGGTGTGAACCTCAAATTCCTTTTCAGCATAGCCAACCCCGAGGTCTTCAATCCTGTCGAGATCGGGTTTCTCCAGTGCAGACACATGATAGAGAACCCCCCAGACGACATCTTCTTCGGAGTCACTGGGCAGAATATCACACTTCCCTGAGTCATCCGTCCCGGCTTTATGCCACTCCAGCGTATAGCCTCTGATAAAGCCGGTCCCCTGCGGCACGGCTGAGGGAACGCGGTTTCTAAGGCGCTGTGTCAGCATGTTAGAGCCGTAGGCGAAGATGAGAATTTTGCTGCTCATTCGTGTCTGAAAAGGCCGTGTGATGAGTATCGCGTCTATGAGTAGTAGATAGCAGAGAAGCATAAAAGCGTCCCTACTATCTTTATGCACACTACTCGTTTACCACGCCTTCTCTCGGCTCGTCCGCAGGCTCCTCAACTGCCGGATGCTCGCTGCTTTCCGTGGCTATCGCCTTAGTACGCAGCGCCTCTGCTAGCTGTGCACCTATGAAGACGACCAAGCTGCTAAGAAAGCCTGCAGTGGCAAAGCCAAAGGGCAGGGCGCCTGAAAGAGCCCCGCTCTTAACGACGAGAATGGCGAATAAGCCGGATGCAATACATGCGAGACAAGCCTTTGCACTTAGCTCTACCCTTGGATGTAGCCCAATCAGCGGCCAGAGGAATAGGGTTGCGATGCTTGCGCCCAGGGTTACCAGCGGGGTCATTGCGCCGCGTCCTACTTCGCTCAGTGCAAGCCCGGTCACCAGCAGGAGAAATATCAGGGCAATGCCCCTGCTCCATGCAAAGGCGTCGCGGGGCGATTTTCTGGAATCAAGTTGTCCGATATCCCGCACGCAGATTGAGCTCATTGTCAGCAGCATGCTGTCTATGGTGCTCATGCCGGTGGCAAAAGCAGCCAGCACTATCATTGCCCCGCCTGCTGGCAGGTATCTGCGATACATTTCAGCGATGAGCTGGTCGGAGTCGGCTATTTGCCCATAAAGAAGAGATGTTGCGCTGCTTCCGCTTGTCATGCTGCAGCAGATAACCAGGCCGAGCAGAACAAAGGTGTATGCCCCCGAGCGTTTTACGGCCTCTTCGTTCTTGGCCATCAACATGCGTTGAAAGAGTTGCGGCCAGAGGAAGAAGGCAAAGGGCCATGAAAGAATGTTGTCGATGTAGCGGGGTGTGTTCTTCGCGGTAAATTGTAGTTTCTCCGGCATAACTTCGAGTAGTGTGCTCGATACTTTAGCCGGGCCGCCGGCCCAGTAGAGAAAGAGGCCGGCAGTGCACATAACCACGAAAAGAAAGACCAGCGACTGTATGGCATCAGTCCAGACAACCGCTCTTGCCCCACCAAAGTAGAGATACAGACCAACTGAAACCGTGCAAAGTAGCACCCCGCTTTCATAGGGCAGAGCGCCGCTGCTTATTGAGGCCAGAATTTTGCCGATGGCAGAGAGCTGAATACACATGAAGGGCAGCACCGAAAGTATGCCCAGTATGCCGACGACAATGGTGAGGGTGCGGGAGCGATAGTATTTCCCGAAGAGTTCTCCCTGGGTGATCGCTCCGTAGTTTCGACCCAGCTTTGAGATTCTTGGGCCGAAGAACCAGATGAAGAGAGATACAACGGCGGTGACTACAAACATCTGGGTAAAGAGGATGCCACCTTCATAGACCAGAGCCGGCACCGCGGTTACAGCCAGGCCGTTTACGATGGTCGCCAGAATGGTTCCGACCAGCAGGGTCTGGGGCAGGCTTCGTCCGACGAGGAAAAAGTCCTCGGTAGCCGATATCGCCCTGCGGTAGGCAAAAACACTGAGTAATTTCAGTATGATGAGGTAAGATGCGATGAGTATCAGCGATAAGGTAGATATTTGCATGGTTCTACACCCTCTTTAGGCGCCTTCCGTCGGCGAAAAGGTAATAACTTTGGTGTAGGATTTTAGGTAAGAGGGCTAAATAAATGGAGAAACAGGATTCCCCCCAAGGATTCAGCAGTGTGCTGCAAGGTCCCCTGGTGGAGCTTTTCTTCAGTGGTGAGCAAGATCCAGAGCTTTTTCGTGTCGAAATTTGCCATCCCCGACTGCCACGACCTCAGCTTTGCGTGAGGGGAAAAGCAGAAGGCGCTCATCTTCATGCGGGGAGCTTTCAGTGGACCTCAGCGGTTCGTGCCATGGCGATTCTGCTTTGCCGATCGGCCGGAATGAAGAGGCGGGGAGAACACCCGACTCCATTGGTCGGCGGCAGAGGAACGCCGGCATCCAGTCTCGACTACGCCATGGCCAAAAACACGCAGTGGCTCTCTGATACCTTTGGCGCTGATGCCGGAGGCAATGAAATCTGGCCGGCGTTCTTTCGCCGCAGCAACCCGAACAGAAAGCGAGGCGGACCTGCAGGGGTCCTGCTCCGTCCATCTATCCCAATACGCATCAACTGGAGGAACAGGGAGCTTCGTGAGGCGGAGGAGTTCTTTCAGTTGAGCAGTCTGCTCGAGGAGTCCTGGGAGAGAAAATACGGAAAATCACTGCTGCGACATTCAGAGAACCTGCTTGGAGAAACACTGTTAAAACAAATCGGTTCCTCTTTGCTGACCGAAGTCTCTGATGCGCTTCTTTCTACAAATATCTTTTCGCCACGGGTGCTGCGTGAGTCGATAACAGCGATTTCTCAAAACAAAAACGTTCGCAAATTGCTTGGCGCTTCAATGAATCCGGTAAGCGAGTTCGATTTGCGCCTCAGTTCTCAGCAGCGGCTCGGAATGAAGAAACCGGCGTCCATACTGAAAAAGCCCCTGAAAATAGCCATTCCGGCGCCTATGCCGGCAGCACATGCTATTTTTGCCTATCTGAATGTCACGCAGAACAATTTCCTAATCGACTCCTCGCATGTGCACGCTGTCGAGCTTGCTCGAATTATTCTTGCCGAGGGCGGTTCGGACTACGATTTACTTTGCATGGGCCTTGCTCCCGCAGTGACGCTGCTTTCGGCGAAACACATGCGTGAGTACCAGCCGCTTATGCTCCTTCCCAGGGTAAATCAGCGTATCGTGTGCTCAGCAGGGGATCAGAGCCCGGAATTGGAGGGCTGTGATTACATGATAATCAAGGATGAGCCATCTATCCCTTCGTTTATTCTCGATGAGATGTTTGAGCTTGGTGCCATCCGCAAATCCAAAGTTGCGCTTAGTCATCGGGAGCCCGATGAGGTGTTTTCTGAACTGGCGCGAGGAGAAAGCGGTAAAAGAGCGCTATTGTTTTTTCCGCATTACAACTTCAACCATTGGCTAAACGGCTGTCGTTTCGTGAAGGATCCTCGCTCTCGTGAAAACAATCAGGAGTGCATTCTGTTTGCCCGAAAAGAGCTGCTTGCCCGCAAGGGCATGGCCGAATGGCTCTGCTCCGCAGCGCGCTACTCCTGGCTGGAGCTTAGATCTTCCGGGAAGAAGCGCGAAAGCGTCATACAGCGGATGAACGAAGGTGATGGCTATGCCCATCAGCTTGCGCGATGCGGTGGCCTGCACCATCTGCTTGATGAGGCGGCTTGATGGTGCTGGCAGGAGTTCATTTGCTGGCTTACCCGGAATAGAGTCTCCTGATTCGTCTGTAGCAATAGGCCTTTGTTTCGCACACTTAGAACCCACAGCCTCCGTTACACCCGGGCTCAGCGGCCACGGCTTTGTTTTGACAGTCTAATTTGCTAGGAATCACCGTCTGCAAGAAAGGTTTGTGTACCCGCCAATGTGGCATTGTTGTTTCTAAATTTTTCTTCGAAAGAGTAGAAAGGATCAAACAGAACTTCGGTTTTAGTTCTTTTGTACCTCACCTTGTCTTTGTCTTTAACGCACGTGTCTTCGAACTGCGTATCACCCCTGTTTCGACAGAGGTGTACATTCTCGTATCGATAGTAAATCGTTTTCACCCGTCCCGATCACGATCGTGATCCACCGTCTTTCCGAAAGGATTATTCAGCCATGGTTGCATCGTCAACTAAACAGAAGCCAAGAAAGGCCCTGTCAGATCTTCTGCACATACCGACCAAGCGCCTCGGTTCCTGGTTGCCCTACACAGGGGTTTCCACCGTCGATCTCACCTCGCTTGCTACGGGGGAGCGCATGGCAACCGTCGCCCAGTCGGCTCCCTCAGTTGCTCTGAAGGACCGCCGCGATCATGCCGGGAGGCTAAGGAAGCAGCTCCTGCGCATGCCGTTTGCCGAGCGCTGTGCCCGCATGGAGGCGGCTGCGGATTTCTTCCTCAACGGAGAATTGCCCATCGGGGTTTCTCTGCCACAGGACTCGTCTTCGGCTCTCCTTACGGAGCCTCAGCTCGCAGATCGTCTGGTGCTCGCAGGTCCAGATGAGTACTGCGAGCGGCAGTCAGATGTCATGGGCCTCACCCGTGCTATGTGCGGGGCAGCAATGCAGGGCATCGCAGACTCCATGATCAATGTGGGCCGCAGCCTCGGCCAGCATCTGGAGCTGCTTGGCGTCGAAGGGAGTATTGAAGACATGGAAGCCGGAAGGATTCCGCGCTATTGCGCTCAGGGAATCGATGTCGGTCTTCTTAGTCCCAATAACGCCCCCGGACACTTTCGCCTGTGCACCATGATTCCGGCGGGTGGCTTTCCCATTATCCAGAAGCCGGGTCGGCTCGACGTGTTCACGGGGATGCGTTTCAGTTACGCGCTCGACAAAGCGGGCTTTCCTCCCGGTGTTATGGGAGTGTACCCCGCGGAACAGAGCTTTGCGTCTCAGGCCTTGTCGGCCTGCGATCGCCTAATGCTCTTCGGGCAGACTTCCACGGTTCAGTCGGTGTCGAAAGACCCCATCAAGTGTGAATATCACGGCAGCGGAAATACTGCGGTGATCATCTCCGATGATGTGGTCGACAACTGGCGAGCGTACCTCAGCCGCATCGTGAAGTCAGTAGTCGCCTTCACCAGCGGCCGTAGCTGCATCTGTGCGGTTCGGGTGTATGCCTCCCGACATACGCGTGAGATTGCGGCTGCGCTGGCCAAGGCGCTTGGGAAGATGAAGTTCAATGGCCTTTGCGACGATAGCGCTCGAATTGCCGCTATGGCGGATGCCGATGCGGCCGAGCGAATGTGGCAGATGGTCGAACAGGGACTATCGGAAGATGGTGTCGAGCATATGACGGCTGGCTATGGACCTCGATTGGTCCGTAAAGGTGGTTTAACGGCACTTGAACCGGTCGTAGCGCATACCAGCAACCCCGATGGGGCCATCGCCTGCATGGAGCTGCCCTTTCCTCTGGTTGCGGTGGTTGAGCTTCCGCAGTCTCAGGTATGCGCTATGCTCGAAAAGAAGCCGGCGCTGATTTGTTCCGTCATGACAGAACGAGATGACTTCGTGCAGACGATCTGGGACTGCGAGGGAGTTAAGTTCGTCATGCAGAACAAGGCGACGGTTGAAGTCGATGTTGCCGACGCGCTCGAAGGAAACTTCTGGTTCTGGACACACGCGATTCCCGCCGTGCCGGAGCCGATTGTTCACGAGGCGCCGAGAGCGTATCACTATGTTTGATCCCTGACTTTCGAAAGCACGTATTTCGTCTTGCGTCGAAGCGCCGTGGTCTGAGACCCCGGCGCTTTTCTTTTCTGAGGCCGTCTTTTTCCCTTACACAACCGAATGATGCGCGAGGACCTGGGCAAGTGAGTCGCTGTTCAGTTTTGCTCTGGCGTCGAGCAGCGCCTGATGGAGTGTTCGAACTTCCTGCCAGCTCTGCTGCTCTATACCTTCGCACTGCTCTTCCGTGCTTGTAATGTCTACATAGCGCTCGGCTCTTCTGATGTTGTCAGCGATGCGTTTGGAGAGAGTTCTGGCGATGTTCACGAAAACATCGCGATGTCTGCGGTGGAAGCGATCGAGGTCGTTGCGCTTTACCACGTAGAGTTTGGAGTCCTCAGAGGCAATCAGCGAGGCGCTGCGCCCTCCGGGGCGAAACAAAGCCGCTTCACCAAAGGCTTCCCCGGCCTGATCTATTGAGGAGATGTATGCGTCGGAGGTCCTGACCTCGACTTGCCCGTCGAGCAGGACATACATGGCGTCAGCCTCAGCGCCTTCGCTGCATATCTCTGCATTCTTTTTGTAGGCATGGATCATCTGGGTGAGCGGATTTGGGAATGATCGTATCGCTCGGGCTCGGTGCGCACGGGCAAAGAGTTCACCATCGAGGTAAATAAATGTTCTCTTTGCTGCGGTTACCAGCGGTTTCAAAGGGGCGAGTTGTGGCGTGTCTGCCAAAAAAGCCACATCGTCTACGAGTCGCGCGTAGTGAATTGCGCGTACTTTATACTTTCGCGATCTCTTTGAAAGCCGACCCAGCGCCTGCGTATGCAGGTGATTTGAAATATCCAGGGTGTGCGCCAGAAAGACATTGGTCTTAACGCCAAACTCGTATTCGAGAATTATCTTGTCGAGTGAGTCGAAGGTAACCGTACTGATATCTTCGCCCTGGTAGACTAGGAGATCGAATAGGCGCTGCTGAGTCAGAGGCTCATCTTCGTTCAGAAAATACTCTACCGTGCCCACGAGCAAAGAGGATTCTGCGATGCTATGGCGGTCCAGACCCTCAACACTGATATGCACGGGTCCCTTACCTATCAGGTAGGCAGAGGTCACCGGGTCATTGCGTTGATACAGGCTCTTTAGTTTCGTCGACATAGCTAGGGTATCGGCTTTGCGTTTCGATTGCTGATGATTGTGCGATTATTCTGCGCCACAAGCAATCAAAAGCATTGTTTTACTCGGAAGTTGCCGGGATGACGAAGGCGACGTCGGATTCAGTACCGGCTGTGTCTCTAGAGCGCCGTAGCTGCCGGACCGCTGGGCTGCTGCTTTTTAGGTGTTGAGAATGAGGGCGTTTTTGGAAGAAGACTGCACTCACCTTCATGGCACTTCAGCCTGCGTTTTTGCCGGGCACATCGATATTCACAAGGGGTGCACTGCTCCTGATGCTTGCGAACAGCCTCTTTGATTTGTGGAACAAAGACTTTGTTCAGGGGAGTTCCGCAGCCAAAGGGGCAGCCCAGTCCGGCGATGGTGCACTCCTCGTCGCTGCTGCATCCTCGAGCTTTCGATATTTTGTCCTGAACACCGGTAGTTAGTTTACTGCAATGCTGTTCCTGGCTTTCAGGGGGCTGCGGACCCGTCAGCCCGAAGACGGAGAGCATAAGAATTGAGAGAAGGTAACGCATACGTATCTTTTTCTTAACTATTCCATTCCGCTCTTTACCGGCGATGGGGAGAATCCATAAGGTGTTGACTATATTGGCCTACAAAATCGATTGAGCAAAGTTTTTCTTGGGACAAACCGATTGGTATTTGTGGAAGCTTGTGCGCGTTCTCAGTTGCATGTGGCATACAATGCTCGAATCGCGTGCCGTTTAAGTACTTTTCCATCTTATGTTTTTGAGCTCCTGGCTATAGAGTTAGAACATTGGGTCGTTCGCTCAAGAGCTAGCATACTGCGCGGTATTGCCAGTATCATTTGGTATTGTGGTGTTCTGTTAAGGGATTTTCTCCCCATACGGTGTGAGTAGAGGATTCTTAAGCCGCTTCTCTGGTCCATGTTTTGCTGTTTTGGCTCAGGGAAGCAGCTTCTGGAGAGGGTTTTCTCAGGGTTATGCGTATCGCGCTTATGCTTCCTATCGTTAACTCAGGACCGTTGGCCTGAGTCAACGATGTGGAGCCGAGTGCGGTATGCGACTGCATTTGGCCCTGTGCCAGTTTCGTGGTTTCGAATCGGTGAGTTACATGCGCGGAAGTTTGTATGGAAGACTGTGGATGACAGGCGAAGAGCGGGCTGTGGAGCTTGATGGTGAGAGTATTGTTTTTGCCGGCAAATATATTCTCTCGCCGGATGTAGTCGAAGATATACGACTCGAACTAAGAACCGGTCGCGATGTGTTAGTCCTTCATTACCGAGATGATTATTTCGTCCGGGCAGACGAGGAGTCTCCCGGTCGCGTGCTGGTTTCGGAGGGAGGATGTGAAGTAGCCCTCATCGACTCTGATGGTAACGAAGTTGATTTCGAAGGCGCAGAAGGAGTCTTCGGAGACTATCTGATTGTGGTCCGGTACCAAGAGTCATGTTTCATTGATCATGGACTGCTGCGGGGGATATTTACGGCGGGAGGAGCCTTTGAGGTCGTTCGGTGATTCGGGCTCGATATTTTATCGATGGCTTTTTCCCCCGAGAATTACCGATTGTGTGTCACTCGGATAGCAGAGCTACCGAGTGACTTTTTTACCCAGAAGCTGCTTACTTTTCGGCTTCCGCTATTGGTGTTGCTCAGTGGCCTTTCTTCTTTCGCAGAATATCGCAAGCCAGGGAGAGCTGTATCCCTCGTTCGCGCTCCATATTGAGATGTGGCCAGTCTTTATCTCGATCAAACACCCGAAAGTTGTGTGTGGTGGCCGCATAGCCTTTGTTTCTCTTGTCGTGGATTAGGAGATGTAGATGTCGCTGCCAGGGATTTGCTCTGTTGCAGCCCAGGGTGGCGGTCGCACGAAAACGCTCGTCCTTGTATTCGCTGACCAATTCTTTGCAGACGTCGGTTGTGATGTCCTGGTCGTGATGCCATTCGACGAGGAAGTCCTTTCGAGGTTCGCTAACCCAGAAGTCACAGGTGAAATAGAGATCTTCGAGGAAAGTCTCTTCAGAAGCAGTAACTGGCGAGGCGGCCAGCGTTCTGACGTTCTGCGCACACCCGGAGAACAGCAACAGGCTCAAAAGGCAGCGGGAAGCTATTGAATACATAGCAGGAACCTTAATTATGACCGCTCTCGCTCGCGGGGGCAGTAGGAGTTCAGGTCACAGTGTGTATTATATTTATGGGGGTCCCGCCTGAAATATTGCCTCATGGCCCTCGGAATTTGCTTAATCTAGGGAAATTTATTAGCGTCCTGCCCTCTTTGGGAAGTCGTTGACCTACTCTTGGTGCGAAATTAACAGCGGTGTTTGTTCTTTTTGAACCGAGAGGAGCTTGGAAATAGGCGTGTACCCGCGCCCTGGTTTTTTTTCAGGTGAATCTCACAACCCCCCTGTGAAGGAGTTTCTGATGAAGCGTTTGTCCATGGCAACCCTGTTTGCATTCGCTCTGGCTCTCTGTGTCATGCCCGGCTGCAAGCCCGCTGGCGACGGAGAAGAGCGAATCGACACAAGCGAGATCGGTGCCGGCGAAGTCGAAACCGTCGAAGGCGAAGAGTCCGGCAGCGAAGAAGCCGCCTCCGAGACCACGGAGTCGAGCAGTGAAGAAGCCGCGTCCGAAAGCACGGAAACCGGCGGCGAAGAAGCGGCAGTGAGCGAAGAAGGTGCCGGCAGCGAAGAAGCAGGTACCGAAGAAGGCAGCGAGTGACGCCTTCCGCAAGCCCCGTTCAAGCACAATGTACGTGCCAGCGATGAGCATTTCCGCACGCTGACGATACGCGAACACGCGTGCCGAAAACTCTAAACAAATGCACTGCGACATAATCGCATGGCACACGCCAGGAGGGGTTTCGTGACTGAGGTTACGATACGGTTTTACCGAATTCCTCCTGGTAAAAGTACGACCTAAGAGCGAAGCAGCAGAGCAGTCTTCGGATACGCATTTGCGATGCTCTAACTATCAGCGGCCTTCATTGCCGGGCTCTTTTTCTCCCTGGCGTATACCCCGATTAAAGCTGCAAATTTCTCATAGCCGGCTCCGGTGTGTTTCTGATCTCCCGCTATGAAAAAGCGTGAGATGACTCCGTCGAGATAGAGCGCATCCTTGCAGGCGAATTTTTTCTGAAACATCTGCGCGAAGTCAAAGAAGTTGACCGGCTCCTCGGCAATAGCAAACACGAGTTTATCAGGGCTTATAAGCCCTACACCACTGCGCAGAAGCCTGTTTTCTGAGCCCTTGTTGAATGCCGGATGAATTGTTCCGTCGAGAAGCAGCAGAGGACCCGACTGTGTTGCGCTGCGGATCGATGGCGCTGCCGTGTAGTCCTCTGTTTTGCGAATGGATGCTCCCTCTTCAGATAGTAAAAACACCCCATTGGGCTTGAGGAAGAAGTTTCCCGCACCGCTCTTTCTGTTGAGGGGGACAATCGTCCTTCCGCCTTCGATATGCAGACCGAGAGGTCGTCTGTCGGTATCAAAGATTCCGGCGTTTGTTGCAAACAGCAGCTTTTGAGCCTTTCCTTCCGCCTGCGTTTGCAGGCGTTTCAGGGAGGAAAAACGCCGTCCCTTTTCATCCTTCCAGTGCATTTGCAGCCTGCTTTTTCTGAGGTCAGCGATGAAAACGGTGTAGGGCGTTTTTCGAAAGATGACGCGTCGTGTCTCCTGGGCAGTGGCCGGGCCGCCAAGGCTTATCAGCAGGAGGAGATATGCCGGAATAAGTCGAAAGAGAAAGAAGGGCGCGTATCCGTGACAATGGTGCATGATATGGGCTTCAGGCTGCTGCGGTTGATTCCTTTCTCCAAGGCTAGCATGGATTAGTGATGCCCAGCACAGGGGCTGGCCCTCTTTTCGGGAAAAGCAGGATAGCTGGGCTACGTGGCTGAAACCCCTCGTATTTGCTGCTGGCGTGAAAATGAGTCGAAATAATGCTAAAAATCGACCATGAGTCTGTAGAATATGGATCCGCAAGCAAAGAGCCTGGCTGTCATCTCATGAAAAGCATCCTCGGATTATCCCTCCTTCTAATTTTCTCGATATCGACTGCCGTAGCAGAGGACTGCAATGGCAATGGGGTTGATGATGCGGTGGATATTCAGACGACGTCTTTTGCGTTTACGGCGCATGAATCAGTTTATCCCAGCTATATTCTGGACATAAATGGCGATGGACTAGTTGATGATGTGTCGAACATTCTTAGGCTCACCGCGACTTTCATGATGCCGGAGTTTAAGATCGCGATTCAGCAGCGCGATGGCAGCTACATTGTTCGTGATTATTTGGACTCAATTAGCGCTGCGGCCTGGGGTCCGTTTCCAGCACGGGCTAATTTGAATGGATTTGTTGATTTTGTTGAGTCCGGACCAAGAGAGGGGGGGATCGTTCTGCGGAACAACGGAGCAGGGATGCTCGCGTCCCCGGTTGACTTAGGAAATGTGGCCGTTACCCGTATTGAGGCTCCAAACAATCTTAAAAGGCTGGATGACGAAGTTCTTCGGTTTAGCCCCGATGACTTTGCAGACAGAATTGAGATGCGTAGCGCGGAGAGCTTTGAGTTGTTCGTCGCAAGCACCGCGTCCGGTGCTGTGTCAAAGGGAGTGTATTCGCTCCCAGCGATAGGTAGTCAGGGTGATTTGCTCGAAGTCGAACACTTCGGGCTATCCAGAGATTTCAATGCTGATGGAATAAACGACCTACTATTGGTCCGTAAGACTTCGCGCGGCGAGAGGGGAGGCGGCACGACAGCCTCGGTAACCGGCTATCTGTTTGCTGGGCGTGACGATAACCGGTTAGACGAGAATTCTCGTACGGAGGTACTTTCGGAATCATTCCGGGTTACCGACGGAAGATCTATTTTTCAAATTGCCTTCCCAGACCGCAATAACGACTCGTACTTGGATATTCTTGTGGCACGAACGGGGACCCTGCCTCGCGTCTTCATTACCGGCTCCACCGTCTACCTAAACAACGCCAACGCCCCCTTCCCCGACAAAGACGGCAATCAAATTCCCGACATATGTCAGCGTGCGATTCCAGGGGACTATTCTGGGGACAGAATATCTAATGAGGTCGTGGTTCGCTCCGCCTTTGGTGGTCTTGACTGGTATATCTCCGATGAGGTTTCAAACAGCCCCTTACCGCTGCAGTTCGGACTCAGTGGTCCCGATGTCCCCATGCCGGGAGATTTCAATGGCGACGGACGCTACTCGCCGGGTGTAGTTCGCGACTGGTTTGGCGGCCTCTACTGGTACTACCGCAGCCCTGAGGGTCAGGCGATGCAGCGACAGTGGGGGCTATCCGGGGATCTTCCTCTGACCGGATACTTCGACGCGGATCGCAGCGAGGACCTTGCGGTGGTTCGAAATTTGGGAGGCTTCTTGTTCTGGTATCTCACCCCCTTTGACGGTATCAGCCCGGGGACCTTCCAATGGGGCCTGGCTGGTGACCGACCCTTTGCTGCGGATTGGGACGGTGACGGTGTGGATGAGCTTATTGTTGCCCGGAATCAGGGCGGCGCTATTACCTGGTATGTGCGAAATCTCAGTGGAAGCCTTGTTGAGGTCGTGCCCTGGGGCCTCAGCGGAGATGAGATTCTCGCACCCGCCGATATGGACGGTGACGGAAGGGCTGATCTTCTCGTCAGTCGTCCCCAGAGTAATCTCTCGGCGACTTACATTCGCTTTGCTGATGCAAGCTCCGAGGTGAAAGTCTTTGGCCTGGCGAGTGACCGGAAGTTTGTGGGCTACTACAGCGGTAAAGCGGTAGGTGAGCTGGGTGTCTACAGAGCTACCCAGGGAGCACTCAATCAGTTCTATATCCAGCGCGATCCCTCGACGAGGTTTAGAACCTTTGGTTTCGCCGGAGACGCGATTGTCACACCCAGCGGTGATTAGTCAGCCCGGATACCGACCCGCGACCTGTAAGGCAGCTTGTCTGCATACCGATTGGTGTGCGGGGCGTATCGCGCCCCGCTTCCCTTGATTTAGGTGATAATCGCGCAGATACCAGGCGGTATGCTTTGATCGTGTTCTGGATACCGTTGTGCCGGTCGGCAGGTATGCAAACGTTCAGAAGCGCTGCTCTCAATGAGCGAGCACGCGGAAGAACGCTTTATGGTTCTTAGGATTCTATTTTCGGGATTTTGCGAGAGCCTTTGCTCTCTGCGAAGAGCGCTTAGCTACCAGGGTGAGGATTAAGCTAAGCGAAAGAAAAATGAGAAAATGGGAAGAGGCCAAGGTAATAATCCTAAGTAGGCTCTTTGGGCAACGGAGGCGAAGTCCAAATCGATTCGAACCGAATCATTTGAAGGGGTCCAATCAATTTGGACTCCGCCTCAACATTAGCACCGAGCTAAAAAACCGATAACAAAACCAAGTAAACCTAAAACGCGAAAAAAAGAGAAAAAAACAGTTTCCTCAGTCTCTCTTCCAATGAAAAAATCTGTCGATTTTCTCACGGGAGAAGAGCTATAAGCCCTTTTCCGCTAAAACCTAAGAAAAACCAAAAGTCGTTTGAAAGTCTTTTGAGTGGATGCAGAAAGTGTTTAAGCCTTCTGTTTCCTTTCATCCACTGTATTGATCATAGCAGTGGCGAAAGACTCTCGCAATAACAAAACCTAATGAAATCAAATACTTAGACCGAACGTTCATTCTAGTTTCCCTACTCTATTCTTCAGTAAGTCGAATAAAATCTGGAACTTAGTGAGGGCATGTCCGCTCGCTCTATAGTGTAAGACGGCATTTTTGCGATTTTAGAATGTCTTTTTTTTGTAACGAAGGGTCTTCGGCCTGCATCGCCGACCAAAAAAAGCTCAGATCGAACCCGATTCTCGCAAGACCTCGGCAATTTCTTCAGCCAGCCTGCGGTAGCCCTTCTCATTGAGGTGAACCGTGTCAGATTTGTAGGTGCGATCGCGAAGCAGTTTCGGTAGGGCATCTTTTTCGTAGAGCAGATCGAACTCTTCAGCCAGCTCGTCGTAGAGGGCTAGGGGATCACTGCCGAGGGAAAGGGAGAATCCGGGGACTCCGAGGAGAAGAACCGGAATGCCACGCTCCTTTGCGAGCAGTATCATCTTGCGCAGATTCTCTTTGGTTTGCGCTTCGGAGCGGCGGCGTAGAATATCGTTACCGCCATGGCACAGGATTAAAAGATCCGCCTCTTCTTCTCCGAGTACGCTTTTTAAGCGCTTCAAGCCCGTTTTTGAGACCTCACCGGAAACGCCTGATCGAATGACCCTTCTTCCAATGAGGTCCTCGAGCACTTCGGGGTAGCTGTTCTCTGGGCTGACTCCTTTGCCCACGGTGAGGCTATCACCAAAGGCAAGAATCACCGCGTCTGTTGAAAGGCGAAATCTGGCTTTCCGGGCATTTTCGCAGGACAAGAGGGAACAGAGTGCCAGGACGCTGAACAGGGTAAACAGAGTAATACGGGCAACATTAATTATATTTGCCATATAAATGCCATATGGGTTTTTTCTACAGAGCGTAGCCCTGATACCAGGCCCATCTCAGGGGGCGTAGAGATTCGTTTGCTTTTTGATGCTGATGCAGGGCGTAAGGATTTACCCGCCGACTTTCAGTGAAAGGGGCGATCTGTTCCAGGCGTGAAGGCTGGTGGAGGTTTTGTGCTCGACTTATGCGCTGGCGGCATCAAGTGCCGCATCTTCATCGCTTACTTTGGGCAGATAAATGGAGTGATCACTGCTGTATCGGTAGTCGTTAAAGATGTCCTCAGCAGTGGGGATGTAATACAGCCCATTGTCGCGCTTTACCGTCGTTTCTTTTAGACGGTATGCATTATGTCCGCAGGTGTAGCAGGAGTACTTCATGAAGTGGTAGCAGATACACATCTTGCTGCTTACCGCCTCTTTCTTGCCATCGGCACCTACTGGTGACTCATCCCAGGCCTGGTGATAGGCGCAGCCGCCGTCCTGATCGAGCAGGTATCCAAGAGCTTCGCAGTTCGGGCGAATATTCGAACTGAGCGAAGGGCTGGATTTGAGCATGCGCATCGGATAGCCCGTAGGGGAGGAGAGATTGATCTCGATATCCTCTTCCTCGGAGTTGAGCAGAATCTGCTTTACGTGATCCGGGTAGCCGCACTCCTGAGCGATGGTGAATCGGGTGGCAACCTGCACCCCGCCAGCACCAGCCGCGAGGTAGTCCGCAGCATCAGTTCCCGTAAAAACACCTCCAGCCGGGATGACCGGGATGTCGAGGTCCTGATCCTTGAGAAACTGTATTACTTCCTGAGTAATCACTTTCAGGTCGTATTTCTGCCAGTCATCAATGCCGAAGCCGAGGTGACCGCCAGCAAGTGGTCCTTCGACAATCACATAGTCCGGCTTTCTGTTGACGCGATTAGCGCCCCGCAGAAATATCTTCAGGGCACGAGCTGAGGATACAATGATGCCCAGCTGTGCGTCGCGAAATCGAGGATGGTCTTCAATGAGGGAAAAAGAGCCCTTATGCAGGCCGGCTGAAAGCGTGATGCCGTCGATGCCACCGTCAAGCTGCGCATCCAGTCGCGCTTTGAGGGTAACCTTTGGGTTCCCCATCTGGAGTTTTTCCATGGTGTTAACAAACACCAGCCCGGGACCGGACTTTTTCTCCATGGTATCGCGGATGTGGTTGAGCGTACCCTCGTAGGTATTATCGTATTCCCATTTGACCGTGGACTTATCGAGTGAGTTTGCAAACTCCTTGAAGAACTTTTGTTTGTCGCTCTGGAGTCGCGTTTTGAATTTGCGATCGGACAGATACGGGGACATGGCATCGGAAATATGGCCAATACCGCCCAGCTCAGCGATCTTGAGGGCAAGCTCCGTTGTGGAGATGTCCACGCCCATTCCGCCCTGCAGAATAGGGATGACTTCTTTGTCACCAAGGGTGAGGCGGTAGTTATCAACTTTTGACATGCGTTATCCGAGTGTCCCGTTTATCCGCGTGTATTGGACTCCCCTGCCTTCGGGAGTTTCCGCGTTCCGGCAAATGTTTCATGCCGTGTCGCTAAATACGCTAATTAAGAGTCGCCTTCGTTAGCATTTAAGCGAATTGAGGTCAAAAAAAGGTTTTAAATGTCGCGCTTATGCGATTGCAGGTCGTCCTGGTTTTGCCGTCCCATAATGTTATGGAAAGGCAAGCGCACGGCAATTCCCCCTGTCAGAAATCCCTTTGGAGAAATCCCTTTGAAGAAATTCCTGTCAGGCCGACCTGAACTTAGACGAGAGCAAGCCGTAAAACAAACAAAACAGGCACATTAAGGCGGCGATGATAGACCGAAACGCAGGGCATAGCCAGTTGCTCTGTCATATTTATGGGCGTCTATTAGAAGGACAGCGAAATCCTTGCTTCAAGCAGCTTTTAGCTGGCTAGGATATTACTCAAGAATTAAGGTATCTTAGCCGCTTTGCGTGATTTTCTGGGGATAAGATTGCTAAGCCTTCTTGACACTGGCTTTTTTTAATGGGAAAAGCCTTCCGCTATGAAAAGAACATACCAACCAAGTAACATCAGTCGGCTCAGAACCCACGGTTTCCGTGCCCGTATGGCCACAAAGAATGGCCGAAAGGTGCTCAAGCGTCGTCGCTCCAAGGGACGAGCTAAGCTTGCTGTTAGCATTCCTTTCAAGGGTCGTAAGCGCTAGTCCGGCCTGTCTCTATCGACGGTCGCAGCGATTCCCCAATTCTTCTCGCTTTGTGTGCAGTTTTGCGCCTCAGCCCATTCGCGTCTTGTGTTCGGCGTTCTTGACTCCCTTTTCTTCTTCGTTCTCTTCCTTGTTCAGTCTTCCCCGAAGACGAAGGTTTCCACTGCGCTGTATTCTGCCTCCCTCATTAGCTATGTTGTGGTCGGCGGGCGTGGA
>JAUIMJ010000272.1 GCA_030433295.1 bacterium | reverse complement strand
GGTAACCAGGTTTTCTGCTGTGATTATCGATTCAAGTTTCATTATATTACGCGTTTTATTCTCGTACGATAAACTCAAAAAGAGCGCTGCCAAGGACCAGCACGATAACATCAAAGCCCAATAAAAGCTGCAGCCAAAAGCTGGTTCCGATGGCGCCGCTCCCCTCTAACACCTCGCGAAACAGCGAGACCGAGCCAGCCACCGGGACGAGCAGGAGGGGAAACAATAACAGCGGCAGGACAATATCTCGCCCGCTTGTGCATACTGCGATTGAGGCAAAAAGGGTTCCTGCAGCCGTGATGCCAAGACCTCCCAGTAGTGAGATTCCAAGAAGTTGTGGAAGCATTGAGAAGTAATGCACCCCGAAGAAAATACCGTGGCTTACGAGCACGAGCACCTGAATAAGTCCGAGAAACACAAAATTACTAAAAGACTTCGAGAGATATACCCAGGCAGGCTCCCCTGACTGCATGACGATTCCAATCATTGCGTCATCCTCGTCTTCGAGGACAAGTGAATGGTTGAGCGCGATTACCCCGGCAAAGAGGTAGATCAGCCAGACGATGCCGGGAGTCATATTAACAAGATCCTTTTGCTCGTACCCGATGCGGAGGAATGAGAAGCTAGCAACGATCACGAGGAGAAACGCAAAGCCAGCAGTTGCGACGACGATTCTTTTAGCCTTCCAGAGAAGGCGAAAATCTTTGCGAAGCAATATCAGAAACGTGCTCATCTTGCCTCGATAGTGTCTGTGCCAGAAACGCGCCTTGAGGTGCTCCTTTCTGCTGAATTTCGATTGCTAAGGCGTATGTGCTCTGTGCAAAAACGCTCATGCAGGTGCGTATTATGTGTGGCGATAACCATGGTGCATCCCTCATCCCTCAGGCGCTGCAGAGCGTGTATCGCGCTGTCACAGGCTTCGGTGTCGATGTTTGCGAGGGGCTCATCGAGGATAAGAACTCGGGGCCTGATGACAAGCAAGCGAGCCAGCCCTGTTCGACGGGCGATGCCCTGAGAACACTCGGATATTTTTTTGGAGGCGAATGCCAGGAGATCGAGCTCCTCGAGTATTTCTTTCGGTGTAGCTGTGTCAGACACTCGGGAACTGAGTCTAGCGGCGAACTCTAAGTTTTCAAGTATGCTGAAGTCTCGGTACAGGCCGTTGCTTCTGCCCAGGAAACCCAGGCCGCATGAGCGCTTACAGGCGGCGTATTCCGACGCTTTGCCGATATCCGACTCTCCGACAATAATCCTGCCGGAGTCTGGTCGAACAAGGCCTGCGATACATTTCAGGAGTGTCGATTTGCCGGATCCGTTCGGGCCGGTTACCGCCTGCGCGGCACCCGAGGCAATCTCGAGAGAGAAATTCTTAAGCACATAGCTTTCAGAAAAGGACTTCGATAGGTTTTCAATGCGAATTCGATTCATATTCTCTGGCTTCTTCCGAAGCAGGTCCCTCGCCAGATGCCTCTTCGGTGTCCGACGTGCGGCGCTGCGCATCCTCCAGGCGTTTTATATACTGTGCCGCCTCGCGGGTGAGTTCGGCCTTGGAGAGCGTGTATTCTTCTTCTGCTATCTTGCCCGAGGCTAGCTCATGTTCAAGCTCTTCGAGGGCTGCGATTGCATTGTCTTTACGTCTCTGTAGTTCACTTAACTGTACTGTCGTGTTCAAGTCACCATCGCGGGCATCAAGCTCATCATCGGCTTCGTTTGAAAAGAACGGAACAAGAAGGGTCCAGCTGACTAAGAGCGCCGCTGAGAATGTTACCGCCAGTGCGATTAAGGATCCGACTTCAATTTGCACTATGCTCTCGCTCCACTTTCTCCACGAACAACAGAAGCCTGCCGCGTTGCCGCAAGTTCCGATGAAAACGCACCCTGGATCAGGACCATTCCGGTTCCAATCATCACGAGCACACCCCCGAACCATAACCAGACCTGCAGGGGATTGATAAAAACTTTCATCAGCGCCGGGGTCGCCGCAAGGTCTACGTCACCATGTGACCCTGACTGGGCGCTGACATCGAGCCCCGCAAGAGCGAGGTAGAGGTCTTCACGTGGGGTTACTCGGAGATCTACCTCGGTGGTAACTTCCTGATTGCTTACGTAGGCACGACGCTCCGGATGCATATAACCGAGCAGTGAGTTATCTTCCGCTGAGCCGATTCGGACCTTTGCCGTGAGTGCGGTGTAATTGTCGTATTTCTCCTGACCGAGTTCTTCAAGGGTCAGATTATACCTTCCCACTTCTACGCTTTGTCCCTGAGACAGCGAAATATCCCGTTCGGTCTGATAGGCCATTGACGCCGTAATCGAAACCGCCATCACAGCTACGCCAAGATGAACCATGAAACCTCCGTAGCGACGAGGCCTTCTTCGAACAACCTGATATAGCGCTCCCGGAATAGACTCCTTTTCAAGCATTTGCCGACGAGCTTTTACGGCACGTCTCATCTCAGCTTCAATCGTGGCCAGGACAAACACGGAAAGACCGAATGCTATAGCAGCACTAATCTTAGTGGGGTCCAACCAGAGGAACACAACGGTGATGATAGAACCTGCGATCAAGGGACGGCTGAACGTTTTTACGAGTGCTTTCTTGTTGCTTCTTCGCCAGGCAATCAAAGGGCCGACTCCCATCAAAAACAGAAGCGCGAGAAACAAGGGGATGTTGACCTGGTTGAAAAACGGAGGACCGACAACAGATTTTTCTCCCGATACCGCTTCGCTGAAAATCGGAAACAATACGCCCCAGAAGGTTGAGAAACAGATACCAAGAAGAGCGAGGTTATTGAAGAGGAATGCGGCTTCGCGAGAGAAGTAGCTCTCAAGTTGTCGTTCGGGGCGCAGCTCCTGCCAGCGATACCCAATGAGGAGAATCGTTATCGCGCTGACGATACCGATGTAGAGGAGGAATACCCATCCGACATCGGTTTCTGCGAACGCATGAACACTTTGTACCACGCCCGAGCGTGTCAAAAATGTGCCGAAGACCGTTAGCATGTAGGTCGTTACTGCGAGCACCACATTCCAGACCTTGAGCATTCCCTTTTGCTCCTGAACCATAACGGAGTGGAGGTAGGCCGTGCCGGTAAGCCAGGGAAGAAATGATGCGTTCTCAACCGGGTCCCAGGCCCAGAAGCCGCCCCAACCCAATTCGATGTACGCCCAGTTACCGCCGAGAATGATACCCATGGTGAGAAAGCCCCAGGCGATCAGAGTCCAGCGTCGAGTAGCTCGAATCCAGCTGTCAGAGAGCTGACCACTAAGGAGCGCCGCCAGGCAAAAAGCGCAGGGAACGAGAAAGCCGGTAAATCCGGCATACAGCATCGGCGGATGAATCATCATCGAGGGGTTTTGCAGCAGAGGATTCAGGCCGTTTCCATCGGGGGGCACTGTTCCTCCGGGAACGAGGCGAAAGGGGTTGGTTAAGAAGGTCACTATAATGAGAAAGAATCCCGTCCCTGCACTTAGGATTGGTGCAAGCCAGTTCTGTAGCTCCCTCCGCACCATGGAAGGTCGCAGAAACACACTGGATCCATACAGGCTCATGATCACCGCCCATAACAGCATGGAGCCGTCCATACCGCCCCAGATTGCCGAAACCAGGTAATGATCCGGCATGGTGTTGTTCGAGTGCTGCCAGACATACATGTAACGATAGTCATGTCCGACAAAGGCGAATGCCAGAGCTACGATAGAAGCAAGTGAGAACAGGGTGCAAAGGTGTACGCTGGATATCGCCGACTTGACTAGCGCCCTGTTCGAACGCATAGCACCAAGACTGCCGGCTGCTACGCCATAGACGGATAAGCCCCAGGCGGTGACCAATGAAAAATGCCCGATATCAACCATTTATCTGCGCTCCCGATTCTTGATACTGGTATCCGGTTTCCGACTGCCCCTCTCCTGGGTTTGCCGCACCGGGTTTTGGAGGTGTGTATTTGGAAGGGCATTGCGTGAGTAGGCTGTTCGCCTTGAAGTCTGCCCCATCATAGGTGCCCTGTAAAATGACGTCTCTTCCAGGCTTCAGCGTATCCGGCATCATTCCCTGATACACGACCCGAATAGAAGGACCTGGGTCGCTGATATCCGTGACCTGAAAACGGACCGTATTTTCAGGTTGCGTAATGAATTCTATTTTCGAATCCTCAACTACCCTCGCACCAAGCTGCACTGCATCGACCAGGATACCCCGCTCAAGAATTTCTGCCACCGTAACGACCCGTTTGGCCGTCGACGATGAAGCGGACCAGATTAATGCGCCGAGGACGCCAGCTACGATGAAAACGGCGGCAAATAACTTGTAGTTCATAGGTGTATCTAGCTTAGGTTGTAAGAATTCTGCTGTTCTGCACGTTTGCTCAGTCGAGCGGCGCGAAAGCCAATAGAATTTGCAGTGGCATACTAGTAAAGGGGGAGTTCTACAGCAATAGCTTGCTGGAAATAAAATATGAAAAGAATCAGCGTGTTGAACCGCGCTTGCGGGTGCGCAGGCCCAATTGTCGCTTGAGCAGCTCTGTTTTCTTAGTAATGTTCTCGTTAATCCAGTTCTTATCCCACCACTCCTCGGGTCGCACCGGGTGGCCGAGCAGACGAAATTGCAGGCCAACCGCTTTTTTCGCGAGCAGGCCGGTCTGTCCGACGTCCCCGAGAACCTCGCCTTTGCTTACCCTATCGCCTTCGTATTTCATTGCCCTCGCAAGATGGGTGAACATGCTGCACAGGCCGAAACCGTGATCTACGATGATGGTTTTTCCATACACCCCGAGCGTGTCATTGAAGATCACTATCCCATCATTCACAGCTCTGGCCTCCCCCTCTCTCCCACCGGTGAAATACACGCCGTCTGCCCGTTGTTCACCGAGAGTCAGATCCCTGGTTTTGATCGTGCGGAGGTCGCCAAAGGAACCCGGCAGGCGAGAACCTCCCGGTCGTCCGAAAACCTCCTTCCAGTACTGTTTTGATTTTGGACGGGACATCAACTGCTTAAGGGACTCCTCAAGAGCGTTTACAAACTCTGAGTTCACCGTGGTGAAGCGAGAGAGGAGTGTGTCCCGCTCGGAAATATTTTTATCGAGGACCGCTCCGCGGTCAGTTTCAAACTGAATGTACTCTTCAAAGAGGGTGTCGATAATTCTCCTCAGTTCATTGGCATTGAACAATACGTTGCGTTTTCCGGTTCTCAGATTCTGCACTCGGGTGGGCACACCAGCAGAGGAGCTGTTACCGACCGCGTCCCGCGCTATGAGCGTGATGCTTTCCCGTTCCTCATCGAAATCGAGCGGAACGGTGAAATATGAGAAGTAGAGGTCAGTTTCCACCTCAAAATCGGGATCCAGATTTTTGGCTGGAAAACCCGGGAAAATGGCACTTCGAATCGAGATCCCGCTGAATGCCTCCTCCTCTGAATTCAACCTATAGAAGAGAAGTTCTACGCCCCCTTTCCTCACGTAATTCTGGGTGCTGAGTATGCTTATTTGGGGCGCGACAAAATCTACGGTCAGGTCGACGCTCTTCTTCATTGATGTGTTCCAGAAACTGCGATCGAACACCAATACGGAAATCCGAAGACGGCCCTCTCGAAACCCCTGGGTCCTTCCGTCGAGCTTTACGGTAAAAGTGTCCTTTTTCTGTCGGGAGTCGTATTTCTTTGTGTAGAGTGTTCGAACGTCCTGACCCTGCTCAGCGCGTACTATTACTTCATCAATACCCGACCCCAGGTCCTCGACCTCCACGGTGAATTCAACGGGCTCCATACCAAGGCCGTTCGGGAGGTCTCTCATGGCGATTTCAGGAAGGTCGTTTTCGAGAAACTGATGGTACGTCCGTTTGGCTCCCGGAAGCATAATCGGCAGGACGGTCATGCAGGCAACGAGGCACAGGAACTTCAGGGCACGTGAAAAACGCCCGGATTTAGTTCCGACCGGCTTACTGCTTCCAAAGGGCCCGAATTGTTTCTCTGCCAT
>JAUIMJ010000271.1 GCA_030433295.1 bacterium | reverse complement strand
CCGCACCCTCGGCTCCGGCCCGAGCCCGTATGCAGACGACTTCGCCAAGGCTCTCGGAGATGACTGGACCTCCGAGCCATCGGCGCTGACCCACGCATTCTCCTCGTCCCATTGAATCCACGCTGAAACTTCCTCCAGCTCACCGCTCTCCCGAAGCCGGAAGGCCGGTATCCATGTGTGATACATCGTACTAAATCCTGGGGTTTACGAATAAATGTGAAAACCGAATGCTCGGCGAAGGACGACTCCTTCAGGTGGAACGAGAATCTCGTCCCAAGTGAAGGAATAGATTTCAACCGATAAAACGTAGGTAGTTCTGCCTCCTAAATGAACGACCGAGGCTGGGCAAAAGAGCTGCGGGCAAGCAGGTCTACGCTGAAAATTGCACTTTGATGATTAAAGGTCGAAAGCTGCAAACAGGTCGGCGATCCCGCGTAAAATCAGGTCGATCAGGTAGAAGGCATACACAGATGTAATAAAAGAAATGAGAATGAACTGCTGTGCTCTCTCTTGTATCAAAGAACGCACAATTATGCATGGGAGTACGTCGGCTGCGCTCGTGCGCCGACATAAGGCCTAAGGCGCTAAAATAAATACAAATTTACGGCGTAGCGACGTGTTTCGGCGAGCCGTTCGCGTTCTGACGAAGGCACCCGCACATCAAACGTGACGTGTGAAGCCCCCTCGGCCCCTTGTTCACGGACATACGTTACATCGGCACATGCCCTGGCAAATAGCAGGAGTCAGTACGTCAGCTCAGGATTTCTCAGACAGAGAAACTATGCATTCCCAATAGCGCTCGGCTGAGCTTTTCTCCCCACGCATGGCAGTGAGCCGATCGGCAATTGCCTTAAGCCGGGTCGGCGATTCAATCAAATCAGAGACACACGCAATAAGCTTCTCCGCGGTGTTTTCGTCCTGAGAAATCATCATGGCCGCTCCCTGCTCCACCAGCGCCCTGCAATTCTCACTCTGGTGCCCTCCTGCAATGGGCAGCGGAACAAAGATAGCCGGCCTGCCGCTTGCCGCCACCTCGGCGACCGTCATAGCACCGGCACGGCAGACTATGAGATGGGCCCGCTCATATTCCCTTGAGACTTCTTCGATAAATACCTTTATTTCAGCATCGACATTCGCCTTTTCGTATCCCTCTTTGGTCTCAGTAAAACTCTTCTCACCAGACTGATGAACGATGCGGATAGGAAGCTCACGCAATTGCTCCGCCCTGGCGACTATTGCTCGATTGAGCGATACCGCGCCCTGACTTCCGCCAAGCACGAGAATCTGAAACACGCCGTCATCAGGAACACGCCAGTCAGCCAGCGAGGTAAAAACGTGTCGCACGGGATTTGAGAGATGGAGCACGGGGTTACCGCCCCAAAAACCGGCGGCACCTTCGACTGCAATCACCCGGCTCGCCAACAGACTTAAGGCCTTGTTTGCGAGACCGACCTGCACGTTTTGTTCACTCACCACAGAGGGTATGCGTAAAATAAAGGCAGTGAGCATTGGAATAAAGGAAGGATAGCCACCCATGCCGACAACAACATCAGGACGCAAGCGGCGAAAGAGGGAAACACAGGAGAACACCCCCAGAGGCAGCGACAAGAGGAATAGCAGCAGTGCGACGGGGCCACCGCCTACGACGGCCCGGGCTTTGAGGCTCTCAAGCGCAAAACCCGCTTCCCCGACAAGCTTTCGCTCAAGCTCCTTTCCGGTCCCGATAAATACCGGGGTTGCCCCATTTTCTCTGGCTACCTCAGCTATCGCAAGGGCCGGTATCAAATGGCCGCCAGTACCTCCGCAGGCAAATACCACGTTCACTCTTCAGAGCTCCGGATCAATTGTTGAGAGACGGAAAAGCAGGCCCATCACGCCCAGGTGTACAATCATAGCCGTCCCTCCGTATGCGATAAGGGGAAGAACCAGGCCTTTTGTCGGCAAGAGACCGAGGACGACTCCCATATTTAACAGCGCCGGCAAAATCATCATAAGGGTACAACCGACAGCGAGACTACAGTAAAAACCATTCTCTCTCAGCCTGCTCGCAATTCGAATCCCTCTCCACAAAATGAGCATGAATATCGAAAGCACTGAGATAGCACCGAGGGTTCCAAGCTCTTCTGCAATCACCGCAAAAATAAAATCCGTGTGCGATGCGGGTAGATAGAACAGTTTTTGCCTGCCGGCCCCGAGCCCGGAACCCAGGGGTCCCCCGGATCCGACCGCTATCAACGACTGTATCAACTGATATCCCGAGGCCGAGGGATCCTGAAAGGGGTCCATGAAAGCGACCAAACGCCTCATGCGATACGGGCTGGTTACGATAAGAGCAACCGCTCCACACGCTGCGACCATACCCACCACGAAGAAATGCCAGAGGCGAGCCACAGTAAAAAGCTGCCCGAAGACGACCAGGGTAAGCACTGCAGTTGAGCCAAAATCGGGCTCCAGGAGAAGCAGCAATGCAAAAACACTCAGAATCGCGAATGGTATCAATACCCCGGACGCAAAGCCCTGCATCTGCTCTCGGTATCTGTCAATATAGGCGGCAAAATAGATCATGAGCAGAACTTTACATATTTCTGCCGGTTGAAGTCTCAGGGGTCCGAGCTGAAGCCAGCGCTGCGCACCACCGGCAGTGCTCCCAATGCCCGGGATGAGCACAAGCACGAGAAGACAAAACGCTCCGAGGAGCATAGGTACCGCCAGCGCTCTCAGTATCGGTAGATGAATACGAGAGGCAAACCAAAAAACACCCAGCCCGAGCACCATGTGCAGAATATGCTTCGTAACCATAGCGGTTCTATCGCCATAGAACTGCTGGGAGGGAATAGCGGTAGTAGAGAATACGAAGAGTACGCTAATACAAAGAAGTGCAAGCGTAGCACCGAGCAGATACCGGTCGCCCATTCCCTGGCCCATTTCCTGGGTCAATCCCTGGGCCAATCCCTGGGCCAATCGCTGGGTACGGGGAACACCCGTCCATCGGCTTACTCCGGCAGGGCTCAGCCCTCCACTGCGGCTATCCGGGCCTCCCGAACCGGCTCTGGTCTCAGCCCTGGATCCCAAATAGGAATTCTGTGCGTTATGTTTTCGACGAGTATTCACGGCAACCTGCTACAATACATACTCTAATACTCTGCCAAATTAACGAATCTACGTCACCGATAATCTTATAGCGGTCCTGCCATCTTCAAATAAGCATGTACGATTGTATCCTGCGACCGCTCTAGCGACAGTGTTCCGCCGGATACTCGCGAAAGCCCGGCCCGGCGAAAAACAGCGCTCGATCATACGAGGTCCGTATACAGGAGGATGGCTTCGCATCAGACTTCCAATAATCCCGAGCATCAGCCGGCGCATAAAACAAATGCCCATGGCAGGCATCGCTTGGTGCCACGCGAATGAGTACCCATAGCGCAAGCCCCGCGTAGGCAAGCCTTAGTCCGACTCGTCCTCCAGCCGAAAACGAGGATTCAAAAGACAAGAGAATGAGATGCGCGATGAAGGGAACACACATGTAGTAACGAAGCTCGTGCGACTGAGGAAGCACTGAGACGACAGCCATCGTCGCACCGAGGACCATAATTGGAAAACGGGAGCGTCGCTCAATCTGAAAAAGATACAGGACACCACAGGCCAGGAGCAGAATCGTCAGCCAGAAGTACCCACCCATTCTGTGATGATAAGAGTTCATCCCCTCAGCCGCGGCCTGATCAATCGTCCAGCTAAACGCCTCCCCTGTATCGGAAAGTCTCGTCAATTCAAACAGAGAAATAAAATACCTGCTACTTTGAGAGCTATCCTTGAGCGCCAGAGGTATATTCTTACTGTGCTCTTTTTTCGAGGTAAAGGATGCTTCGCCCTTTAGTGCCAAAGCCTTTCCGACAATGGGTGGAACAACGGGATACGTCGGATTTGAATAATACAGAGTATTTCGCAGAGCCCAGGATGAGAGTGCTGCTGCGAAAACCACGCTCCATACGAACAATCGACGCCACGAGAGAAAGCGAAACTTGAAAGCGCCAACGAAGGAGAACAACAGGGCAAGCGGCCAGGCCTGGTACTTGGATAATACCGCTGCGGTGGTAGACAGAAGTAAGACCAACAAAAGGCGAGTGTGTCGCTCTTCTTTTTCCTCGGCGAGCAGAACCATAAAGGCGATGGTAAGAAGAAGGTTTGTCCAAACATCGACATAGCCTGTAGTTACATGCAAAACAAACAAGGGAATAGTGCACAGCGCAGATCCGAGCCAGGTAATGCGCAGGTCGGGAAGCACAATTTTCGCAGCTGCAAAGAGCAGAAACAACCCGACAAACGACAGCAATTGTGCACTTTCAAAACGGCCGCTTATCAGAATCATCAAGCCCTGAAGGTAATGTGGCAGCGGTGGAAAACCATCGAGGACGGACTGAATCTTCGAGTTAGGCACGAAACTACTCAGGTCGAAATGCTGTAAGGCAGCAGGCAGATGATAGGCGATAAAATCCCAGTCCGCCGAAAAGCAAAACATAGAGCGCCAGAGGAGGAAGGTCCCGACCATGACAAGAAAAAAGAGGTTGAGCGTATCAAGGTAGCGTATGTTTTTTTCCATCAGCATTGTCACACACACGTAGTTATTACGGTTCCTCAACCAGGCTTTTGCTCGGCAAGGCACCGCATCTCGACTGAAATAAAAAAAACAGCAAGGGGCTTACATACTCAAGCAGGAGAAGCCCCCACGATAGCTCCCATGAGTCCGGATGTCGTAGCACTTCGTAGGACAGGAGCACCGTGCATGACAAACAGAGCACGTATCTGCCCCATCTGCTCGCTGGTGAGAGCACAACGAGTGGCAATACCCAGAGCAGGTACCAGGGATAGAGCACTGGCGCTAACAGAAGAGAGATCAGAATAAGCCGCATCGTGGCTTCAATCGGTTCCTTGCCCCGGAGCAGCAAATGAAAAAAAGCTAAAACACATATCAGCAGGGCCGTACCTTTCGCCAGAGCAGCAGGTGCATGAATTCCCATAGATTCGAAAAATACTTCCAACGCACGAAAGATAAGCCCATTAAACCGCCAGTGGCTGGCATATGTCTGTAACGCCGAAAAGATATGAATTCCCGCGTCGCGAAACGGATAGCTACACAATAAAGCTACGATGAAGACCGGGATTGCCATCTCAAGTACGGTTCGCAATCGAGGGGTACGCTGCAGATGAAACAAGGCGCAGTAGCCAAAGGGAATCAGGGCTACGTACTTCATCATAACCGCAACGCTGAAAACGGCAGACCAGAGAAAGACATACCTACGAGCGAAATTAAAACAGAGAAGGCCGAGAACCATACAGGGAACCCCCAGAGCCTCGAGGTGCGGACTGCGAACCAACTCCAGTAAAATCAGCGGCAACCAGGAATACCATATGATCCGCCCGCTAGGCTGCCCGCTCCGACACAGGGCAAACAGCAACATCGCATGCAGGAGGAGATCACCAACGACTGCGAAGATTTGAAAGCACAGCACCTCCCCCGGAATAACACGGAAGATGAGTTGCGCCGCCGGAGGATAGATCGCCGGTATCGCTTTGTGATCTACTGAGGCCCATATAGCCGGGACCCCTTCCCGTACGCCCCGCAGTAGTTCGCTATCCGGAGCGAGCAGATAGGGGTTAAATCCTGCACGGGTCACCTCGCCTTCCCACAAATATCGAAACACATCCGACGAATACACCGCAGCACCGCTATCTTGAGCTACGAGAAGAATGCATCGAAACACCATAGCCCAGAGCAGTATGGAGACGAGGGTGCCTCGGTCATCCCTGGCATTGCAGAGTACGGCAACGCGACTATAGATACCGCAGAGAAGGCAAAAGAGCAGCAAAAGGCCGTCTACTGCCTCAGGAGTTGGAGCCGTTGCGCCTACATACAGATACAGAATCGCAGACAGGGCTCCCCACAGATGTACCTCCCCGTGCATTCGTTCAGAACGGAATATCACTGGGCGCATTCCCATTGGGATCGTCCTGTCTACCTGAGTTTGAGAG
>JAUIMJ010000007.1 GCA_030433295.1 bacterium | reverse complement strand
AGCTGTCCGTCTCCCAGCACCACCTCCATACCGGCGCAGTGCTCAACTCTCGAGCTATATCGCGAGTGGCCATGTCCACGCTCCAGTATGTTACCGATAAAGCTCGCGCCGGGTGGGGCCCCCGAAGCGTCCATCACATAGTCGCCGCCACGCTCTACCAGAAATTGTTCCAATTGTTCCTGGGTCACCCCGGGACCAAGTACCGCGTAGCCCAGGAGAGGATCGAGTTCTATAGAGTTCAATTTTTTTAGACTGACAACGACATTATTTTTCTGAGCCGGACATCCACCGCCATAGCCTATATTTAAGCCAGCGCTGATCGAATAAAGAGGGATCTTGTATTGGGCGGCGACACGAACAAGCGCTTGAACTTCCGCAGTCGTTCCGGGCTCAAGAACAGCAAGGGGAGAAGTTGACGTTGGCGTGCAGTTCTCGCTGAACGCTCGTAGTTTTTCGGGAGAGGTATGAACGCTGTTCTCGCCAAGTATCTCACGCCAGGCACGCAAGGCGTCCGCGAAACTCATGCCACATTGGTAGCTGACAGATTCCAAATTTTGCTGACTCATTGGCCCACATACCCAAATAAAGGAAGGAAAGTAGCACAAATCGTCTTCAAATACACAAGGTCTGAAACTTGCCTTGATTTAGGAAGGCTTCAAGAATTGCGTCGTGGTCGTACAAGGAACAGGAGATGAGAATCGCTCGGTACCATGCTGTGAAGAACACGAGGCACACAAGAAATTTTGGGCGCGCGCTATCTTTTTCTGCACGGCCTCACTATAATGCTACTTCGAATACGGGTAGTAGTCAGACTAGATGTGCAATACTTAGTGGAATCGTTTCACTCGGTGTGTTTTTTACTGGGTGTGTTTTTTACTCTGCGGATTTTTTTGCTCGGCGATGCCACCGGTGTTGTCGTTTTTGAAACCAATTTCTGTGCCGCATGTAAGAGTATCCCGTGTATTGCCCTCAGCTCAGGAGGAATAGACGATAGAACGTGGCCTAGCATTAGAGGTTTCAAACGAAGTTGGGCCAGAATCTCAGTATCGCCCAGTGCAGTCGTTTAGAGAGTTGTTGGAAGCATTTAGACTGACCTACGAACAGTATCTCTCCAAGGGATTTACCCAGGTAAACCCAAGTGCCCTGCTGTTTTCGGCGGTCGATTTACTCCCTTCTACTGTTAACTTTGTTGCCTCATGTGGAGGTGCGATTGTTGGTACCGTAACCACGGTAATCGCAGAGAATATTGATGTGCCCTCAACGGAGTTGTACCCCGAGGAGATCCGCACACTAACTCGAGATCCATCGCGAAGAGCATCCGAAGGGACTAAATTTGCTTTCAAAGATGGTCGAAGTAAGAGAGAAACAAGCGAGTTTGTCCGACGACTCTTCTTTTGGTGGAAACACTACGATGTGTCCGATGTCCTTGCCGTCGTGCACCCAAAACATACTGCGTTCTGGAAACGCAGTCTGCGTTTCAAGCCGCGTGGGGCGATGAAACCGTGTAATAGGGTGGCGGGAAGTCCCGGGGTCCTGCTGCACCTTGATGTTAACAACCAAGACGATCTCAAGAATACTTCAAAGCGTTCGAAGGCCTTTAGAAAAGAGCTGGCGCCCGCGGAAACATTTCCCGCGCCATATCTCTTGTCTTCCTCCGAGGTAGTCGCGCTCCTGATGACCGAGCCAAAGACTATCACGAAGGCGAGTCCCAACTACATTCAACAGCTCGTAGTGAACTATCCTGAGGCCGCTCGATGCATAGAAAGGGCTATTCTTAAGGCAAAGCTGGAATATCTTTCGCGAGACACCCTCAAAATCGAACGCTTTGATGCAAAGACATGTGTTTGGCCTCTTATCGAAGTGTGTGAAAGCATCGCGCAGAACCGAGGGATTCAAATAAGTGTCCCTGCAGAGGACGAGCTTCCTTGTCTGCTTGGTGACTACGAACGATTTATTGAAGTCTTCTATAGTATTCTGCTTGAGCTACTCTACAGCTCTGAGCCCGGCGAACACCTTTGTATTAACGTCTCGACAAAGCACAGCTCTCTTCCTGGAGCAAAGGTCGTGCTCGAGGTTATCCGACAATCGAACAAGCCTACTTCAGAATCCCAACATGAAATTCTCTTTTCAAATTTTCGAAGGATACGGCCGTCAATCGCGAGAACACGAATGGAGAAGCTCCCAAAACCATGTGACATGTTTGTCGAGAAAGCAGACTTCAGTCACAGGGCAAATCTCATAGAACTCCTCGGCGATTCTGTCTCGTTCAGACATCACCGGGGCGCTACATCGGTAGAACTCCGTATGCCCAGTGGTGACAGGGACGTTCGCGCGGCGACTTTTGTCCCCAATCTACAAAATAAGAGCCTACATTCCTCACATCACTTTCAACGAGCGCTGCTTGTTGGCGGAACCGAAATCGAGATGATTTTACTGTCCCGTTGGCTTGATACTCTGAATATTGGCCTCGATCACAGGCCCTCGAGTGTATTCGCGCATAATTCCAGCCTGGATCAGCATTTGTTTGTGATCATCGAAGGACAGACACCCTGCTCGTTTAACCAGGCGTTCCTCAAACAGTGTGAAGCCCCGGTCATCGGAATCGTGTCTCATGATACGGATACCGCTGATTCGCGATACGTAAAAAACAGACTCCTCACAGTCCTCCGTAAACCAATCAATCGCCAGGCCTTCCTTCAGGCGAGCAAGCAATGCATGGATAGATCTGGGCCGACAAAAGCAGTTGACGCAATTGAAAAACACGCTAATCTAGGGTAATATGCGCCGGGGAAAGGTCCACGTTGAGTGAGACGACAAGGGGAATTCTGTATCGTGTTTTCATCGCTTTTTCGTGTCTCATCTTTAAAAGCGAAACTGATTCGCGTCTACGCCCTCTCCAGTCTTGCGGCCCTCATTATTGCCTTCGCCGCTCTTCTTCCGTTCCAGTATTTATCGCTGCGGCAAACCTTCAGCAAAGAAGTTGAAACACTTGCTACCTCAATAGGCCTGAACAGTCGGGCCGCACTGGCTTTCTCTGACGAACAGTCAGCCTCCCGCTTGTTGGAATCCGCTGGTGCTGATCAAAGAATTACCTATGCTGCGCTGTTTTTACCGGACCAAACTCAGCTCGCAGCTTTCTCAGCACCAGGGCATACAAAAAATGAGTCGAAGTGGGGGAGGGTGCTCTCGAAACACAAGACCCTTGCCCTCGGCGCAACGTTTGCGGACGGGTTACTCTATCACCTCGACACCGTATCTCTTGAGAATGAGACCGTTGGGATGATCTACATCGTAGCGGATCTCAGTTCGCTTTATGTTCCGTTAATGGTCTTTACGGCTTCAACCACATTAGTCTTTCTCCTTTCACTTATGTTTGCATTCCTGCTTTCGAAGCGGTTGCTCAAACCCATCTCCGAACCGATTCTGGATCTGGCTGAGACAATGGATACGGTAACCGCAGAAGGCGACTACTCACTCCAGGTGGAACGTCGCAGCGACGATGAAATTGGCAGACTTGTCAGTGGATTTAACGAAATGCTGGCTCAGATAGCCGATCGAGATGCGCAGCTTCTCACAGAGAAAGAACGCGCAGAAGCCGCTCATCAGGCTAAGTCCTTGTTTCTTGCCAACATGAGCCACGAGATACGAACGCCTATGAATGGAGTTCTTGGTATGACCGATCTCGTTCTGGACACTGAGCTGACTGAAGACCAACGAGAATGTCTGATGATGGCCAAGTCGAGTGGACACTCACTTCTAAGAATCATCAATGACATTCTCGATTTTGCTAAGATTGAGGCCGGAAAGCTTGAGCTAAACTCAACAAGTTTCAATCTCCGCCAGTTTTTGGCAACGATATATAAGATGCTCGATGTTACCGCACAACATAAGAGCGTGCGTTTTACCCTTACCGTGGATGATGATGTTCCCGATCCTCTCGTAGCTGACTCTGACAGACTGGGTCAGATTCTTATCAATCTTGCGAGTAATGCTATCAAGTTCACACAGAAAAATGGCAGTGTTCACATCCATGTTTCTACGAGAAAGATTAATGGTGATGAAGCAACGCTGCAGTTCTCCGTCCGGGATAACGGCATAGGAATTCCTGCTGAAAAACAGGATTTGATATTCGAAGCCTTTAAACAGGCAGATTCCTCGCTCACTCGAGAACACGGCGGGACAGGTCTTGGCCTGTCCATTTCAGCGCAGCTCGCAAAACTTATGGGTGGCACGATTTGGGTCGAATCGGAAGTCGGCAATGGGAGTTGCTTCTCCTTTACGCTCGACGTGATGGTACTCGAGTCTGGCATGCTGCAGTATTTTAGCTCAGTGCCAAAAGCCGAGAGAGTTGGATTAAAAGAGCAGGTATCTACACCGAAAAACCTCTATCAGCTCGACGTGCTTGTCGTTGACGACCATTCGGTTAGCCTCGAACTTATTTGCAGGATTCTCCGAAAAGAAGGTCACAAAATATCAACGGCCACAAACGGGAGAGAGGCGGTCGCCGCAACTAATGCGCAGGATTTTGACGCTGTTTTTATGGATTGCCAAATGCCAATCATGAATGGATTTGAGGCGACGAAAGCAATCCGTGAGCAAGACAAGATACTCGAGCGGCACACGCCAATTGTCGCGCTTACCGCATTTGCTTTGCAGGGAGATAAGGAGCGTTGCCTGCGCGCGGGAATGGACGCCTACATCGCCAAACCCGTTCCTGTCGCAACTCTCATCGAGACCTTGGATCAAGTGGTCCGGGATTGTCCCAAAGGGCGTACCACCTCGCTGAGTGCCTGAGCCTCTCCTTAAATCTGAAACAAATCTATTCTTGTGAAACCTATTACTTTGACACCTACTCTGGCACTGCTTGCGAACGCCCAACCCTGAAGGTCACCAGAATATTTCCCTTTGGCGGATAGAAATATCCGAGGAATGCATAGAGCAGTAAGCGAGGAGACTTTAGAAATACCCCCCATTGAATTGGCTCAACCGCAGCATCTATCATCCCACCTGTAGAACGAATGTATGTCCACATGCAGCGAGTATTAACTAAAGGCAGCAGACTATCGAAGTAAAATCTACGATAGACGTCCACCACTTCCAATGCCTTGTCTTCTGCTAATTTAAACAAGGTCCTCGCTGAGAGAATATGCCGGTGATAGGGTTGTGAGAGTTCCACAGGTGGACCATCCGGATCGAAGAGATCTATCTCTTCCGCGTTAGGAGTGCCCAGCACCAACAAGCCACCGGGCTTAACCAGGGAGATGAGGGTCTCCAGATAACTCTTTGGGTTGTCGACATGTTCTATGACATCGTATGAGGTAACAATATCAAAGGATCCTGGCTCTAAAGGTGTTCCGGCGTATTCAGGAATATAAGGGTCAAAGCCATTTGCGAATGCGTATCCGTTTGACTGCAGAAACGTAACGAACAATCCGTTTCCACATCCATAATCTAAAATTTTAGTGTCTTTCGACAAACCACACCTGGTCAGCAACTTGATTCGATTTCGGTATCCTATTTTAGCGTGAAAATCCAAGGTGTGTTTCTTGAGGGGATAATCAGCATAATAAGAATCCAAATCTACAACTTCTTTTGAGTGTAGGGACTGACAGCCTCCACACCGCCAAACCGTAAAGTTATCGTTCTGAAACTTCCTCACATGACATGCGACCTGTCGCTGTTCCGAGCTCTTTGAATATGTTTCGGGGGAATCGCAAAGGTTACATACGGTATTCTCAGGCATATCATTCCTCTTAACTATAGGGTTGACCCATCCCGCACCAGCGCATCGGTAGCGGAGAGTTTATCAAGAACGTTTTCAAAAATTTCATGGGCATCGTAGCGTTTGAATTCCTCGGCTACCGCTCTGGCGGATTCGGTAAATGAATCTTTGGATAGTAAGGATGACACGGCCGCGGTGACTCGGTCGCTTGTTATCGAGTCAGTGCGAAGCAAAATCCCTGCTCCACATCGCTCGATATTGCGCATCGTCAAGACCTGGTCCATGTTCGATGCGACTCCGATGACGGGTTTCCCTTTACTGAGCGCCTGATAGCTTGAGGGACTTCCGCCATTGGTGATCACGAGATCTGCACGCTCAGCAAGCAGTTTGCCAGGAAGGTAATCCTCGACAAAAGAAGCCTCCGGAACATTGGCGATGTTTCTGCGACCTGCGGTAGCGATTACCAGGGTAGCATCTATGTCCCCGAGAGCCTGAAGGACGGATTCAAAAGCGGTACGATCCCCTGAGGAACCCATATTAAGAAAGACTAAGGGCTCATCTTCAGGCAGTGTTCGCCACCACGCAGGCATAGTGACATCAGGACTCCATAATAAGGGACCGATGTAGCGATGATTACCTGGTAGTTGCGCGGTCGGTGCGACACGGGGAGTGTCCGCATAGAGAGTAAAATCTGAAAACGTGAAGCCCTCCAGATAGCTCTCGAAGGCAGGCAGACCGTACTTTTCTCGGACGGCATTCAGGCCACGAGCCTGTTTCGACAGTAGTTTCGGCACCACACGCTGAAAACACGCCTCTGCCACTTCAAAAAGAGAACTACCGGGTGTACAGCAACGCGACACTAAGGAAAAGGGGAATGCCGTGGGGAGTGGGATGCTCGTGTCGCAAACCGAAGGGCTCCAGCAGCCGCTTGATATGCTCACGTAAGGAATGTGCATGCATGGTGCACTGACCGCCAGTGACAGTCGCAAATCCCCCACGACAACATCAGGTTCAACTCGTGACAGCAACTCCATGTCGTCCAGAACGTATGTGTTGAGTCGCTCTTCGGGGAAAAGCTCTTTACCGCGACGCAGTATGTTGTCGAATTCAGCGGGGGATGTAGAACTCAGTTCATGAAAGCGAAATGCTTCATCGATCAAGTCGCGGTATGTGGCGGGGCATGCGAAGTGTACTTCGTAACGCCTTGAATCGAGCGTACGTGCAAGAGTGAGCGGTCGAACAACATGGGCAAGGGTCACTCCCTCCCCGATAAAAAGAATTCGCTTCTTCATTCCCCTCTGTCGATATCAATCTGCTCAAAGCAGACAAACTGTGTCGCCGAAGTATAACTTGGGGTTCGATCGCAATCAATTTTCGACGTGTTAGCGGGGTGTGAGATCCGAAGACAGGCGCGAGAAAAAGAAGTCGTCTAGATGAAGGGAAGATTTTCGCGAAAAGGACCGCCAAAGCATCGAAGCTCAATCGGGTCCGACCTCGGGAAGCGGAGTTGTTGAACCAATGAATTAAATCCACTCGCTGAGGCGAATGCAGATGCTTTGTCGACGTTCGCCTACACCTTACACGCACCTGGCTCTGGATCTCCCCGACTTGGCCGCTGGAATTTCGCCTTCCATAAGGGCTTTTTCTCTCTACGTAAAACGCCTCATTTTCCTAGGGTATTGTTTCCGACTGCATTGTAGCTAAATGCCTGAAATTGCTTCAAGAAATATCCCGTCTCTGCCGTCTTCACATACAGTCCCCAGGAGCGCTTCCCGTTGATGGCGGAAGTCCGGGGCAAACTTTTTCTTCAATGCTGAAACCTTTTTCCGGTCCCCGGCGTATGCCGTTTGAAAGGACCAGAAGATGTATGTGGAACTTCAGGAGTGTATTGAGACCTCGATGAGCGAAGTGCTGGAAGATGATGGGCGAGCCTTGCTGCTTAGCCACCGCGATGGGGACCCTCGTGCTTTTTCCTGCCTGGTACAGAAGTACCGAAGGCAGGTCTACTCCTATCTGCTGCGCTGTGGCGTTCCCGCATCAACGAGAGACGATATGTTTCAGGAGATTTTTCTAAAAGTGCACAGTAACGCTTTTTCATTCAACGAAGACCGAAGCCTTGAGCCCTGGCTGTTTACCATCGTGGCCAATGCAGCGCGAAGCTATTTCAGAAGCGCCGCGCGTAAGGATTCGAGGAATCAGGAACTACAGGAATTCGAGTCGGACGATTATTCTGCGCATGACGTAAGCGAAGCACGGGAGACACAGCGCTGGCTTGAAGCGCAGATACGAGAACTTCCTCTGGAGCAGCGGGAAGTCCTGGTGCTCTGCTGTTTTGACGATCTCAAACAATCCGATGCAGCCGAGGCATTAGAGATACCCCTCAACACCCTTAAAACGCGCCTTCGGCGTGCCAAGGCGACACTTGCTGCTGCGCTTGAGCTTCGGGATTCTTCCGCGGAGGTCAGCTATCATGGATAAGGAAATCAAAAACAGAGAGGATCTGGTAGAAAATCTGCTTCGGGAGCTTCCCCTGCATGATGCCTCTGATGAGGTCGTCTCGGAGCTTCTTGAGAAGGTTGAGGCTACGCCGATTGAAGTCCCGTTTGAGTCATCCAGGAAAAAGCGGTTTGCAGAGATTCGAAATGCATTGCTGGCCTCTGTCTGGGCAACAGTGTGCTCCGCTTCAGCACTACTGCGTCGGCCACGCTACGCCTCAATTGCCGTGGCGGCCTGCTCCCTGCTGCTGGTGCTTACGCACTCCATGAATTCTCACCAGTCGCACATGCTCGCGAGAAAGCTTAGGCCATTGGCAAATGTTGGTAATCATCTTGGGAAGCAGGCAGCGAGTGAGCAAGGAACTGGTGCACGTGACGCGTACGGCGATCTGATTGTTTCATTCAAGAACGACATCGAGACTGCTAAGAACGAACGTGCCGAAATATACAACGAATTACAGCGTGTAATTGCTGATTCCGGCGAGCCGAACGTTGGCTCGCGCCGTGAGAATCAGGCACCTGCGGCCGAGGGCAATGCATTACCGCAGGCTCCGACAGATTATGATGCGGAAGAAGTATTCTCCGATGATGAAGTGGACTCGGCGGCGGACCGCTCTAAAGCAGATATACAGGGATCGAAAAGGTGGCGTGCACTCGAAGAGGCGAAACGCATGGGGCCTGGGGCTCCGTGGGGCGGGTCCTTTTCCTCCGCGGGCTCAGATCGCAGGTATGCAAAGCAGGCACCTGCTAAGAAGCAGAAGGAGGAACTCCTTGCTGAAGTCGACTCTGCATCGGAAAGCCCTGTACTGAGCGGCGTCACCGGTGGCTACCGCAATGACGGAAGGGGCGAATCTCCGCAGGATCTGGAATACAAAAAGTTTGAAGAAATTGATGAGAGGTCAAAGCTACAGGCGACGATCGCGCTATCAAGTTCCCAGATGATAGTCACAGAGAAGTACAATTTAGCCTACGCTGGCTCCGCTAGTTCTATGCAGAGTTCATCGAGTGATAGTGTTAGTCAATTCGGCGGACGTGAAGCCTTTGCTCGCGAAACGGCTAAGCGTACCGATAAATCACGTGCGAACAAAGAATCTCTCTCCGAAAGAAAACCGGAACGCATCACCGGAAAAAAGTCTGACATCCGGCAAAATTCTTATCCGGCTCGGCGGCAGCTTTCGCCCGCAGCCCCCGAGCCCCTGAGTGATGTGACCCGTGGCCAGGCGGCAACAGAGTTCCTGAAGCGTTTCGAACAGCTTGATGGTCTTCGCTTCAAGGAAGCGAGCGGCTACTGGTCAAACACCTATATACCGGGATCGACTTCAGTGCGCCACCTGGAAGCTGCTTTGAAGGAATACCCGGCTACAAGTCTTCGTCTCCCGGATCCAACGCGGTACGCACACGATCTTGCACATCAGACGTACCAGCCCTTTGATGCCCCGAGGAACTCGGCACTTGCGGTATACCTGCACTCGAATCATACCGGCGCGCAGGAAAAGCAGCGAATGATAGTGCAGGTAGGTCTTAAAGCTTCAGAGCGCCGCAGTGGTCAGCGACCTGCAATGAACGTCGCAGTGGTCCTCGATCTTCGCAAACTTCCGTCAAAAGAAGTGCTCGAGGACATGAGTTCGATGCTATTTGCTCTTAATAAGCAGAAAGATATAGGTGACCGATTCAGTCTTACCATTGCAGGCAGAGAGGGCGGGACCCTTATCCCGGCGGATACATTTGGGCACGGACATTTAAGCGTAGCCTTTAAGAACCTGGCTTCTGCTCCCATCGAAGCCAAGGGCGGATGGGACCTCAGCGAAGCTATGGCGGCGGCGCAAAAAGAGGTGAGTCGCAGTGACGACCCGACTGCTCCCCTGGGCAGCAGTCTCATCCTGCTTGTGACCGCAAGTAGTCTCGAGCAGCTCGGTACTTTAGGGGATCAGGCTCATGCTGCAGCGCTTGAAGGTATTACCACCAGTGTTGTTGGCATCGGGGACGAGGTTCACCCCGGCGGTTTAGAACACCTTGCCCTGAAAGGGCAGGGGCGTCGACGTATCCTCAATGCTGCGAACGATGCTAAGTCAATTATCGTAAAAGAACTCAATGCGGTCAGTCAGGTCGTTGCCCGGGCGGTGCGCCTGCGTATACGACTGGCTCCCGGCGTGCAGCTGATAGACGTCCTGGGTTCTAAGCGATTAGACGCTCCGAGTGCAGAACGAGTTCGTCAGGCCGAGAAGAGCATTGATCAGCGTATTTCGAAAAACCTGGGTATTGCCGCCGACCGAGGGGAAGACGAAGAGGGGATACAAATTGTCATACCGGCGTTTTACGCAGGGGATGCCCACGTGGTGCTACTCGATGTCGTAGCCCCGGGTCCGGGCGCGATTTCTGATGTGCAGGTTCGCTACAAGGATCTGGTGTTTATGAAAAATGGTGTTGCTCGTGCCAATCTCAGCCTTACTCGGAGCGAGGCTGCTCTAGGGCCCCTTGAGCAGAATGTTCTGAAAAATCTTCTGGCCTATTCCTTATCAGAGAAACTTAAGTACGCAGCGCAGAAAGTGATCAGCAGTAAGCTCGACCAGGCGCGAAGCATACTCACAGAGCAACGCGCGCTTCTTCGCTCATTTCAGGAGACGGTTCCGGGCTTCGAGCGGGACCGTGGCATTAGGAACGATATTTTGATGATAGAGCGATACTTGCAATCTATTGGAGGCCCTTTAGACGAGTTCTCAGTGCGGCCCATTGCCTTCTCACTGCAATACGCGGGAACGCAAAGAGTGTTGCCAGAGTTATTTATTGAATAGGTTTTTGAAAGCCCGAGGAGAAAACATGCGACGATTACTATGTAGCCTAACCTTTATGCTTTTGACCATCTGCTCTGCTGTGTCCGCGGAGGAGGTGAACGTGGAGAATGTGCGGCTTTCCCTGGACAAGTATAACCAGCTTGTTGAAGCCTCACGTAAAGGAGAGAAGGTGCAGCCTATTGCTCCGGCCGGATATGCGATAGGTACGGCGAGCGTTCAGGTTATGTACACGCGAAATGACGATGCTATCTCTGCTCAGGTGAGTGTGACTCTTTCCCTGAAAGTTCTAATCGACGAGTGGCAGGGAATTCCCATACTTCCTGCGGGGACGCCGATACAGTGGGCTACGCTTGATGGAAAGCCGGTGCAACTCGTTCCTTCGGCACATGGTCTATTGTGGGCAGCCAGTAAAACCGGAGATCACACCCTGCGTTTTAGTTACACGCTTGACGCTGCTCATTCCTCTGGTGGCTACACGCTTTCACTCCCGCTACCCTTTGCGGCAAGCAGCACTGTTACTGCAAGTCTTCCGCCATCAATTGCAAATGTTTCGGTGGTCCCGGCGGCAGGAACAAAAGTAAGCAGCGATGCCTCAGCTACGACGGTGAACGCCACGGTTCCCGGGGGACATGGTGTACAGATATCCTGGAGCACACCCTCAGAAGGTGGTCACGCGCTCAGTCGAGCAGTGTATCGGGGAAGCATGCAGGATGAGGCAATTAATTGGGAGGGTTCTCTTCAGGTAGAGTTGTTTGATGACAAGCCCAGCGTCTTCAAGGTGCTTCCCCAGGCCGTGACCCTCAGTGACCTGCGCGTTGATGGAAAATCCACGCCAATTCTTTTGGAAGAAGGGTATTTTGCTGCCAGAGTCTCGGGCAAGGGCAAGCATGAGATAAGTATTTCGTTTAAGTCCCCGGTGGATAAGGCCTCGGGTGCTCCCTCGGTTCAACTAAGTATTCCAAAAGTTCCTGTCTCGGAGTTCTACCTCGGGCTCGAGGGAAGCAAAGAAGTTCAGGTACGTCCCTCTGCTCCGGTGACCCGCGAAGAGAAAAACGGCAATACCGTTTCCCACGTATTTGTTCCCATGACAGAGCAGGTCACTTTTAGCTGGAACGAAGCCCTTCCCGAGGAAGTAGAGGAGAAGGTGCGCGCCAATGCCGGTATCTATCACACGACGTTTGCGGAAGAAGGCGTGCTGTATGCCACGGCCTGGGTTGACGTTGATATCACCCGTGGCGAAACAAATCTGGTAACGCTGAGTATGCCGAAGGGAATTGAGATAAACCGACTTGATTCTGACAACAAAGCAATTGCCGACTGGCGGGTGGAAAAGGGCGATAGCCGCGACCTCCTGAAGGTCTTCTTTCATCACAAGCGAAAAGGGCAGCTTCGCTTTGCGGTGCACTACGATCGCTCTTTGAGCAACTTCAAAGAGGATACGAAGTTTGAGATCCCGCTGATTCGCGCTGAGGAAGTAAATCGTCAACGGGGTATGCTTGCGCTGCTGACCAGCAAAGAGCGCACACTTAAGCCGCAGAAGGATGAAAGTCTGACGCGTGTTGGGGAAAATCAGTTGCCTCCATTCGTGCGGCAGGCCGCTGACAAGACAATTGCGCATACGTACAAATACGTAGATGTCGCACCCACTCTGGTGGTGACTGCCACGAAACCGGAGCGCAAGCAGGGTAAGTTTGATGCTGTTGTGAATACGCTGGTCTCTTTGAGCGATGTGACTATGCAGGGTTCAGCGAGCATCGAGGTAAATGTGAAATCGGGGTCCATTATGAACCTCAACCTCAGTCTTCCTTCCGGGATAAACGTGCTCAGCCTCACCGCGCCCTCGCTCAGGACTCACACGGTCACCGCAAAAGACGGGAAGCAGGCGATCGAGGTCTTTTTTACGCAGGAGATGGAAGGACAGTTTCGCGTTGAAGCGAGCTACGAGCAGATTCTCTCTGATACCGATTCCGCCTTTGCCGTCCCAACACTGACGGTGGATGGTGCAGAGGTAGAGCAGGGACGACTGGCAGTAGAAGCACTTAGTGCCGTTGAGGTTCAGGCTGTTTCGACCAAGCAGTTGTCCTCACTTGAGCCCAGTGAGCTTCCCCAGCAACTCGTGCTGAAAACCACTAATCCCATTCTGCTAGCCTACAAGTATGTGCAGACGGATCCACCGTACGAGCTACAGCTACGACTCACTCGTCATAAGGAAATTGATATTCAGTCTGCTACTATTGATAGCGCACAGTACAGCACCCTGATAACGGAGGACGGACTTTCGGTCACCAGTGCATTGTTTATGGTGCGCAACAGCAGAAAGCAGTTTCTTCGGGTAGCTCTTCCCGAGGGTTCCAAGGTCTGGTCGGCCTACGTCGATGGCAAGGCGGAGAAGCCAGCGCTTGCCAGTGATGAGAAGAAGAAAGGCGGGCCTAACGTACTGATAAAGATTATCAATTCCGCGGAAGGTTTCCCCGTGCATCTGATATTCCAGACGCCGGTGAGCAAAATCGGAAAAGTCGGTGTTTTGGACAGCGTATTGCCAAGCCCGGACATGGTGGTAACCAACACTTCGTGGAATGTGTACCTCCCCGATGAGGTAAGCTATGGAAGAGTAGACTCCAATATGAAGGTAGTCAGCTCGGGACTGCGCATGTCGGGTGGTGCCATACAGCGGGAGGTCGCTAACCTCGGTCGCTCGGCAAAGATGGCGCAAACGATTGCACCGCTGCAACTCAATGTGCCGACCACAGGCATTCGCTATAGCTTCCAAAAGCTCTATGCGAATCAGGCAGATGAACGAGCCTATTTCTCGATTGGCTACACCGCCGGAATCGGTGCAGCGATTCCGCTGATTGCAATTCTTCTGGGAACTGCGCTTGTCTGGTATGCCCTCTATCTGCTCAGCACGAAGGCGATAAAAAATGCGGCCAGCAGTTTTGCGGGAGGTGCGGCAATTCTCGGATTGCTGATTGGCTACTTCGGCGCTTCACCAAAGCCGGCGCTCTACCTCTCAGGCTTGTTTGTTCTGGTGGTCGTCGGGGCCCTGGTTAAACAACATATGGCAAAGAAGGCTGCCTTGCCGGAGAGCGACATCAGAGAGGAGCAGGTGGAAGAGAGTCAGGAGACTCAGGAGCCATAACAGGCTTCAGTTGAGGCGGGGCCCTGTGACCTAAGCTGGCGTGATGCCGGGGGATTACACCCCGGAGAAGCTTCAGCGAAGAGACAGCGCCACTGTGCTTTACAAAAACCGATGAAAACAGTAGAGTATGCCGCATTCTCGGTCTGCAGCCGGATGTGCTGCCGAGCGAATAGTGTCAGACCTCATTTTCGTCGGTGTTTCCATGCGCAAGAAAAGCAAAACCCTATCACTGCTTCTTTTAACACTCGCCGTGTCCCACTGTGTGGCCTGCGCACCCATTGGGCCCCATGAAATCGCAGAGCTACGACGCCCATTGGATTGTCAGACTGCGGACATCGATACCCATCTTCTGCTGCGTCAGAGAGCAAATGTCATAGAGAGAATGGGGAATGGTCTGCTTTCGATCACTCCACCTGTGGTTATAAGCGACGTGGTTCAGGGGCAGTATGATCATCGCCTTGCGGTGGTTTCCGGTCGCTACAACGAGCTCATCGAGCACAAAATCGTTCAGTATTATAAGACCTGTGGGGTGAGGCGGGTAGTTCGACGATAAGGGGCGACATCCTGTCGAAACGCGCTGTCGCTTTTCCCTCTCTTAGACGCGGCGTTTTCTCAGCCGAATCCCGGCAGCCGCGCCGATTCCAAACAAAAGCATCGTTCCCGGCTCAGGAACCTGAGCGAGGAAGACATTATCCGGCACCATGGAAATATTGGTGTTCCAACGAATGATATCTGCCAGACGGATGTTGTCGAAGGCCATGATTTCCCCGGCGACAAGGTTGTTGAGATACCAATAGCGATCGCCATCGCGCAGCCTGCTGAACTGCTCGGATACGATATGACTAAAAAGCTCCCCGAGCATTCCATCTCTGAAGGCACGCTCGGAAAGTCCGCCAATCCAGAGTTCTACATCATCGATAGAGCCGTACACTTCGCGGAGTTTATCGCCGAAGCCGTCCTGAAATATTGGATCATCAAAGTCTGCAATTCGCTCAAGCCCGAGTAACTCTCTGCTGTCATTGTAAGCCATGAGACCGTGGTCGCGACCTCGTTGCAGATTCAGCGCGGCAAGATCGAATCCTCCGGCGCCAGGAGGGCCAAAGAGGAAGTTTCTCACGTCGTCGATGATCATCGGGTCAATGTCCTGAGCGCTTTGAAACATGAGTCCGCGCAGAATGGCGTCTACGTCATCCTGTTCCGAAATCAAATGAGGTTGAAAGAAGGCGTCTCGCAGGTCAAGGTGCCCGTCTGCAGTTTCCTGCCAGTTATCGTCGAGGCGCAACAGTTGGGATGGCAGCATGGTGTGTCCTACCCGAAAGGCTGCGGTTGAAAACTCGGTTGATATGCTCGGATTGACCGTGGGGTCGTAGCCCTCGTAGGCACCGGGAGCATTTGAGCCCAGAAGCGCCGGGAGAAACTCATTGTAGGTAATTGCCTGAATCTGGCCTATGACGTTTCTTCGGGCGTGCTGAAAGATGGTTTCGTCATCCCACTCCGGGTTGGCCTGTGCCAGGATGTCAGCCTGTCTATTGTGCTCACGCATGAAAAGGGTGTGCATGGAGGCGAGGCCGACCTGTTCATTGGCTCGAATATCACCGGCGAGGAAACTGCCGTCGGCGTCTCTCGGCAGAAGATTACCGGCTGAAACATTCAGCCTGCCGCCTTCGCCGCTTCTTAGCGCCAGTGCGGTGGCTTCGTCTGAGCCATACACCATGGAGCCGTCAATAAAGGCGGTTATCTGATTAGGGTGCTCCCTCGGATTATCCACGTCGGTGCCCGACCCGTGCATATATTCAGAGCGCGTGAAGCCGATTTCCGACTGACCGGTCCAGCGGGGATCAAAATATGGGTCACCCATGGGAACTGATATCGCCATGGACTCACTGCCGTCAGTTTCCGTGAGGGTGATATCGTGGTCGATAAACTGACCCCATTGCCAAAGCATGCTGCTGGCGCCGAAGCGGTTGTTGAGCAGAGAGGACTGAGCAGCGACGGTATTGCTCACCATGCGGGCACTTGGCAGATCTCCGCCTGCCGCCTGCCAGATACCATCGTCGTAAGCAACGCCGGTAAGGCGAATAAGAGCAGTATGGGCGGCTCCCCAGTCGGGGTTCACCTCGTTGTTACCGCTGCCGTCGTAGCTCTGGTAATGTGGGGTGGCGCTGGCAGGGGAGAACACAAGGAGGAGGGCGAGAAGTAACGGGCTCCTTCGTGCAAGCCTGACCGCAAACAACTCTCTTGAAGGCCTCTTGTCCATCGTGGTCTACTAACTCCCGAAGCAGAACTTGGTAATTCTTGAAAAGCGAATATTGTACTACAGCCTTTGTGTACGTCTTTCCCGGGCCTTACTTCTGTGGCTTGCAGCTGTTGACTGAAACCCACAATGCCCCCAGGATTAGACGATTTTTGGAGGCCTTTACTTACTAAATTACTCTACGTATTTTCTGGAAAAATACAAGTTCAAGGCAATTATTTCATCGACTGTTTATTTTAATCATCAATTTCATCAGACCATTGAAACGTGCATCCCGATTGCAAGAGCATTTTGCTTCAACTGAGGCAGGACTCTGACATCTAGGCGGACTGATACCGCAACTCCGGAGAGGATCCCTGTTCGGGTTACGCCCGGGTCATCTTCAAACAGGGTTGTCGAAGAACAGGGTGAAGACGGGGGGAGGCGCATACGCGTTTGGGTGACGGCTCCACCCGACGGCGGCGCTGCAAACCGAGCCGTTATCAAGGTGCTCGCAAAGTTTCTTGGGCTACCCAAATCGAGACTGGAAATTGTAAAGGGCAGCAGTTCTCGGGAGAAGGTAGTTGAGCTCAGAAGAGAGTAGTATTGCTCAAGGGTCCGGCCGGATTCTTCGGGGCTTGATTCTTATGGCCCCGATAGCTCGGTCGTAATGTGACAGCTGTGTGTTGCTAATGGATATGTTTAGGAGTTCTGGTGCTTAGCGAAATTCTTCCCGTATACACCCGTTTTTCTTCGCTGCTTATTTGCATCGTTTTGGGATTTCTACTTGGCCGATTCAAGCCGGTATCTCTGAAGGACCTGGCAAATTTGCTAGTGTATCTCGTTACCCCGCTCTTTGTGTTCCTCGAGTTGTTTAAGGGTAAACTTTCCTTTCCCTCACTTGTATTTACAGTGATGGTGACCTTAAGCTGTGTCACCTCGGCGATTCTCGTTTACCGTCTCTCAGGTTTTTTCCTGCGCGACACCCGAGCCAATCTGCTTTCCCTGGGAACTTCAACTCCGAACTTCGGCTACTTTGGTGTTCCCGTTGTTATCGCTCTCTACGGTGACCAACTTGTCGCAGAATTCGTCATGCTCACCCTGGGCGTTGCGTTTTCAGTTTTTACCTACGGATTCTATATTGCTGCGCGCACGGAATACACCCCGCGTGACTCACTGCGACGACTACTTCATTTGCCGATTCTATACGGAGCATTGCTCGCTCTGACGCTGAACTACTTCCGTGTGCCATTTCCGGACTTTCTCGTTCCCCTGAGCCTGATGTCTCGAGGGGCCTATAGTATGATTGGTCTCCTGATAATCGGAATTGCTCTTGGCACGGTGCGCACTCCCGAATTTGATAGGCGAGCTATCTTCTGTGCCCTGCTCGCCAAGCTTCTTATCATGCCGGCAGTGTTTTTACTGGTTGTTTCGACCTTCATGTTTCTTGGCTGCACCCTAAGCGACGATCATATCCGACTTTTTGTAATTGCCGCGTTTATGCCCCTGGGGACCAACACGATTACGATATCGGCCCTCTTCGAGGGACGGTCTTCACTTGCGGCGATCCTGGTGATGGGGAGCACGGGGATTTGTCTTTTGCTCTTGCCGTTTCTTGCTCAGTTGGCTGAGTTTATTGTGGGTGTGGTGTTTGGATAGACTCGCGCCCCACTCCGGCAATGAACGCCATTTTCAAGCAGTGGAAGCAGACGTCGTGCGAACTCAGAGCTGACTATCCTTCGTCCATCCGGAATACGCAGATGGTCGCCATCCGTAAAAAGTTCCTCCGAGATACCTGGCACAGAGCTTAAATCAATAAGCGGGATGCCCTGAGCGTCCAGGTATTGTTTCAGCTCGTTCATGTACTGTATCAGCCAGGCCGCTTGGGGTTCCTTCTTCCCATCTCTTCGCCGCATCAGGCGAACGAAAATGGGGCGGCTGCCCTGAGATGTAATATTAGAAATAATAGCTGGGAGAAACGTTGTATCACGCTGATTTTGAAAAACGCTCTGGTCTGCTTCGGCATGCCGCTCAGCTGCGGTAGTTTTTTCCTGGAGTAGCTCGGGGTCCATGTTAACTCTGGCAAATACACGACTCGAAGCCTTTCGGATCGAAATGTTGGAGTCTGCGAGATAGTTGCTCACATACTTGGCGTAGTTTTCAAAACTGTTCCTAAACCCTCTTCTCTTCCTGAAAAAGCCCAGGTTTCTGTACAGGAGATCTGCCAGCGGACTCTCGGTCTGCTGGTATGCGAGCTGTTCCAGCAGTGGCTCGGGAGTATGGGTAAGGAGGAGAAGTTTTTTGTAATAATAATCGTACACTCGGTAGCGAGGCTTGCTGAGATAATCGTCACGAAAAAAAACAATTACCCATTCCGGTTTTTGGGACAGCTTTGGCAAAATGTTTTTTGTGGACAAATGCCAGGAAGCAGACGCCGATCCAGGAACGGCATGTTTGTATGTAGTGCAACCCAGTTCTTCGCTTACTATGTTTTCATCAATTGCATGATCGAGGATTGAGTTTCCGATCAGTATGATTTGAGCGTTTGCCTTTTGTATCTCCTGTATCGTTGTATCCAGAAGAGCGCCACTTGGTATCCAGTGACTCCCGTGACCAAAAAGGGCGAGGCAGGATACGACGGTGAAGAAGAATATGCCCGGCCCGAAAAAATAGTCTTTTTTAGTCATAACTAAAACTGAAAGTAGATAAAGTTTTTAGAGGCTTCTTTTGCAAACACAAGCAGGAGTAGGAATGCGGCGCTATCCCATAGCGCCTGGAGGACTTTATTCCTTGGTTCGTAGTGATCGATGTAACATTTCAGCAGCAAAGGGAGCGAGTAGAGTGCTGTCAGCACTATGACATGAATCGCAATCAAATATTGTTCTTCAGAGCCAATACACGTGCCCTCGCTCAGGACCCGAGAGAGCCAGGATAGCGATGAAGTTCGAAATATACTCCAGCCAAATAAGGTAAACACGCACATCAGTAGCCAGGCGAACAGCGTTGCGGGAGCACTCTGTGGCCTCCACGCACCGCCAAACCCCATCACGTGGTAGCAATAGAGAAGCGCCCCGTGATACAAGCCCCAGACGACAAAATTCCACGCGGCCCCATGCCAGAGCCCGCTAATTCCCATAGTGAGAATGATTACCCTTGCAAACGGCAGACCTTTGCCGACACGTGAGCCGCCCAGGGGAATGTAAACATAGTCTCGTATCCAGCTTGAGAAAGAGATATGCCATCGGCGCCAGAAATCCGAAGGGGTCACGGCGAGGTATGGTTGTCTGAAGTTTACGACAAGGTCGAAGCCCAGTAGCCGGGCGGCACCTCTCGCGATATCCGTGTAACCTGAAAAGTCGGCGAGAATCTGAACACTGAAGGCAAGCGTTCCGGCTGCAAGGAGGAGCATCGATGGCTGCCTGAGGGAAAAGATCTGGTCTGCGAAAACTGCCACATTATCAGCAACAACGAGCTTTTTGAAAAACCCCCTCAGCATTAGGGATGTCGCCTGTATGACCTGCTCAGGATGGATGCTTCGGGGTGATTCTATCTGTGGTAGGAAACGTCTGGCTCTCTCAATGGGGCCGGCGACGAGCTGAGGGAAAAAGGAGACGAAAAGGGCGAAATCAACAAGACTTTCTCTTGGCTCTAACTGCTTTCTGTATATGTCAATCGTGTAGCTCAACGTCTGAAAGGTATAGAACGAAATACCGACGGGTAACACTATTGGTAAGAGCTGGAATTGAACACTGTGGCCGAGGGTGCTGGAGATGTCGTTGAGGGAGTCGAGGAAGAAGTTGCAGTATTTAAAGAATCCAAGTAGCGAAAGGTTCCATGCAATACTAGACAGAAGCCATACTTTTCTTACCCCCTGCTTGCTTGAGGCTGCTATCTTCTTCCCGGCGACATAGTCAAGCAGGGTCGATGATGCAATTAGAATGCAATACCATGGATGAATCCAACCATAGAAAAGGTAACTGCCACACAGGAGAAGAATGTTCTGACTCCGCTTTGTCGGTAAGAGCCAATACGAAATTGTAGTGAGCAGAAAGAAAAGAAGGAAGGTTGAGCTGGTAAATAACATGCGACCTTTCTTGCTTTGCGTAACGCACGTTTTTGTTTACGGGTCAGGCCGTGCCACCACGTATGCCCGAATTCCAAGTTTTGCCTGACTCCTTCGAAGTACCTTTTGTTAGCCTTGTTTCGACTGTAGCTCAGCCACTGCAGAACTCAATTTTTCTTCCTGTAGAGCAAGTTGTCGAATGAGTATTGTGAGCTTAGATTCAAGTCTTCTAAATTGTATGTAGCAAGCATAGAACCCGACAAATCCGCCGACGATGGCAATGTAAAACACCAGGTCAGAACCACGACCGATACCGAGTATAGCCGCCAGGGTTACGGTGGTCTCCGGATTTAAAATGGTAAACATGGCCAAAACGGTCAGACCCATCCATGCAAATGCTGTGAGGGGAGGGGTTTTGCCGCGCCTGAGGTTTCTAAGGATCCAAAGGAGAAGACCTATCAGTAAGATTATCGCCGTGGACTGGAATGTGTTCATTTGACAACGCTACCGGTTATATTTGCTAAACGCAGGGCCAAGCAGACCTGAGCCCTATGACGAGCATAGAATACTACAGGGGGATACGGGATAGTATTTGTTTCTGATTTGCATGATCGCTGTTTCCGCTTCTGCGTACACCCGTATTGCCGCAAAATCTTTTCGGCTATTTTGTAATCACCATACCTGTCGTATCGTCGATTATACTAGGGAAGTTGTCTACTAGAGTTATCGAAAAACATGTAATGCGTGTTTGAGTCGTATCGTTATGTATCTTGCCGTTAGGGGGGTATTACGGTATTCATCCTCGTCAGGTGTGAAATTAAGCTCCCTAGCTCCTCAGTCATATGATTAATAAGCATTTTTCTTCGTACTTTGAACTGGATGGACACAGCCCCGTGTTTGTTGATGGCGAGTCGAAGTCACTTGAGAAGGGCGTTAAGGTCGTAGGGGGTATACCGAGGTTCTCCCCTGATGTTTCCTACTCCAGCGGGAACTTTTCTTTGCTCAGAGAAAAGCACGCAACTCTCCAGCTCGATTCGGTCAATGGCACGGAAGACCGACGTAACACCATTCTCCGTCGAACAAACTGGCCTGCAAACTTTTTCGAAGGTAAAACGGTACTCGAGTGCGGCTGTGGTGCAGGAGCCGATACAGAAGTACTACTCTCGCTGGGCGCGAATGTGATCTCGGTGGACCTTGCGGGGGTCGATGTGGCTGCTAAGAACGTGAATCACCCTCGTGTTCAGTTCGTTCAGGCCGATATCACTTCGCTTCCCTTCAAGAAAGAGTGTTTTGACGTTGTTTTTTGTCATCGCGTTTTGCAACACACTCCGGATCCCGAAGAGACCGTAAAAAGTATTCTAAAGCACCTTCGGCCAGGTGGAGCGGTGTTTATTCATTCTTACGCAAAAACCTTTTTTCAGATGTTTCGCTGGAAGTATTTTCTACGTCCGTTGACCAAGCGGATGGATTCAGATTCTCTTTATCGCTTGATTGGCCTATACGCAAAACCTGCGTTTCATTTTACAAACCTTCTAAACAAGAATTTATTCACGCGGTATATTGCCTGGGTTGGCGTTCCGTTTCTGAATTACCGGCATATTGATAAATTCAGTGGAAAGAGTGACCAATACATAATTGAATACGGTATCCACGACACCTTTGATGCATTGAGTCCAAAATACGATCGCCCGATTAGTCCAAGAAGGCTCGCAGAAATCGCAGATCCCTTTCTGAAATCGCCCTATGAAATTATCAAAGGACCTACAATAACCCTACTGCGCTCAAAGATTTCCTAGTTAGATAAGGATTGCCTTTCCTTGTGGGTGTTTGGTTTCTAGGCCCGCAATTTGTCTTGCTCTGTCTCGTTTGTTTGAGAGGCTCTGTTGAAAGAGATGCACTCTCTCTTCGGGAGTGACGGGGCTATTCGTATTGGCATACGAGGAGTTGATTGGGGTTCGCACGTTCGCTATCTGAAATTCTCATTGCCAGATTCTGAATTGAATAGAGATCAAAGCCAAGCCGCATAATCGGAAAGTGCAATTGTTGTAGGACGGTAAAGCCAAAGGACTCGACGAATTGTTTAAACTCACTATCGGACCACTCTCTTACGTGTGCAGGATTTGCTGGTGAGAGTGTCTCGGAGGCGTAAAGTCTGTTTCTGTTGGGAGTGCTCCAGAGAATCTTTGCGTCCGGGGCCGCAATGTCACGAATGAAGTCGATCAGATAGGCGGGGTTTGCCAGGTGCTCAATAATATCGGCGCAAATGATAAGTTCGAACTTCTTCTGTAATCCGTCGCTATTGACGGCACCGTCAAAATCCACTTCGGAAAACACACCTCGCTCGTGTCGTTGCTTGCATATCTGAATGGATTCGGGCAGGTCAAAGCCGTACAATTCGTACTTTTCGCCAAAGAAGTGCAGTAGCTTAGTTGCCGGACCACAGCCGACGTCAGCAATGGAAAAGCGTGATTCTCTCGAAGCTATCGCCGCAGCGAGCTGGTATACGTGGTACTGATATCTATGACTCAATTTGATTCTGGGTTCGGTCCAGTAGGGCTCTCCTCCGTGAGCTATTGGCGGGTTGGGGCAGTAATCTCTGGGTAAAAAATAATCACTCATTTGAGGTAGTCTCGCACTCTAGGGGACCTGCTTTGGTCATTCCCCGGCATTTGGCTTTTCCATAAAGGGTATCGCCGATACTCTACTATCATCGATGTCACAATCTGTGGTTCCGACTTGCCTGGCCAGAGCATCGTTACTTGAGTAGCTTTCCGCTCCAGTATTCCCATAACACCGAAAAAATCGCCCGATTGCGCTGACCCTTGCTTAGTGAGTAGTTGGTGTAGCGGATGGTTACCGGAATTTCACAATACCGTAGCCCCGATTCCCCAATCTGCTCCAAAATCTGGCTTGCATGCGCCATTCGGTTAAACGAGATATTGAGGTGGTGAGCCGCGTTTGCTGAAAATGCTCTCAAGCCGTTGTGGGTGTCAGTAATCGCAAGTCCAGATGTTACCCGGGTAAACCACAGGGCTAGTTTTAAGAGGAGGCTGCGAGATCTCGGCATTCCCTCAGTCTCGCCCAGGAATCTAGAGCCAAGGGCGAAATCCGCTTCTCCACGAAAGAGTGGATCCAGTAACTTCTCAAGGTCCTCCGTGCTATGCTGAGCGTCGCCGTCAAAGGTAATGATATACTCCGCCCCGTTCTCGAGGCAGTAGTCGATACCGGTCTGCAGTGCGGCGCCTTGTCCTAGATTTATCATGTGTCGAAGCACGGTGGCACCTTCACGCTTAGCGATGGAGTTTGAGTCGTCCGAGGATGCATCGTCGACAACCACGATGTTTTGAAACTTCTCTCTCAAGGAGCGTATTACTTCGGGTAATACCTGGGCCTCGTTGAAAACAGGTACGATAATAAAAACTGATTTTACGTTCATTCCGGATTCCGGCGGCTTCTGAGAGTTGCATGTAACCTCTCGGAGACTATCCTTTCGAGCCCGTATCCTCAAGTCTTCTTCTTTGTATTCTTCTAACGATGGCACCGGGTAAAATGTGCCTGCAACATGAAAGGTTGCTCAGATTTTCTGTGTACACCAGGCGGCGCTGGCATTTAGCTCTGCTTTTCCGCGCATGTGTCAGGGACACTTGGGGAGAGTATTGATGATAGTCCAAAACAGAGATGGGATTCTCATGTACGAAAAAGCAATTAGCAGCTGTGCGCTCTGTGGTAACTAAACCCCGGTTTCTACTATGTTTAGGCGCTGCCGGTCATCTCCGCTTAGCGAGGGATTGAAGGTTTCTCCGCCCGAGATGGCGCCGGGGATTTGTCTTGCGACCGTTTCGTGTTAGCGAGATAAAGTAAGGGTACTATCACTTTCACGACGCCTGATGAACGTAAACGCACCTGCCGAAAAATCTTCCAGTCCGCAACGGGTCATATACGTGACCATGGAATTCCCACGATCATCTGAGGCATTCCTCTCAGTAGAGCTTAAGGCTGTTTGTGCTCTTGGTATCGAAGCAGAGGTCGCCTGTCTGCGTCGAAGGCCCGTGGGCCATAGCAGGCTCGCGGCACAGCAGGGCGTGGAGTCGATCCCGGTTGATTACTCTTCCATTACCAGTGTTGCTCGGGGGGCATGGTATGCAGTGCTCCATCCTCTGCTGGTATTTCGCCTTTGGTCTCGCCTGATACGCGGCTGGTGGCGTCGACCGCTGGTAACCTTAGTCTACCTTTTCTGGTCCTTGCGTTGTTTTGATCTCGTAAGGCGTTTGGAGCGTAATCCGGTTGATATCGTGCAAGTATACTGGGGACATGCCCCGGCTATGCTTGCCTGGTTACTTCTTGAGCGCCTGCCGGAGCAGGTGGTTTTCATGAGCTTGTCCGGATATGATACGCAGTTGGCGTTGCCGATCAGTTTTGATTCTGCTTTGCGATGTCATGGCCTGAGAACCCTCGGTGAGGTGACACGAGATGAGGTGAGCTCGAAAGGTATTCCGTCTGAGAGAATTTTTGTATCACGCCGAGGAGTTGAACTTCGTGCTTTCTATCCGCGCAAAAAAGTGCCCGGACTGCTGGTCGCGGCTGGGCGGCTTATGGCGGAAAAGGGGATACGTGAGGCGATAGAAATTGCGGAAGCGCTGATTAAGAAATTCCCCGATACGAAGCTTAAGATTTTTGGCGATGGCCCCAAGCGTGCCGAATTTGAGAGAGTGGTTCAAGAGAGGGATTTGGCGAATAGTATTTGCTTTCTTGGGCATGTCTCTCACGAGGTGCTGGGAGAAGCCCTCGGAGAGGCGGAGTATTTTCTCATGCATTCTGTATATAAAAACGAGCGTCTGCCAAATGTGCTCAAAGAGGCTGCCGCTGCCGGATGTGTTTGCTTAACGACCGCGACTCCGGGTGTAGAGGAGATACTTGTGGACCAGGAGAGTGGGTTTATTATGCCCGCCGGAGAGTTGGGAAAGTGGGTCGAGCTGATTGCAGAGCTGAGGCAGGACGCGGAGCGACGTGAATTGATATCGCGTGCCGCTATTGAAAGGATGAGTAGTAGGTTCGACGCAGACAAGCTCGCGACTGAGCTAGTTGAATGGTGGCGTTTTGCATCGAGAAAGGCGAAACGGGAATGAAGATTTGTATTCTCAGTAGTAGTCTTTCACAGGGTGGTGCTGAGAAGTGGGCCAGTATTATCGCTGGCTCGCTCGACTCGCTTGGGCACGACGTCAGCCTTGTATTGCTTCGTCACGAAATGAGCTTTACGGTTCCTAAGACTGTAAAGGTTTTTGTGCTCGACCATTCCTCGATCATTGCGAGTGCGCGTACGGTCTGGCGGTTGCGCGCTTTGCTGCGTGCGGAGAGGCCTGATGTTCTAGTGAGTAACGGATTTTATACGGGACAGTTTGCCGGAGCTGCGGTTATCAAATCCAACACCGCCTGGGTGTGTCGCATCTCCGGAAATACCTTTCGTGAAGGACTCACTCTCAAGGAGAAGATTGCGTGGTGGTGGGTCGACAGATGTATTGGTCGGGCGGCAGCCGTGGTATGCAATTCACAGGGGCTTATGCGGCAGGTATCGAAGCGTTGGCCGGATCTGGGAGGAAAAGTCTCGTACTTACCAAATGGGCTGGTCTTCGATGAGGGCCGCAGGGATATCGGGGCTCATCCTGCTGAGACACCGCATATTGTTGCTGCGGGGCGTCTGAGTGCTGAAAAGCGGCCCGATCTGTTTGTCGCTGCGCTTAAGGAATTACATACTCGTTGTGACTTTCGGGCTACATGGTTTGGGGATGGACCGTTATACGATGAGATATTAGACTTGATTCGCGCGGAGGGTTTGGCGGAGCATATTGAGCTGCCGGGGTTTAGTGACCAGCTGTCTGAGGCGATCGGGGATGCGTCCTGCTTTGTGCTTTGTAGTGACCATGAGGGGTCACCCAATGCGCTTGCAGAAGCAATGGCTCTTGGAATTCCGGCGGTAGCGACTGACTGTGATTTTGGACCGGGAGAGCTTCTCGGTGATGGCCGAGGTTTACTTGTGGAGGTTTCGAACGCGGGGTCTCTTTGTGATGCGATCGAGCAGACTCTTACAGATCCGCAGCAAGCGTGCGCGCGTGCCGAACGGGCTCGTGCGTGGATTGATGACCACCTTGATGCCGGAGAGGTGTCAAAAGATTGGGTGGCGCTTTTCCAATCTCTCCGATGAGGAGTCATTGTGAGGGCGGGTCCCTGACGCATTAGAGAGGAACATATGTGTGGATTTGTTGGAGGAACCAGGCGTGATGCTGCGTATGAAGCGGCAAGCGATGCGCTGCTCCATCGGGGTCCTGATGCTCGAGAGCTATGGTCAGATGAGTGGGTCACGCTTTCCTTTTTGAGGCTTGCAATTGTCGATCTTGACCCGCGTGCTATGCAGCCAATGTTCTCTACGAACAGAGATGTCTGTATCGTCTTTAACGGTGAAATATACGGATATATGAGATTGCGTCAGCGACTGGAAGCGCTGGGGCATTCCTTTCGGACAAGTTCTGATACTGAGGTGTTACTTACCGCCTATTTGCAGTGGGGGGATTCTTTTGTCGAACACATTGACGGAATGTTTTCCATAGTTTTGTACGATATGCGTAACCGCAGCCTGCGATTGTGGCGGGACCGCGTAGGGATAAAGCCTCTCTACTATTATTGGGATTCACACAGTTTCCTATTTGCCTCCGAAATTAAAGCAATAAATGCGGCCCTCGAGGGTTCTCTGGAACCTCGCCTCGATGCCTATTACGATTTTCTTACGTACCAATCAATCCCTCCACCGAAAACCGGATATAAAAATGTTTTTCAGCTCAGACCCGGGCACATGCTTGTAATGCGGGCGGCGGAAGGGTGTCTTGATGCAGAGAAACCCTATTGGAGGCTTGAGGTCGAACCCGACCACAGCATGGATATATCAGGGGCAGCGACAAAGGTCAGAGAGGCGATCGAAGAGTCGGTGCGGGATCAGCTCATCGCGGACGTTCCCGTGGGAACCTTTCTGTCCGGCGGAGTTGATTCAAGCATAATCAGCTACGAGGCTGCTCGCATTCAGCCGGGGATGAAAGCGTTCTCTATTGGGTTTGGGCAGGCGAAGAATGAAATACCCTTCGCGCAAGAGGTCGCTGCGCATCTGGATGTAGAGCTGTATGCGCAGGTGTTCGGTGAGTCTGAAGTTGATATGGAGATCTTCAGGCAATGGTTTGACGAACCCTTTGCTGACACCTCTGCCTTTCCGACGCATGCCGTCGCAAAACTTGCGCGTGAGCAGGTAGTAGTCGCTTTGTCGGGGGATGGTGGTGATGAGCTGTTTGGAGGCTATTCGCGATATGAACGCTATCGCGAACCCGGCTACCGAAGTGCCGCATTGTATGCCCTCTGGGAGCGAGGGAAGTTGATATTCAGGCACAAGAGCGTGCTTCGGCGGGCGATGAATCTGGTTTCTCTTTTCCTTGCGCCACCGCTTGCCGGATATGGGAAGCATATGTCTTCGCTGAGTGATGGAGAGCGCGCATTGTTTGCCCGCCAGTTTTCGATACCATCCGACTACGACGACTACTGGGCCTGGCGAGAGTATTGGCGAAGCGATCTGCCGATAAAAACCCGTCTGCAGTATCTCGATTTCCATCGCTACCTGCCCGATGACATTCTCACTAAAGTTGACAGGGCTACAATGGCCGAATCACTGGAGGCTCGGGTGCCTTTTCTAGCCCGAAATGTGGTTGAGCTGGCATTTCGTATTCCAGAACGACTTCACTTTTTCAGAGGGCCCAAATCGGTGCTTAGAGAAGCCTATAGGGATTGTATTCCTGATAGCGTATTCGAGAGGAACAAGGTCGGTTTTGGTATGCCAGCCACGTACCTGGGATGTGTTGGTAGTTATCGACCTGCGGTACTTCTGCGGGAGCTTCATGGGGTGGTTCTGCCTGATGCTTTTGAGATTGCCTATGCTTCAAACTCGGGAGTCGAAGCGCATGCGAATTAGCTATCTTTCTGGCTCGTATTTTCCTTCCCGGCAGGCCAACAGCATTCACGTGGTTCAAATGGCGGCGGCGATGAGGGCTGTCGGGCACGATGTCGTTCTCTACGGTCGTCGTGTTGATGGAGAGAGTTGTGATCCAGATCACTTGTGCGACTACTATGGTGTGCCGAGGGGACTGAACATCGAGTGCCTCCCGAAGCGTGCATCACCCTATGGGAGAGAACTACAATATGCGTATCAGCTTCGAGGTATTCTCCGCGCTACTACTCCCGATCTGATATTCAGTCGTCACTACTTCGCTTCGGCGTTCTGCGCCGGACTTGCACCCTTCATCTATGAGGCCCATGCAATGCCCCTTGGCTTCAGCACGCAGTTAACTCGATTTTTGCTCCGACAAAGGAATTTACGTGCCGTGATTGTTATCAGTGAAGCATTGGCGAGAGACTATCAATCGGCTTTTTCTCTTGATGCACCGCTCGTGGTTGAGCCTGATGCCGTTACTCCCAAAAACTACGAGGCAATAAAGCCGGTCGATCTGGAGAGGAAGAGTGCGCTCAGGATCGGCTATTGTGGGCATTTGTACGAGGGCAGGGGTATCGAGCTTATCTTGAAGATCGCAGAGGAGAGACCACATTTTGATTTTCACATTATCGGTGGCGAGCCCAGGGATATTCAAAGATATACCTCCGGCCCAAACAGAAGTGATAACGTAGTATTCCACGGTTTTGTCGCTCCGGGAGAAATTCCTCGCTATCTTGCTGCCATGGATGTGCTCATCGCTCCGTATCAGCGCCGTATCGAGGTCTATGGGGGGCAGGACACTTCTCGCTGGTTCTCACCAATGAAGCTGTTCGAATATATGGACGCGGGAAAGGCTATAGTGATTTCGGATCACGCAGTGCTTCATGAGGTACTGGAGCATGGCAGCACGGCCTTAATGGTAGATCCTGAAGATGCGACGCAATGGTGTAGAGCGCTTGACCAGCTCGCTGATGATACATCTTTCAGAGATTCTCTTGGAGAGCGTGCGAGGAATCTCGTGCGAGAGAGGTACACCTGGCAGGGGAGGGCCGAGCGAATCGTGAGAATGTTTGCTGAAACCGGGGAATCCGGAATCTGATGAGCGTAAAGACTGCCAAAGATTATATTGCTCTTTTTAGGGTAAAGCTTCCGTCAGTTTGGGCGGTTGGCCAGCTGAGTATCGCAAATGTCGTAGTCGCGGTTCTTATGCTTCTTCAAATGGTTGTGGTTACCCGAACGCTTTCAAAGGAACAGTTCGGTGTTCTGGGTCTTGCTCTGGCCTGGAGCGCAGTAGCTTCGGCGATCCTCGATTTTCGAGTTTGGGAAGTGCTGACAATTGCAATACCAAGGTTACGGCAGGATAGACGAATCCGTCAGGCGAGTGCCCTGGTAGCGGGTAGCTTTGTTCTGGAGATATTCGGCGGTATATGTATCTCTCTTTTTCTCCTGCTTGTCTCGTCCTATGCCGGTAGTCTTTTTGCGAAGAATGAATCCAGCGCTCTTGTCTTTGCCGTTCTTGCGATTCAGCCGCTGGTGATGTCCTTTGATGAGCCTATGCGCACGATGCTCCGCCTTGGGGGGCGTTTTGCCGTTTTAGCGTGGTGGCGTGCGGGGTCTGCTCTACTACAGTTTGCGTTGGTGCTGACTCTCTTGCTCTATTCTGATACGGCAGTTGCTGTGGCGTCCGCGATTGTTCTCTCCTGGGTACTTCGTATTTTGGTGCTGGCAGTGTTCTGTCGGCAGACCCTGATTGAGATGAGGTTGTACCCCCTCGCACCCTCAGCTCGCTCCTCGATTGTCCCAGCCTTACGGGAGCGAAAAAGTATGTTTATCGCCACGATGCTGAGTGCCGTGGGAGCTCGACTGACGAATCGCGCCGATATACTTTTTCTGGGTCTGTTTACTTCTCCGATTCTGGTTGCCCCCTATGATCTGGCTCGGCGCCTGAGTTCACAGGTGGGTCTGATATTGCATCCTCTTGAGCAGGTTATTTTTCCAAAGATATCAGCCCAGATCGCCGATGGGTCCTCCTTAACTCCCTTTATTCGTGGGTTTACCGGGCTCATGGTTGCTTTGACGCTCCCGGTCAGCCTTGCCATTTACTTCGTTTTACCGGATCTGATTATCTGGTGCTTTGGTGAAACGTATATCGACGCAATTCTGCCTACGCAGCTTTTGCTCGTTTCCTATTTTCATTTTCCCTTCCTCTGGCTCAGGCCCTATCTCATGTGCAGAGGAGAGGTGACTTTTATTTCTAAGGCCAGCTGGGGAGCGGCACTGATTTTAACAGTATCGTGCTTGTTGTTTATCCCCATGTCCGGGGCAACCGGGGCGGCTGTCTCGGTGGTCATTACCCAGTGGCTCTGGCTACTCGTACTGGAGGCACGTCGCCGTAGATTGGAATCTCAGTCTTCAGAAGTTGTCAGTGAAGACCGTTGAATGGCATAGCTGAGATTTCTCTTGGGTTCATTGGTAAGAAAAATCAGATCCCAGTTGTTTTTGTTACAGAACTCGTTTACCGCTTCAATCACCCCATAACGAATGTAGCTCGTCCATGAGCCGATCGTATAATCGTGTCCACAGATAATACCATCTTTTCGTACGCGGCTTGCGGCCAGCTCAAGCTCCTCTCGTGTGGTGTGGTAGTCATGGCTGGTGTCTATATAAACCCAATCAAGGCTTTCCGGAGAACATTCCTGCAGCGCTTCGGTAGAGAGCATTCGTCTGATTACCACCTCTCCGTCTCGTATCTGCTGCTCAAAGCGTCGTGAGACAGCATCCAATTTCTCGCTTGAGAATCGAGCTGTGCCCCAGGTGTCGACCAATAGCAGCTGCTTCGGTTTACAGATATCCAAAATGTGTTGCGAAAAATGCCCCTCGTCAACACCGCATTCCATTATCGTGCCTCCGTGAGGGAGGCGTCTCAGAAGTTCCAGACGGTCGCCGAGCAAAACGGCACGCGCCATTCTCTTGTCATGCAGAGGTTGTGCCGCCGGAGGTTTCGGTTGTACTTTTATAAGCAATCGAACAATGAAACGGTATATTTGTCTGAGAAATCGCACTGATTTGTCTCCGAAAGAGCGGTTTGCTGCCAGGATCGTTCCCGAGATATAGACGCTCGTCAAGATATACGTTTTATCCGGCAGGATCTATTCTTACTGACGTACCTCGTCTCAATGAGCTAAGGTTACAGAGCTTTTGCTGCGATAGCTGAGCCATAGTTTAGGCATCGTTACGGTGCGAATTGTGTTCTTCGTGGAGTGTGATTCTTCTGCGATCGATTTTCTGAGTGTGACTGATGCGACCAAGTGTCTCTCTGGTAATTCCCGGTAAAAATTGCGCCCGAACACTGGCTCAGTGTCTGAGTGCGCTTCAGGTAATTAGAGATGCCGGGCAGCTCGATGATGTTGTTTTTGCAAATGACCATTCCGAAGATGACTCGGTGCGGATCGCGGAGAGCTTTGATGTTCGAATCGTTGACTCAGCGGGATCCGGCCCCGGGGCGGCGCGAAATGCTGGCTATCGTTCTGTTCACACGGATTTAGTCTGGTTCATCGACTCTGATTGTGTGACTGAGCCCGACGCACTTTCTCTCTTGCTCCCCTATATGGAAAAACCGGAGATAGCCGGTGTTGGCGGAAGTTATGGAAATGCGGAGTCAGGTTCTCTCCTCGCTCGGCTCATCCATGAGGAAATAATAGAGCGGCATTTGCGCATGCCGGAGCGGGTGAATTTTCTTGCTTCCTTTAATGTACTCTACCGTCGTTCGGTCCTTGAGGAGGTCGGTGGCTTCAGTGAAAACTTACCCCTTGCTCAGGATGCGGAGCTTGCGTTTCGGATAAAGGCACTTGGGAAGGAACTGCAGTTCAACAAAAAATCAAAAGTTCATCATTATCACCCGACGGGCCTTCTGCCGTACCTCAAGAAGCAGTTTCGCCATGGGATTTCGAGAATTCACCTATATCAGCTTCATCCGAGTCGACTCGCCGGTGATTCCTATAGTGATCTTACCGATCATTTTCAACCAGTAATGGCGTTATTGTTGATCGCTTTTTTCGCCTTCGGCATCCTCGTTGAAGACTTCAGCCTGCTGTTACTAGGGCTGGTGTTGCTTTCTCTGCTGCCACTACCGATGGCGATAAGAATGACCAGGCGCTGCGGACTGGAGAACCTGTATTATGTCCCTTTCAGTATGATTCGAGCATTTCCGAGGGGTGTGGGGATTATTGCGGGAGTTGCGTATGCTCTCATCCGTGCCTCCACGGACCGTAAAATCGATAGAGGGGTGTAGCGGGGTGCTTGCTTTTAGGTTTTTTTATATCGAAGTGGGTGTTTCCTGCTCGGTTTGCGAAAGCTCCTGAGCGTTTGCCCGCCATGTAGTTTTTTGACGTTATGAACTGTTTTCCCCGGGTCATTATGGATTCTGCTGCTAATCTGATCAGGCGTTCTGACTCACTGCAGTTTGCTTTGCTTGCCGGCGTAAGCCTGCTGCTGGGAGTGAGCTATAGATACTGTCGCTTTATACCTCCCCTGGTATTCGAAACAGATTGGATGTTGTTCTTCTCACTCGGCAGCGTTTGGGGTGCAACCGCTCTTGTGCTGGCGCTTGTGTGCTCCCTTTTTCTTACTCGAGTCAGCTGGGCTGAGGAGGAGGGATTTGACCCCCGTGTGCTTCTCTTTCCCGCGATTTTCATCTTTGCATGGTGTTATTCGGTCTACGAATACAATTTTTTTGTTGGGCACTCCCACATTGTTGATCGAAGCGTCCTGGTACTTCTGGCACTCCTTACGTTTTTGCGACCTGCATTTCTGAGCCTGTTTGTTGTTCAGCTCGGTGTGATCTTAGCTCATCTCTCACATCCTCTGAAGTTCTCCTGGACCGACAAGAGTCCCCTGATTGATGTTCTGTTGATTGCCGTAGTGTATCTTTTGGGTAAGCGCTTTCGTCTGTTCAAGCCCCAGAGCTTTTTCGCGGTAGTTATCTCATTTCTCGCGCTGTACTACTTTCGGCCGGGGATAGGGAAGATGCAGTTAGAGTGGTTGCGACATGATGATCTCTCAAATTTATTCCTTGCGGCAGTGCATCAGAATGCCTGGCTGACGAACCTTCACTGGCTCGATGTTTCGTGGCTGGCAGAATATGTTTTTCGATTAGGGCCTGTGCTGATGATTGGCAGCTATTTCTTCGAGTTGTTTGTAGTGATGTTTTTGTGTCGAAGGAAGTATCTTGTCTTTGGGTTGTTGGCCTTAGTGGGAATGCACCTTGGCATATTTCTATCGAGTGGTATTCTTTTTTGGAAATGGATCGTTCTCTGCCTTTCGGTAGTGCTTGCTGTAGTGAGAGTTGATTCAGCATCAGTATCTCGATTGTTTAACACTCGCTTTTCGCTCTGTCTTCTTGGCTTTTTGATTGTTGGCACCAGGTGGTACACTCCCTCCCCGGTGCTTGCCTGGTTGGATACCCCAATGTCGGTCACCTACCATTTTAAGGTTGTAGCCGACTCGGGCAGAGTGTACCAGATACCCCCGCGAAATTTCGAACCTTTTGACCTACAGTTTTCTCAGGCCCGCTTTGGTTTTTTTGCAAACGAACCCTTGCTCGTCGGATGTCTTGGGATGACGCAAAGTCCGTTTATCTGCGACTTGACTGCGGGTATTTCTGATGCCTCAACTCTGAAGGCGCTGAGAGAAAAATACGGTCAACGGGTGAAATACAAAACTTCCGTTGAGGAGATGCGGGAATTCCTCAAACGATATGTCCTGCGAGAGCGAGTCAATGAGGCCAGGGGGCTGTTTTCGTATATACCAAAACCGCCTCAACATATTTGGTCAAACCCCGCGCCGATCCCCGAGCCGGTCTGGGACTGGGGGGAAACACCAGTTTCGATAAAAGTTTTTCGAAATACGGTGGTTCATAGAGATTTTACCGCGCATCAGCTGGAAAATACAGAGGTGTTACATGTTGAGGTAGGAGGGGGGTCGTGAGGTTCTTGTTGAGACAGAGCATTATGCAGGGATTGTCCTTTGGGAAACATGCCCTGGCATGTTCACGGATCCCCTTGCGAAAGTGGTGCTCCCGTTTCAGCTTTGCGTTTTTTTTGTTTTGTTTTCTTCCGCTACTTTTGCCTTCTGCGTCTGTGGCCCAAGAGCCCTGGTTCGGAATTAGGATTGTTGCCGGACAGAACTCCGCCCTTGCAACAGAATATCCCACTGCTGAGTCAGTCGATTTTAGCGCACAGCTGGAAACTTTGCCGTCGGTAGTTCTGGCTCCGCAAAGCTCCGGTGGAACCACGGGTTTTGTGCGTGGGGGAGACCCGAACCTCTCTATTGTGACCTACAATGGCGTGCCTATGAACGACCCCACCGACGAGCGTGGTGGTAGTTTTGATTTCGAAGAAATGTTGTCCACGGACTTATCGGCATTCACTGTCGATACGGGTGGTGTGCTGGCCCGAAGCGGTGCCGTCGGTCCGGCGTCAAGTATTCGGCTTTCAAGCCGCTCCAGAGATAAAGCGTCTCAGGCTCGCGGTCATGCAAAAGTGTCGAGTGACAATCAGCAGGTGACCGCGGTTGAAGTCTCCGAACGAGCTGCTGATGCCTTGTTCACTGCAGCGTCTGCTTTTGCTTCAAGCGGACGCATGGATTCGCAGTTCAGTGCCGAGCGTCAGAGTGCGCGCCTTCAGGTTGAAGCGGATCTTGTGGGGCGGGGAGAAGGGATGCTCTCCCTCCTGGCCTACAAGGGGCGGCGTAAGGGGTTTCCGGACGATAGCGGTGGGGTGGAGAATGCCGTTGTCCGAGAGCTTCGTCGCGATTCCTATCAAAAAGTCGTGGGCTCAGCTCAGCTCGAGGGTTTCGATCTGGGTCCGCTGCAACAATCTCTACAGCTGGGTTTCCTTCTCTCAACCAAAGACAGTAGTTCCCCCGGAGTGGCGCCCGGTCTTCGCGATCCTTTTGGCATTCCGGGAACCACAAGCGATACTGAGTTTCGCAGACTGTACCTG
>JAUIMJ010000270.1 GCA_030433295.1 bacterium | reverse complement strand
GTTTTTTCTTTGCCTCTTTATTTGCTCCTAATTTTTGGGCAGATGTTCTGACAGGACACCTCGGGTAAAGTACTTCGTGCTCTCGCAGGAAGACTTAGCCTTGCCGGCTTAGCGAGTGTTGTAAAGAGGACACTCCCGGACGTACCGTTTTCTGAGGGTGCACCCAAAATAAGAGGGACATGCCCTGAACGTAGCGGACATCTTTGCGTGCCTCGTATGCGATAAGGAGTTAATGTGTGCGCCGGAATTTTCCGGTTCTGCATGCTGAAATTTGAGCAAATAACCGCCGGCCTGGCTAAATAATCGAGGCGAATCCCCTGCCATCGTCGTAATTCTACTCTATTCTACCCTGGCCCGTGTAAAGTAGCTTGTCCCAATGACGCTCAAGGGCGTATTCTGTCGGGGTTGTCCCGTCAATCGTCCTGAAGAGCTACAACAGAAAGAGGGCTTTTTTTCCATGAACAATCGTCATAGGCCACTGCGTACCCTAGCCGTGTGTATCTTTCTTATTCTCTTCTGTGCCTGCGGGGGCGGCGGAGGCGGCGGGGACGACTCCTCAAATACCGATGATGGCGGAAACGACACCCCAACCACTGGCGGACCGACACCGCCGGCAACAAATTCTGAGCTGAACGTTTTCTCCTTTGGTGCGACGACTGATGCCACCGGGGTGGCGACGGCCACCTTCACTCTGGAACCATTCACAAACAAATTTTCCATCACGGTTCAGGCCAGCGGACAGCCTCTGCGATTCCTCTCCGTGGAAAGTGATCAGGGAGTTAACTACGCAGCTCCAAACGGAGCTTTTGTTTCACTTGCGCAGGAGTTTTCTTTTAACGCAAAAACCATGAATGCGCCCTCTCGTGATTTCGACACCGGCGTGCTCGATTTTGCGGAGTACCGCGTGGTCGCCCAGGCTGGTTCAGCCAACCTACCGGTCGTTTTCACGGTCACCAGCAGAGGAGACGCAAACCTCCGCAACGGAACCCTGCGCGTAAACGTCTTTCTCGTTGGAAACGCCGCCCAGCGATCCGGGGCCTCTCGCTCCATATCTGCGGGTATTGCAAAGATGGTTGAGATATTTCAACTGGGTGCAGGGATTACGCTGGACGTTGTGCAGATTCCGATTGATGGCGATGCAGTGCTGCCAGATCCCACAACCGGCTCCGATTTCTATCTCACCGCGGCATCTTCCGCCGCAAGTCCGGCGGTTAACCTCTTTGTCGGAGGCGAAGTGGGGATTGACGGCGGTAGTTCAACGCTGGGTATATCGGCCGACATTCCCGGGCCACCCGAGCCAACGCGTCGCAGTGTGGTCGCGGTCAGCCTCTTCACTTCCGCCGGCCCTGACGGCGTCTTCAGTGACGACGAGGAGCGTCTGCTTGGCGAAACCTTTGCGCATGAGATTTCACATTTCATGGGTCTCTTTCACCCGATAGAAATCGTTGGTGCTCAGGTGGTTGCCGAAGACCCGCTTATCGACACACCTACCTGTTCGACCCTGGCAAATTGCCTGAACGACGATAACCTCATCCGCAACCTGATGTTTCCGTTCCCGATTCCCGACGATAGCCGGGATGATGAGACCGTTCCTCAGGATCGCCTCACAAGCCAGCAGCGCGGAGTAAGCAATTTGTATTCAGCGGTAAATTAAACGAACTGCCGGAAGAACGACCCGGGTTCTCCTCGTCATCAAAGGAGGACCACGCCTATCTCGTACACCGGAGGATACATGGGATGTGTGCTTTGAGACTTGCCTTCATCTCAATTCTGCTTCTGCTCCCCCCTGCCTCGTATGCTGAGGAGAAAAAGTCTGAACCACAGGAAGTCAATATGCGTTTGGTCGCCGAGCAGTATGAGGCCGCCGAAAAGCACAGAAGCGTGGGAGAACACCAGGAGGCGCTGGAGATTTACCAGAACCTGAATGCACAGGGCGTTACCTTTCCCGAACTGCACGCCAAGCGCTCAAATGCCCTGTTTCGCATTGGTAAGAAAGCAGAGGCACTCGAAGCGCTGGAACTGGCATTACAACAACAGAAGGATGACCCCGAGCTCTGGTTCAACAAGGGCGTACTGCTCTATTCAATGAAGGACTATGCTGCAGCACTGGATGCATTCACCGCCTCGATCGGATTCAATCCCAGGGATGAAGTCGCCTGGCACAACAAGGGGCTTGCCCTGAATCGTCTCGACCGGCATCAGGAAGCCGCGGATGCGTACAACACCGCCCTCGATCTGAAATCTCCTTACTTTAGTGCGAGCTACAACCTCTTCCTCAGCCAGGTCGCAAGCGGGCAGTTCCGTCTGGCACGCAAGCTCATTGATAAACTCGTGCTGGAGTACCCTGACCGACTACAAACACATATCACTCGCGGGCAATTCCTGATGGCTCAGGGGGCATGGGAGGAAGCAGAAACCTCCTTCAGGATAGCAGTGAGTTTTGACCCGGAAATAGCATCGCTGTGGCGAAGCATTGCGATTTGCCGTGCGCAAACAGGGGACTATGTCTCAGCGATAGACTCCTATCAGAAAGCTCTGGTTTTAAAGCCTACATGGCAGGAGGTCAGAGCAGAGAAGAAAGAAGTTGAAGAACTGCTGGAAAATGAACAGCGAGACCAGGAGTGAAATACCATCTCTGCCATCCCCCCCTAGCGCTGATTTCCAGAGCGCTGAATTTCAGAGCGCATTACTCTTCTATGAAAAGCCACCGAGTCCGCTTCACGGCCTAAAAATCTTCCGGGGACATTGGGCATCGCAGGTGCAATATAGTATGCTCGGAGTGCATTTTCGCGCTGTCCGGGACGTATCGGCCGGTCGAAGTTAACAAACAAAGGACCTTACCATGCAAGAACTCATCCTACAGCAATCTTTACTCGTTTCAGTGGGCGCCCTTCTTTTTGGACTGCTTTTTGGTTTGCTTCTGGGACGACGCTCGGAACGAGGAAAGCTTCAGGGCCGCATCGATGAGGTGCAGAAGAAAGCAAGGGAAGAGGCCCAGTTGGAAAAGGCGAATCTCGCGACGGAACTCCACGTGGAGCTCGACAAGGTTCGCGATAGCATAATCAAGAGTGCGGAGGCATATCAGCAGGCAGTACACTCTATTGATTCCAAACTCAGCCCTGACTCTTCTCGCAAAGAGGCTATCGATATCAATGTGCGTGCCAATTTGGAGGCCCCCGAGGCGCCACAGAGCGAGGCAATTGAGAAAGAGACTGCGAGCAAATTTACCGCGAAGGAGCCAGTTGATGAGCCGGTATCCGAAGAGGAGGAGTGCCCGTCCGAAGGTGATACACTTCGCATGAGCAACGAGGGTCTTGAAGCTCAGGCCAGCAGCGAAGCAGCCCAAAATGAAAGCGATACTGATGAGAGCGACACTCTGGAGCAGAAAGCCATCAATGACAGCGACGAGGGCGACCTGAAGAAACGAGCCTGAGGCCTCTGGTCCGCTTCTTGCCTCATTAGTCCTGAGAAAGCTTATTTCCAGAATCTTCGGCCCTGCTGTCGGATTCAATTTCTAGAGGACTATGAATTCAAAAAACAAGAGATACCAACCACTTGTTGAAAACATCGGGGAGCAGGCTGCCCCCCTGAACAGCCGCATTGAGCGACAGAAGCTTGACGATCGCTGTGGCACCTATGACGCAGACACCTCCGAACTCGTGTTTGCTTTCCTGCGCTCTGTCAAAGACACCTTCGCTGCGCCGCCGCGCTCGATAGCGAATGCCGACCTGGCAAGAGAGTCCTTCGGTGAATTACAGGCATTACGAGACCAGGTGATCCAACACAGGAAAACCGCGCGAGCCTTGCGACATGTCCTGGAAGAACAAAGAATTGAGCACGAAAATCGCCTTATCAAGGAAGGCCAGCTTGCTGAAGTCTGACGCTTATCCGGAGAGAAATTTAAACCTCCGGACGAACGTTCCAGCGGTCGACCTTAATTTCAGGACCAGCGTTTAGGATAGCAGTGCAGTAATTTCCGGTCTTTACTTTACACTCTTCAACCCGACGCTGGGCGCAAATCGCATTCCAGATGTCCGGCTCGAAGGCCCGAAAGAAACGAAGCACACCGTTACTGGAAACAAGCAGAATGTTCGATTCCGGTGCATGCGTATCAAGTAGATGATTGAGAAATGCTTTCACCGAGTTGAGATGTTCGGCTAGTGTTCCCTTGAATATATTCTCGGGCCAAATCGCTGCCTCAGTCCAATCACGGTATGCCTCAGGTGACTCTTCCTGAATGGACTCCGCGGTCAAACCTTCCCACAGACCGTAGTCAATCTCATCCAGCGCAGCCTGACCGTGTGAGCAGCGTTCTTCACAGCTCAGTTCATCAGCAATAATCTGCGCCGTCTCAACCTGACGCTTCAAACTTCCCGAATATATATGGGTCGGAATCTCTTCTCTCTGCTTAAAAAACGCGGCAACATCCCTGGCCTGCGCTCGCCCGCGCGACGTCAGTGGGATATCGGTTTGAGCACCGACCTGGACCGGGGTCTCGCCTGCTTCGAAGGTATTTCCATGCCGGAGCAGGAAAAGCGACAGAGCCATAGCTGCTACACCAACTCCCCTTCTTCGGCTATTATCTTCTCAGCATACGCCACGTCTGACACAACATCGACAGAAGCTGGCGTACGACCGCGATAATCAACCGGAACAACTCGAATGGCAATACCGTTCTCAAGGGCTCGAAGCTGCTCTAATTTCTCGACGCGCTCGAAATAGCCATCCTCAAAACTGCAGAAAGCCTGCAGGGCATCAAAGCGATATCCATACAGACCAATGTGCCGATACAATGGCGCATCCTCATTCGTATCTCGAGGAAAGGGTATCAGACCTTTGGAAAAATACATTGCGTCGTAGGAGCGATCAAAGACAACCGAGGTTCCTGTGGTCCCGCCGGCCTTCTTCTCTTCTATGTATTGTGTTTTTGCCTCACCTTCCAGGAGCACCGCAGGCGTTGCAATGCGAACATCCGGATTGCTACGCATCTCTCGTAATACCTGTTCTATTATCCAGGGAGGGGTCAGAACAGAATCGCCCTGAAAACTAAAGACTATCTGATAGGAGCCACCAAATTTTTGCGCGGCTTCAAAGACTCTATCGGTACCCGTTCTGCAGGACTCGCTCGTCATCACCGCCTCGGCGCCGAATCCCAGAGCGGCCTCCAGAATTGCCTCATCATCGGTTGCAACGAGCACCGCGTCCGCGTTGTTCACCGCGCTGGCAATTTCCCAGACTCGCTGAATCATCATCTTTCCGGCGATAATCGCCAGCGGTTTCCCACGGAATCGACTTGAACCCATTCGGGCCGGGATAACTATCAAAGCTTTTTCTGACATTGAATCTACGCTGCATCTATGAGTGTGGGAGATGGCACATAGCTAAGACTGGGTGACAACCAGCGCTCCGCTTCCTCCAGGCTAAAACCCTTTCGCTCTGCATAGTCCTCAACCTGCTCACGGGTAATTCGCCCCAACGCGAAATACTTACTCGATGGATGCGAGAAGTAGAATCCACTCACGGAAGCACCCGGCCACATTGCGTAAGACTCAGTAAGCGTGACACCCGCATTATTCGGTGCGTCTATGAGCGCAAACAGCTTTGGTTTCTCGGTATGGTCGGGGCAAGCCGGATACCCGGGAGCGGGTCGAATTCCCTGATACTTCTCTCGAATAAGATCCTCGGATGATAGTTTTTCATCCGGAGCATACCCCCAGAATTCTGTACGAACCCGAAAGTGCAAGTATTCCGCAAATGCTTCGGCAAATCGGTCCGCAAGAGCTTTCACCATGATACTACGATAATCATCGTGATCCGCGGCGCATTGCTTCACCAGCTCTTCAACACCAATACCTGCGGTCACTGCAAACGCCCCGATGTAATCCTGGATACCCAATGATGAGGGGGCGATATAATCCGCCAGAGCAAGATTAGGTATCCCTGGACGTTTCTCGCTTTGTTGGCGCAACGTACACACGCGCTGTAATAGCGCGCCACTTTGCGGATCGTATACGTCAATATCTTCCCATCCACTGCGCTTTGCCGGAAACAAACCAACAACTCCCCGTGCCTTAAGTGAGGAAGACTCTATAATTTCATCGAGTA
>JAUIMJ010000269.1 GCA_030433295.1 bacterium | reverse complement strand
AGGCAGAACCAAACAACAAGTATACCCCTAACACCGATATCACAGCCGGCGCAGTTATGCGCCGACAATATTGCTCTTTGCGATGAGCTGAGTGGAGCACTGTGCGTTCTTTCTTCGTCAGAAAATTCGACATACAGAATTCCTACTGCACCTTAGAGAAGCGTATAACTCTGAAAGTTGCCTCCCCGCCCCGCGCTCAGTATATCTGTCTTTTGGTCACGCCAATGGCGTGACAATATACCCCTAATCTATTGCCCCTAATCTATTACAAGGAACGGCTGACGCCGTACTTTAAATCGTTAGGGGTATACAGATCAGGCATGCTGTGATTGCAGCTCGTCGATAACACCCCGAAGCACGGCCTTCAACATGTCCTTAACCGACACTATGCCGACAAGCTTCTCCATACCATCAACAATGGGGAGATGTCTGAACCCGCCTCCCGAGAGAGAAGTAAAAGCCATCGATACGCTATTAGAGAGTAAGAGGGTATGCGGATCAGCAGTCATAACGTTACCGATTGTCTGCTCTTCGGCCTCAGGCCCCTGCAAGAGCACCTTGAGCACATAATCGCGCTCAGTAAAAATGCCATTGATCTTTTCGCCGATTCCGATGGGAATACAACCTACGTTATTCTCTCTCATAAGCTTCATTACGCTACGTACGCTGGCGTCGGCAGCAGCAATGACGACGGGTGAAGGTTTGAGACAGGCAATACTGCTACCCATAAAGTTCTCCACCTGGTTGGGGCAGTAGTCCTCTCCCAGATCATCTCCCTCGAGAAGACGCTTTGCTATGTGGGTATGCAAATAATCAACGAGATCCTTACTGGAGAGCACTCCGGTGGGGACACCGGAGGGATCTTCGATTGGCAGGTGACGAAAGCCATGTTCACTCATCAGGAACAGGGCCCGGGAAACCGAACTGAAATGCTTCACCCGTATGGGCTCAGGTGTCATCACCTTTTCGATAGATTCGCCTACAAAAGAATCGAAGTCCTCCGAAAGCCTGGTAACCACGTCTCTTTCGGTAAAAATCCCACAGAGCTTCCCATCCGCATCACAGACGAGCACGCTACCGTTTTTGTTAGCTTGCAAAAGGCGAATCGCCTGCTCCACCGTGTCCCCGGGGGACAGAGATACTGTGGACAGGGATATTGGCGTCGCCGGCATCAGACTACTCAGTCGACGCTCCAGGAACTGTTTTTTAAATAGCCTCAGGCTCTGTGACATAAAAGCCTCCTCGAAAGCGATCTGTTTCTCAGCAGCATGTATGCGCTGAATAGACCTCCTTCCAATTCTATCACGGGAACGCCTACGGCAACATGGAAATTCTCCCTTCACCCCATAGGAGAGGCTTTACCCCATGGCTCCCCTGTGTCTAGTATACGACCTTGCAAATGCACATCGAGAGACTTACGAGCTTCAACTAAAGCATGAACACCTCCCTAAAAGAATGCATTCTGAAGGCCACGGGAGCCGCTGATGCAGTGGAGATCGCAAAAATACAGGACCTCTGGAGTGGTTATGGGACGCTAAAGCGTTTCCGCCTGGAAGGTGCGGATCGTACAACAGTTATCGTGAAGCACATATGCCCTCCCGGGGAGCAGAGCCACCCCCGCGGCTGGAACACATCGGTCTCCCATCAGCGAAAATTGAAGTCCTATCAGGTCGAGGTAGCCTGGTATAGAAGCTGGAGCAAGATGTGCAAAGCCTCCTGCCGTGTACCCCAGGTTTACGCACTCGAATCACATGGCAGCGAAATCTGCATCGTAATGGAAGATCTCGATAGCGCGGGCTTTCCTCTGCGGCTGAGTGCCGTCACCGGCCCACAGATGCGCAGCTGTATTAAATGGCTTGCCCATTTTCACGCAACCTTTTTGGGGAAACAGCCGGAGGGGCTTTGGGAGACAGGCACGTACTGGCACCTGGAGACTCGGCCGGAGGAGCTGCAAGCCCTTTCAGACCGCGCATTAAAGAGTGCCGCAGCTACAATTGACAAACGCCTGCGCGAATGCAGATTCAAAACGTTTGTTCACGGAGATGCAAAGCTTGCGAATTTCTGTTTTTCGAAGGATGGCAAAAAAGTTGCCGCAGTTGACTTTCAATACGTGGGAGGGGGTTGCGGCATGAAAGACCTCGCCTATTTCGTAGGTAGCTGCCTGCACGAAGAAGACTGTGATGAACAGGAGTCGGCCATACTGGACTATTACTTCGAGATATTGCAAAACATCGTCCGTAGCAGGAATACTGAAATAGACCCCGCTGCCCTGCGGGAGGAATGGAGAGCGCTCTATTCCTTCGCCTGGGCAGACTTTCATCGCTTCATAAAAGGCTGGAGTCCCGGACACTGGAAGATACATTCATACAGCGAGCGAACTACGAGAAAAGTACTCGATTCTTTATAAGCGACTCATAGGCAGACATTAACAGCATGACAGAAATACAGATTGCACGAGAACCAATTGAGTTGTTCAAAGCCCTTAAATTGAGCAATCTTGTCGCCAGCGGCGCAGAGGCGAAAGCGGTCATTTCAGAGGGCTATGTTCAGGTAAACGGAAGCGTAGAGCAACAAAAGCGCAAGAAAATCTATGCGGGCGATATGATTGAATTTGCAGACACTCAAATCACAGTACGACTTGAAGCAGAAGAAACAGTCGCATAAGGCTTATCTGCGAAGCGGGGTAGGAAGACGATAGCGATTCCCCTCGCCTATCCTGAGCACTGCACCATATAAGGACGGAGAGTCCGTCTGCACGGTAACCACGCCGTAGGTGTTTGGACGGTCGTTACTACACAAATCGTAGGTCAGAAGCCCGCGTGCGGGTACCGTTTTAGTCATCCCCTCAAGGGCACTTACCCCATCGGGCGCAAGCATTCCGATAGTTGCCTCGACGCTTTGCGCACCGGGGTTGACCAGCAAGAGGTCACAAGCCTGTCCGAGAAAGGTGTTATAGCTGCTGCGTTGCAGGGCTCCGATGGCCTGTCCGCCGAGGATTCCATATATATACTGGATACCCCCGGTCGGCGTTCGGCCATACTGCATCGCCACGGCAAAAATACTCTCGGGTGTCCTACTCTTTACCACAGCAATACCCTTCGCCCCGGCGAGAAACGCATCGGCGATGATGTGTCTGGATGCTTTTGCAGCCAGAGGAATTGCCTCTATCAATGCAGAGTTGCCAAATTCATCATAGATACTCACATCAACAACGACCGCTTCGGCTAGCGTGTTCCCTATTTCAATGATCGCACTGCCGCTACTGGTATCCAGAGGCATCGCTAGCTCGCTGCCCGATCCTCTTTGGGCCTCGAGCTGGAAGGCGGTATCGAAACTGTTTATACCGAACGGATTGTCGTAGTAGTAACGGACCACTCGTAGCTGAGAATACGCATTCTTGTCATAGGGTCGCCACTCGATAATACCGACGAGATTTCGCCCAAACTCATGCGCCCCGAATTCTCTTCTCCCTCCCGGGGGAATTGCCAACTCAACCGTGGTTAGCAGTTCTCCCTCCATATTATAGGCGATGAGCTCTCCCAGGAGTTCATACTCGTTAGGGTTACCTACGAGCACCCAGTTTGCCGTGAGATTATCAGCGTCAACCGGATCCAGAGATGGACCGAAATTATTGAAGCTAACAAACTGCGGTCCTCGGCGTTCCATCAGAAACGGCATGGCAAAGGCAAACTCGATTTCCGGGGGATTACTTCCGGGTTTTATGCGATAATAGACCATGCGTCCGTCAACATCTCCCGGAGCACCATCATGCCTGGTGCAGACCCGACCGAGGGTGTCCGGATCTCTTCCATTCATATCATGAGCCAGAAGATCGTATTGTTTCCCGGCGCCGAGCGAGAAACTCAGGAGGTCGGTCATGGAACCATTAATATCAGTCAACTTTGTCGAGAGATTCAAATCTGAGCTGCTCATATTGACGTGTTCCATCACATTGAGCATGCCGAGATATCCATTGGTTTCAGAACAGACTTCCTGGGGTAACACCGCTAGTCCGCTACCCCTATCAAAAGGATCTGTACCATCGAGTAGCTCCTGACCGTCTGTTATCCCATCGTCGTCGCTGTCCATACTAAAACTATCACCGGACCTCCAGCCCTCATCTCGCTCGCTGAATGCACTTGTTCCACCTGCATTGAGGGCTCGCACGAAGTAGTAATACCGCTGCTCCAATCGCGCACTCGCATCTTCGTATTTTTCATCCCCAACAATGGTCGCAATCTGCTCTCCGTTTCCGTTTTGGGTGGAAGATCGATAGAGCTGGTAGCTGCGTGCATTGGCAGATCTGCTCCAGGCCACTAGCACCACCGACCGGGAACTTCCGTTCGAAGCGACAACAGAACCCGGGGTAGCCGGAGCACTAACGGCAACCGTGCAAACGCCGTTTTGTAATTCGTAATCCTCTGCGCAATCGGCGGCAAAGTCTTTGCCGCCGCTATTTCCGGTCCCGGTTACCCCACTGAGTTCCGTTGGTGAAAAGGCGTAGGTGTTCTTACTGGCAGTTAATCGATAGGAAGTCTCAAAGGGGACGTTCTCAAAAGAGTATCGACCGTTTGCATCCGTGGTTCGTGTCCCCAGAGAACCGCCATCAATGCGCACACCAGAGAGGGGGTTATTAAAGAAGCTAACCGTACCGCTGATGGTGTACGTTTTCTGCGTCGCAACAAAGTCACGGCTGGTGTTAGCCGTAAGCGTTCCTGATGCTGACACCGGGCTAAAGTCGTATCCGTTTAGTGAGGGGGTAATCGAATAGGACGTGTTTTCTGCCACATTGGCAAAAGAGTAATTTCCGCTGCTGTTGGTGGTTGTGGTTCCCAGTGGCCCGGCTTCGATCGTCACATTGGCCAGGGAGCTGCCTGCATACGTCACCCTGCCGGATAGTGTAAAATAGTTTTCAGGTTCTGAGACCGAAACGGTGAAGGATCCCAGTGTTCCCCCGCTAACCGCATTACTACTGGTGTCGAGGACCTGTGCGTTCTCCAGTAGAATGGTATAGGTACCATTGGCCAGGTGATTAAAACTGTTATTCGGACCAGTCACCACGTAACTTGCGGTTCTTGGCGAACCATCGCCACTTTGATCCACCCCGCTGAGAACGGCCATTTGATTGTAGCCGTTCGGACCAGTGACTCTGACATCTGAGTTACCCAGGCTGGTCGACGCAATCGCCACATTATCCTGATAGCGCACCTGCAGGGTATGGGTGCTCGTCTCGTTCCTCAGCGTGGTGCCTCCGGCTACCAGTGTTGCCGTCGGCGCAGTGGTATCGCCACCGCTTCCCGTGGGTTCCACAATGGTACCGCTCACGGTATACTGCCCGATCCGGCCGTAGGCTCCGTTGCTCTTTACCCGCAGGTAATAGGTCCTTTCCGTGGCAGTAGTGGATACTGAGGCGTCCAGCACACTGGCACCATCATCAGAGGCAACAAAATTTCCCGAGTCATCATACAGTTCAATCTTCGCATCGAGGTTGGGACCATTGTCAAAAACATCAACGGAGAGGGTGATTGTTCCCGCACCGGTGGTAAATGAGAAGACGTCTACGTCAGAGACCTGCTCAATCACGCCGCTTCCGGATACATCGGTGCCATTGCTTACGACAAGCGGGGTCGCCGTGTTATCGGTAGATCCGTGATCGTCAGGCCGCCTGCTGATTCCATAACTACCGCCAAGAAAAATCGCGAGATCATCCTGATATCCATTGGTTTGCGAACCGTCGTAGAACACCGTTAGATTCTTGTAGTAACCGACTCCCATGATCGGAGCCCAGCCCGTCTCGCCGCTACCACTTCCGCGATAGTAGGTCTCGATAATGTTTCCATCACCATCGTAGCTGCTCTGATGATACAGGCCGATGGTGTGCCCTACCTCATGAGACACGGCTTCCGCAGTGTACTTCGGGTTACCGTTTCCGAGGTTGTTTTCAAATACATAGGCAGGGGTGTCGCTGCTCCAGCGCCAGGAGCCGATGTAGGCTACCCCACCAGCTCCGCTGCCATACCAGTCTGATGCAGATCCTCCGATACATACCCGTATACCGGCGTTCGATGAGAAGTCATTCGGGTCCTCGGTCGTCACATCCACATCAAAGGGCGC
>JAUIMJ010000268.1 GCA_030433295.1 bacterium | reverse complement strand
GATCAGTCCACGCAGTCTGAGCTTTTCGAGACCGGAATTAAGGTAATTGACCTTCTCGCACCATACGTAAAAGGTGGGAAGATTGGTCTCTTCGGTGGTGCCGGTGTTGGTAAGACGGTTATCATCATGGAGCTCATCAACAACGTAGCTCAGTCACATGGTGGTTTCTCCGTATTCGCCGGAGTGGGAGAGCGAACACGTGAGGGGAACGACCTTTGGGAGGAGATGAAGGAGAGTAAGGTTCTTGATAAAGCGACTCTCGTCTATGGTCAGATGAACGAGCCTCCGGGAGCGCGTTTCCGTGTTGGAATGACTGCTCTTACCTGCGCAGAGTTCTTCCGTGACGAAGAAGGCCGTGACGTACTGCTCTTCGTTGATAACATTTTCCGATTTGTTCAGGCGGGTTCTGAGGTATCTGCTCTGCTCGGTCGTATGCCTTCTGCGGTAGGGTACCAGCCAACGCTGGCAACTGACGTAGGGGAGCTTCAGGAGCGAATCACCAGTACCAAAAACGGGTCTATTACTTCCGTTCAGGCGATTTATGTTCCTGCGGATGACCTTACTGACCCGGCTCCTGCAACGACGTTTGCTCACGGCGGTTGACCCTCTGGATTCGACCTCCACCATTCTCGATCCCATGGTTCTTGGTGAAGAGCACTATGCCGTAGCGCGAGAAGTTCAGCAGACCCTTCAGCGTTACAAGGACCTGCAGGACATCATCGCGATTCTCGGTATGGACGAGCTATCTGAGGACGATAAGCAGACGGTAGAGCGTGCACGTAAGATTCAGAGATTCCTGTCGCAGCCATTCTTCGTTGCTGAGCAGTTTACTGGTCTGGCGGGTAAATACGTTAAGCTTGAAGATACCATTCGAGGCTTTAAAGAAATCGTCGAAGGTAAGCATGATGACCTGCCGGAAGATGCCTTCTATCTGGTCGGTTCGATTGAGGAAGCATACGAAAAGGCGGAACAGCTTGCAGCGGACGCCGCCAAGTAGTTCTTCCAGGATTGTATCGGGGCAGTGTCTTTGCTGCTCCGAACTCCATTCAATAGCGTACAAGGAACAATTCCATGGCACATTCCTTTAAAATGGAAATTCTCACTCCCGGTGCGGAGCTGATGAGCGGAGAGGTCTCCGAGGTAGTTCTGCCGGCTCACGACGGAGAAGTGGGAATCCTTGCGGACCACGAGGACTTTATCGGTCTCCTGGGAACTGGTTCACTTAAGCTGGTTAAGGACGGTGAGGATTACTGGTTTGTGGTCAGCGGTGGTGTCTACGAGGTTCGTGACGGAGCTCTGGTGCTCTATGCCGTAATGGCACAGGATTCCGAGTCCATTGACGAAGAGAGCGCACAAAGCGTGGTGCAGCGGCTGGAAGCCATTTTCAGCGATCCTCAGAAGTTCTCAGCGGAAGATTACCAGGAACAGAAGCTGGAGTATGACAGAAATGCTGCTCGCGTAGAGGTTGCGCGCAGGATGACTCTGAATTAATCCAGACGATTTCGGTGTGCTTACATCTGCGCCTGTCTCAGAGAGTGCTTTGCGACTGAGAGAGACAGGCGTAGGATACTCTCCTTAGCTTTCCTTCGGCGTTTCACATAATTTGACGTGGCACGACTTCGGTGTGTTTCCGAGGTTTATGCTTCCAATATTGTTTCAGTGGAAGAGATGAACACTAGTAGCGAATCCCTCGATGTAGTTATCCTTGCTGCCGGCAAGGGCACCCGCATGAAGTCGGAACTTCCAAAGGTTCTGCATCGACTTTGCGGTATCACGCTTATCGAGCGCACCTTGCGTGCGGCTGCTGGTCTGAGTCCAAAAAGTGTGACGGTTGTTGTCGGTTACCGGGCAGATCTGGTCGAAGAGGAAGTGAAGCGGTTTGCTGCCGGAGAATCCGCGCCGGACGTCGACGTTCAGGGTATCAGCTTTCAGTGCGTGGTGCAGGAACAGCAATTGGGCACGGGACATGCGGCTCAGGTTGCAATGGCCGCCCTTGATGAAGCTTCAGGTTCCGTTCTCATTCTGCCGGGAGATTCTCCGCTGGTTACTACGGAAGCCCTCTCTCCTTTGCTTGAGGATTTTGTGGCTCAGTCTGCCGAGCTTGCTTTCCTGAGTGCTGAAGTTGCTGACCCATTTGGCTTTGGGCGTATCATCAGGAATGCTGATGGTACTGTTGCCAAGATCGTTGAGCAAAAAGACTGCTCTGAGGAAGAAGCAAAGGTCACTGAAATCAATACCTCCTTCTACCTGGCTACCTCAGCCTTCATGCGTGAGGCTCTGGGAAGTCTGGAAAATAACAACGCCCAGAAGGAATTCTACTTAACGGACATCGTCGACTACGCGGTACGCAACGATAAACCTGCGTTTGCCCTGGTTTCTGCCTCGCCGGATGCCCTTCTTGGTGCAAACAGCATTGCGGAGTTGTCTGCGCTTGAGTCCATACGTCGCCAGGAGATTGTCTCTGCCTGGATGGCTGCCGGTGTGACCTTTGAGGACCCGCAGGCGGCATACATAGGCGAAGACGTCGTCATTGAAAGCGATAGCTTTATTGGCGCCGGAACCCGACTTAAGGGCAGCACAAAGATTGGTACCGGGGTCCGCCTCGATGGCGACTCTCTTATCGAGAACTCCGCGATCGGGCAGGGTTCTCATCTTCGATTGGGTTGTTATGTGCAGGATGCAAGTATTGCCGCTTCCTGTGTGATTGGACCTTTCGCCCACATCAGACCGGGTTCTGAGCTGCGGGACGGCGTAAAGATTGGAAACTTCGTCGAGACCAAAAAGGCTCTGCTGCATGATGGAGTGAAGGTGAATCACCTCTCCTATGTAGGCGATGCCGAAGTGGGAGCGCGCTCAAACCTGGGTGCGGGAACGATCACCTGTAACTACGACGGGGTTAACAAACACAAGACGACAATCGGCAAGGACTGCTTTGTCGGCAGTAACTCAGCACTTGTTGCACCGGTTACCCTGGGTGATGAGGCCTATGTGGGAGCAGGGTCAACGATTACCAAAAATGTTCCCGGCAAAAGCCTGGGTATTGCAAGGAGCCGGCAGAATAATATCGAAGGCTGGAGCTCTAAGAAGAAGTAGGGCAGAAGACGACACCACAACGAAGGATTATACCGTGTGCGGAATAGTTGGTTATATCGGGACAAAAGATTCCATCCCCATTCTGGTTTCCGGACTGGAGAAGCTTGAGTATCGCGGATACGACTCGGCCGGAGTAGCGACCATTGTTGATGGGCAGTTTGAAGTGCATCGGGTTGAAGGTAAGCTCGCCGGTCTCAAGAACCTTTTGATCAAAGAAGGCAAGCTGCCGGGTCAGGAGCCGGCGGAGAATGGCGCCGGGCTGCGCCTGGGAATAGGTCATACCCGCTGGGCGACCCACGGTCGTCCTTCCGAGACCAATGCCCATCCCCACGTCGCCGGGCGAATCTGCGTAGTGCATAACGGTATTATTGAGAACTATGCCAGCCTGCGCGAGGAGCTGCAGAAAGAGGGCTGCACCTTCGTCTCCGAGACCGATACGGAAATCGCAGCGCATCTGATTAACAAGCATATGACTGCGCTTGGCAGTCTGATTGAGGCCGTTCGGGCGTCGATTGCTGAGCTTGAAGGCAGTTACGCACTTGTGGTTTCCTCGCTTGATGAGCCGGACACCCTGGTCGTCGCAAAGAATGCCACTCCGGTTATCATCGGACTTTCAGAAGGCGAGACCTTTGTTGCTTCAGACATTCCCGCAGTGCTTGAGCACACCAGAGATTTTCTGGTTATGGAGGATGGTGAGGTTGCAGTCGTCACACCGAAGGGTGCTTCGCTTGAGCGTGATGCGGTTGCCGTCGAGCGCGAGCCGATTCGCGTCACATGGGATCCGATTACGGCAGAGAAAGGTGGCTATCGCCACTTCATGCTCAAGGAAATCAATGAGCAGCCCGGGGTAATTACGGAGACTTTTCGCGGTCGTATCAAGCAGCAGGAGTCGGGAGTATTTCTCGATGATGTGAATTTCCAGGACGCCGACTACAAAGACATTGAGCGGGTCTGCCTGGTGGCTTGCGGAACGGCATGGCATGCCGCACTGGTTACCAAATACTACATCGAGCGCCTGGCTAAGATTCCCGTTGAAGTCGATTACGGATCGGAATTTCGCTATCGCACGCCGCTTGTCGGAAAGAAAACCCTTTTTGCCGTTATCTCCCAATCGGGGGAAACAGCAGATACCGTGGGTTCTCTCGATCTGGCCCGCGAGCTTGGTGCCCGGACTCTGGCAATCTGCAACGTGGTTGGTTCTACGATTGCGCGGCGTGCTGAGAACGTTATCTACACGCACGCCGGTCCGGAGATCAGTGTTGCCTCAACCAAGGCGTTTACCACGCAGCTTACCGCGGGCTATTTGCTTGCGCTTCGCATTGCCGTAGCTCGGGGAACGCTCACTAAAGAGGAGATGGATGATTGCATTGCGGATCTCACTCGTCTTCCTGCGCTTATCACTGAGTCTCTTAAGTGCGATCGCCAGGTTGAGAAGATTGCGAAGAAATACGGTCGCAGTGAGGACTTTCTCTATCTCGGTCGCGGAATTCTCTATCCCATCGCCCTTGAAGGTGCTTTGAAGCTCAAGGAGATTTCCTATGTGCACGCCGAGGGGTATCCCGCGGGTGAGATGAAGCACGGACCGATTGCCCTCATCAACGAGGAGCTGCCGGTGGTGGTTGTGCTCGGTCGTGACGGTATCAACTACGAAAAGGCCATGAGTAACCTCATTGAGGTCGAATCCCGGGGCGGTCGTATTATTGCGGTGACTGATGTTGCAACGCCGCAGCTGCGAGAGCTTGCCTGGGAGGTGGTTGAGGTAGGAGAGACCCCGCCTCTGATGATGCCCATGGTCTTTACGGTTCCCCTGCAGTTGCTTTCCTATCATGTCGCCGTCTATCGCGGGACTGATGTAGACCAGCCGCGAAACCTTGCAAAAAGTGTGACGGTAGAATAGGTATCTCCCCCGATGTCAGATGAAATCAATGATAAGAACAACGCTAAGGTAGGTGATCAGGCGTTTAGCCTTGACGAGGACGACATGTCATCCAGCACATTTTCACAGGACGTGCGCAAAGCTGCGATAAACGATTCCGTTCAGCAGATTCGCGCCATTCATCCCCTCGGCATGCGGGTAGTGGTAAAGATCCGCCCCGAGGCGACCACTACTGACTCCGGCCTGTATCTTCCCGAGGGCGCAAAAGAAGCCAGCCAGGAAAGCCTGCTCGGACAGGTGCTTTCTGTCGCCACCGCCTTCGACGAAGAAGAAGTCGATCAGGAAGCAAATATCAGCGGTATCCCCGAGGGTGCACTGGTGCTCATAGAAAAAACCGCCGGCGTGCGCGTTCCCTGGGATGATGATCTAAGGATTGTCGAGACCAAGGATGTGTTGGCGATGATCGATGAGATCAGTTTGTCGTAGAGAATATTTTAATATAATAGGAACGTCGCTTCCCTGCTGGTTAGCTTCACGACGTAGTTCCGTCTCCGCAATCCGTCTAGTTTTTCGCTGTGAGCTATGTTTTATCCTCCCTTCCCAGACATGATATCAGAGGTTCTGTTCATTCCGACCGAATCTTCTGTAAGGTAGAGCCACCTATGTGTCATAGTCGCTAGAATTTTCCCGACGATCAAAGTATCTCGCTTGTCGCTCGAAATCCGAAGCGATCCCACGGAGAACGTTTGCTGTTCTGGGCCAAGAATGCTGTATGTTTCTGGCATGTTCCTCAAATTTTTCGGCGAGTCGTCGCTCCTGCGTTCCCCCTTTACCTCTCCATAGAACACCTCTCCTGTTATTTACTCCGATTGATAGACCACTCTCGATTTCATCGCTCAGCGTCGTCTCTAAAACATTTCTAACGTGCGTATTCGGCCAAGTTCCATCGGTGTCGGTGGGAGAATAAGCAAATATTTGCCCAATATGTTCGTCGCACACTGCTAAATAACCAGTTTCCTTTGCTAAAGATCGAGCAGCCCCAACCCAGGAGTCTAGTCGCTCGGGATCTATTTCTCCCGCAGAAAAGGTGAGTTCCTCTACATCAATTTCATCTCCACCGGAAGTAGGGGTCACTGCTCCGGGAACTGTTCCCCACC
>JAUIMJ010000267.1 GCA_030433295.1 bacterium | reverse complement strand
TACTACTCAAAGGTGCGAGACGTTATCAGGTATGGGGAATAAAATCCAGCGCAAAAACAGGAGCATTTTAGCAAGAATGAAAATTTCTGAGCAAATTGAAAAGACGTATTTCCTAGCTAATAACTACGGTAAATCCGGATATGCATGAACACCAGGGAGATTCTTGGCTAAAAGTCAGGATCCCGCCACCCTGCGATGCGCTCTCCAATCTGTAAATACCTAATAATTTTAGCACTATATACAGCTCCAGGACGGAGGCCGTCGGCTACGCGCTTTCTTCGAGCAGGGTTTTGGTGCGCAGTTTTGCCAGTACGATAGAGACGTTCAGCTGCTTCATGCGATCCTGAGGAATTTCGTAGCTTAGCTGCTCAAGTCTTCTAAGAATGCGCTTTCTGTCGATTTTCAACTCAATCTCGATATCTCGCTGGCGGATATAGTCAGTCGCCGGAAAGGAAAGGATAGTCGCTACGTTCTGACTGAGAGATTCAAAGCTGTCTTTCACAAGCTTTCTCAGGTTGTAGATGTTGATGATATTCACGATCCTCTGCCTCAGGTTTTCTCTGAGCGCTTTTGCGGTAGTTGCCGCCAGGAGATAGCGACCGAGAATGAGACGTTTCTGCACTTCGAGAATCGCAGCGCGATCCGCTTCCGAGCTCTCGGCAGACTGAACCCTGACCAAATCGACATACGTTTGAACGACTCGCGACAGTCCATCCAGATTTGCTCGGACCTTTGGATCGAAGGTGCCCACCTGCGGCGCGTAACTGAGTATGGTATCAATGCTTGCGGTCCGTAGCGCAGTATCCATAGATTCATATGCGTCGAGATTCTCTATCAGGCGAGCGCTCAACTCCTGGAATAAAAGTTTCTGCTCCTTGATATCGGCCTGCAGTTCCTTGTAGATGCCTTCGCGTTCGTCCTTGCCAGAGGATTTAAGGATATCGCTCGTCAGCTTGATTTCCTCGAGCTTCATCGTCAGATCCTGAATCTCCTTGATCGACCTTAAATCTTCAGGTGTTGGTTGTCTAAGGGCGGTGCGCACCAGTGTTGGTCCGTAGACTCTGTCGAAACTCTTCGCTATTCTCTCCCACCACTCATTATCATTCGCGTAGACATCCGGGTCGAATTTTGGCGCATCCGAGAAAGGTACCGAAGATGGCGCAGGTATGAACGTAGAAGGTGCAAAGTTTTCCCCGAGACGCTCGAACTCTCGCCGCACGGAGCGCGGGATAGACTCGATATCACCGGTTTCCCAATACGGGATCTCCTCACCTGACCCGGTCAGCCCCTGTCCCACCGGATTCTGCCCGACCGGAAAGGATACTCGGAACGAATCAGTTGTTCGAACCAGACTTCCGAAGATGGCAGTGACTCGAGCAAAACCATCGAGTGATACCTCCTTTGCAAAATTGAGTTCCCGCGGATCATAGATACCTACGGAGGAATCGTGGTAGCGCTTCTCGGCAACCGCTGTGCTGCCTCCACCGCTTCGAACCGCGCGAACCGTGATAAGACAGACCAGGCAAATCAGAAGCAGGCTGAACACGGCGAACACCGTGCGAAATACCGGTGAGGAAGTCCCGAACTCATCATCATCCGCCACTCCCGACTCAACTGCTGGTATGCGCTGAAAGACTCCCGACTTCACCTCGGCTTCATGCTGAAAAATTGACTCGGCTGTAGGTCGATCCTGAAAAATAATGCCCTCGTGTGCACTTGATGCCAGCATTGGAGTAAGCCGCGGGGCAACCTCCTGCTCAGGAGCGGGTTCCTGCGCAGGAACCAGGCCATGCTCCACCAACTCACTCTGGGTCACAGGCCCACTCTGACCAAGGTTTGCTATCGCCTTAATTTCACCTGCCGTCGCAGGACGCCCATCTGCCGTTTTTGCCAGCAGACTTACAATGAGATTGTTAAGCCACATCGGGATATCAGGGACATGTTCAATCGGAGCTGCAGGAACCTGATTTACATGCATCCACATCACGTTTGCCGGACGATCAGATTCGAACGGCAAAACACCACAGAGGAGTTCGTATAGAATCACTCCCAGTGAGTAGAAATCTATCCCCGGCCCTATGTCAGTTCCCAGCCAGATTTCCGGAGCCAGGTAGTCGATGGAGCCTATGATTTCTTCATGCTGGGTAAGGTTGGAAACCTTGGGACGCGCAACACCAAAATCGGTTATTTTCACCGTATGATCCGGCAGCACAAGAATGTTACCTGGCTTCAGGTCCCGGTGCAGAATATCCGAGGCATGGATGGCTCCCAGACCGGAACAGATTTGATCGATAAGATCAGGAAAGGCGTCAATGGAGATTCCATCGAATTCGGAGAGAGGAATGCCTGGCACATACTCCATCGTGTAATAGAGATACGGGCCGTCCTCACCCACTTCAAAGGTGCGAACCACATTTTTGTGATTCACCATATTCATCAGTTTCACTTCGCGAAAAAAGCGCTTTCTCAGGGAAGGATGGCTGGAGTATTCACGGTGAAGGATCTTAATGGCGACGATGATATCGTCGAGGAGTCGGTCCGTTGCAAGGTACACCGTACCCATGCCACCAACACCGAGGGTGGATTGCAACTCATAGCGGTTCGCAATTACCGAACCGCCGGGCAAAAAATCGCCGTCATTGAAGTCAGAATGAGGCATGAAAAATAAACTCTTACTACCAGTTACACCTGTGTTTCCTTCACTTGTCTTATCTATCGGCTTCTCATGATACGGGCTAAAGGCGCTAAATACCCACATCTGAGGAAAAGCTTAAGATACCGATAACACTCGACTTAATTCGGCATCCCGGGGCCTCAGTCCAAGTGCATTCAAGCAACCTTGAGCAAAGTGGCATATGCGGGGAACTCCGTACGGAATACTTGGGGGGTGAAATACTGACGATTGACGGCCGTGCTCACTTCCTGCTACTGAAGCAAGTCCGGGTGGCTGGGCCACCGACCAATACAGGCGCGTAGCTCAGTTGGCTAGAGCACTTCCTTGACGTGGAAGGGGTCAGCGGTTCGAGTCCGCTCGTGCCTACCATTTTTTTGCCCGTCTTTTTTGCTTTTACCTCTCTTTCGGCTTTCTTTGGCCTTATCCCTGGCAATTTCTCCCAGGTATTTTCATTGTGTTAGCCCCCTGCGCTTATCTGTCAACGGCCAGCTTGCTTGTAAGGCTGTCTAGTGCCCCCCATTTTTTTCAGTTACTGTGGGTCGCATGCCTAGCCCGACGAAAGCTGAATATGACGCACTCATTCTGGGTGCCGGACCCGCGGGACTCACTGCTGCCTATCTTCTCGCTAAAGAGGGAAAGAAGGTGCTCGTCATTGAGAAAGAAGCCTCCGTTGGTGGTATGGCCAAATCCATTGACCTCTGGAACTTTCGAGCGGATCTTGGACCACATAGATTCTTGAGCAGCGATCATCGCGTCAACAGCCTATGGGTAGAAATACTTGCCGGACGCTATGAACTCATAAAGCGTCAAACGAGAATTCACTTCGATGGTAAGCTCTTCTCCTATCCTCTGGATCCATTAAACCTTGCATTCAATCTGGATATTTTTTCGAGTATTCAGGCAGCGATGAGCTTTCTCATCTCGAGAGCAAGGCCGGGCAAACACCCCTCCGACTATAGCAATCTTGAGGAGTGGTTCGTGAAGAATTTCGGTAAGCATTTATACGGAATTTTCTTTAAACCCTACTCTGAAAAACTATGGGGGCTTCCCTGTAGCGAAATGGATGCCGACTTTGCCGGGCAACGAATTCGAAAACTTAATTTTTTGGAAGTAGTCAAATCCGCATTTGGTTGGACGAAGGAAAAACACAAATCCCTCGCAGATGTTTTTGCCTATCCCTTGAACGGAGCCGGAGCCTTGTATGAAAAAATGGCGAAGCTCATCGTAGAACATGGCTCTACCGTACGCTTGTCCAGTGAAGTCGTCTCTATGGTTCCCGACGGGAAGACTATTTCAGAGGTTCAACTTTCCTGCGGAACATGCCTCAGCGCCAGGCACATTATATCTACCATTCCCCTGACCCACTTAATTGAAAGAATCAAAGGCCGACCGCAGGAAATCGCCCATAGAGCTTCCAAACTCGCGTTTCGCGGCACCTTCCTCGTATATCTCTTAATCGACGATAAGGATATTTTCGCTGACCAGTGGATATACATACAGTCAAAAGACATTGATATCGGAAGAATCACCAACTTTAACAACTGGGGTTCACTCAATGTCTCGGCTGGGGAAAAAACGCTTGTTTGTCTCGAACTCTGGGCATCGCCTGAAGATGCAATCTGGAAGAGCAACGATGAGCAACTGGTATCGCATGCACGAAAGAACCTCATCAAAACAGGATTGGTCGACGACAGCAGTGTCCTTGACTCTAAGGTTATTCGAATTCCGAGATGTTACCCCGTCTACTACAAGGGGTACAAAAAAGACCTGAGCGTACTACAAGACTACCTGGACCAATTTGAAAACCTGCAGATCATTGGGAGGTATGGGGCGTACAAATACAACAATCAGGATCACAGTATCCGCATGGGCATAAACGCCGCAGAAAACATCACTCAGGACAAGAAAGACAATCTTTGGAGTCTCAACTCTGACTATGAGGAGTATCAGGAGGAGCAGGAATTTCCGGACATCATTTCAGAAAACGCGATTCCCCAATAAGGGTTCATGAAACCAACCGAGCTTTTCCTTCCCTCAAACGCGAGGTTCCCCCGAAGAGCGAAAGACAAGCTAACACAGCACTACAGAAGGGCAACCAGCTCACTCGCAACTGATAGCGCCCATCAAGCGCAGAAAGCCCGCCACACACTGCCGCATTCAGCACTAAGCCAGCAAAGATAAGGCTGCAATACAGTACAAACTCTGAATTCGAACCTCGCCGCCTCATCATAAGCAAGAGAAAGACCATACCCCCGTAATATACTGCCAGATAGAGCAAATTCAGATACCTGACTGGTAAATCCCACTTCTCCTGGCGACTGCGCTTCAGTATCGCATGCTGCTCATCTTCAAACGTCTTTCCAATTATCCTCCGATGTAGCCAGACGAGCGTAAACTCTGGATTCGATTTAAAGCGAAACAGCACCGCATCCTCAAGTCCTATGTGATTGAACTGCTCGAACGACTTGGAGACAAACGCAGTGAGAAACCGAAACGGGTATTTTCTTATCGCCCGCGACAAGACCTCCCTCGCAATCTGGTTCTTACGCACATGATTGCCAAACGCACGCATTGGAGACCGTGGAGTCCACAAGATACCCTGTGCGCTCCATTGAGACGGGGCTAGTTTTTCATTCGCGCGACAGGCAGACCGCATCAAATCATTGTCCTGGGTTTTAGAGCGACAGGTCTCCTCCAGATACTCTTTGACCGGACCCGCCTCGTAGAAGCGAGCGAAAAGAAAGAGGTCCCGCATTGGGGTAGGACTCCAGGTGTTCAGATACCGCCTGTTCTGAATGGACACCAAAGAAAGACCGACCACGACGACCGCGAGTAGAATTCCAGCCGGAAAGAGAATATCTCTGCCGAATCGACGTCCTGCGAACGAAATTAGAACAGCGACCGCAATAAGCCCGAGGAGCATGGGAAAATGCGAAAGGTGGAAACTGGCAAAGAGGAACGACAAAAACGAGTACACAGTTTTTCTGATTAGTGAGAGGTTCCTCCAGCCCGCCAACATAATACTGGCCAGCACCAGAAGAAGAGCGCCAGAGAAGTCCGGCATGAGATACGAGGACTCGAAATTTATCGGAGTCAATAAAGAAAGCAGACAAAGCCCCGGAGTTATCAGCAAATAGCGCCTTGCTCTGTGTCTAAAGAAAAAAAACGTCAGTTCATGCAAGACAAATGAAATCGCCAGTGACTGCACCGCCAACCATACCCAGATTCGCGCACCGAAAAGCGCATACATCAAAGGCGCATACATCGTCGGACGCGATTTGTTGACTACGCCAAAATGCGCATCGTGAAAGTAGAAAAAGGTATCGTGAAACACCAGGGGTGCACGGTTATACCAGGAAAGAGCAAGGCCAACCGCGGCGACACACATCAGAGATACACAATACGCGAAACAAAACCGGCGATTCACTCGGCGCATGCTATAGGCGGCAGGCAGGCGCT
>JAUIMJ010000266.1 GCA_030433295.1 bacterium | reverse complement strand
TTCAAATGTGGTTATCCTGTAACCTGGATGAATCTCCTCCGCGACTCGATTTAGATATCGAGAGATATCCAAACCGAAATACTCCAGGCACGATAAATCAACCTTCCTTGCAGAGCCGACACTTTCTAGAATCTCCTGAAGGAACAATAGTGCATCGATCGCACCAAACAAGGTACTACCCAACTCGAAAAAGCTTGGATTATCGGAATGGCAAACATGTAAAGCCGCCAGCTTGGTGAACGAATTATGAAAATCCGCGGTATACACATCCCTGTCATACGTGCTCCATATGTCGTCCCACGCGTCGCCCGAACTCCCTTCCTGAAGTATTTGACGAAGAGAGCGATAGGTCACTAGATCCTTCATGTAGCGAGCAAGCATGAAGAAATCGTATGCATCCTGATGCTCGCGATAGTCCCACACCTGTTTCTGGCCAGTGGCAAGCTCCTTACTTCCAAACTCCAGATAGGTGACGGTGTCGAAAGAATCCCGCCCGTAGAATCGTTTTTCGGTACCGCTCATGAACTTTTGTTCTCCACATGCTTTTCGACAAGATCGAAAAAAAACAATTTGTGCACAATAAACCAGTATAGCTGTACACGCGAGACAACATAAAAGGGAATTGCAGCCACGTAGTATGCGGCACGCTCCAACACTTCCCTGGCACCAAGGTGCCTGCCATCGAGCAGCCACCGCATGGCCGGAAACTCTCCTCGAAACGGCCGAACAAGCAAACCCAGAAGACGAGCCTTTGATACACAGCCCTGTCTGGTCTGAAGAAATTCGTAACTCTGATCTATAAGCTCATCTCGAAAAAGAACCTCCAACAGTTCTTTCTCCATCTGGTTGAGACGCTTTTTCCATCGAGTCGTGACATATTCGTTAGGACCCGTAACCTTGTTCGAGACAGAGTCAGGGTCATTGAGCAGAGGTCCGAATACATTTGGTTGATAGCGACTATTATACGCCCCTGTGCCCCGCCACGGTAATCCCAGACTGGTCGGCTCAAATGGCTCATCCTCCCACTCAGACAGGGAGACAACGTCAAGCCATGTAGTGATATCTTTCATGGCTTCTCTAAAATTAAGATTCAGATCCTCGTTTCGAATCGTCTTGAAGCGGTCAGGGTACCTGGCCTTAATCCGATACATAGTTCGGGCAGTCTTTGCTCCATACAGCAACCAAAAGAGGAAAACACAACCTTCAAAGGAATAGCGTTGACGTAGGAGATCGGAAAATCGTTTTAGGTACTGACCAAACCTAATCTGATACATGTTTCCGTTCTTATTTACGAACTGATGCCGATTTGAAGCGAAGACGGCCCGGGGATCTCTGACAAGACTGAACAATTTAGCTTCGGGAAAATCTCGGACCATCATATCCACGGCCAGCCCAGAGAACTCTTCCAGAACATCCTCTCTTAGACTGATAGCATCGCTTAGCAGAACATACTCAATAGTATCCAGGGCTCGGCCAACACCCTTCGCATACGCAAAAAACGTCAATAGAATGAGGTCACGCCGCGAAATAGATTCACTTGCCCCCAGGATACTATCGAAGACGTCTCTTACCAAAGACCGGTCAACCTCCGCTGCGACATCGAAACCACAACGATGGAGGAAATCGTGAGTGTTCTCGTCAAGGTCGTGATAAAGGGCCCTGAAATAATATTCGTCTGTCCAGAAGGACTTAAGCTCCGAGCAGAGGAGTTCTCCCTTTTCACCAAACCTATGAACGAGGTAAGAGTAGGTGTAGTGCATCCATGGACAGCAAAGAACCTGAGGATGCTGGTCGAATATCGTCAGAAAAAAGCCATTACCAGCGCGCCCTGAATGGTCGAGGACCACAGAGAGTCGGGTTGATTCCCGGAAACTCTGCCACTCTTTGATGCTGGCCTGATTCATACGTGGAGACACCAAGGAACGCAAAGAGAAAATCTCTTTATTTACAATAAGTTAGCAGACCTCAGCAGGCAAATTCCTCTATCCATGATGATGAATATTTAAGGCTGGACTCTGCATCTAATAGCAGGGAGGTCTTTCGACCGTTCCATGATAATAGAGCACAGCGATTTTGACCTTGGAAGACAAATCTGACATCACACAAATTCTTAAGCGCGGCGATTATCTCAGCGCAGCCGTAGCCGTTTTTCAGTCAGCCCAACAATCCGGTGACATCGATAGCTATATCCAGGCGGCTCTCTACTTCCTTCAGGGCGGCCAGGCACACTTGTCTCGTGAAATAGCGGTCCAGCTCAGCGAGACGGATGCTCGAGAGATGCGTCGTTTTCATGTTCTCATGGCATTTATCTTCCTACTCTCGGAGCAACCATCCGATGCTCGTGAGGTTTTGGAAGTGCTCAGCGCAAGCCCAACAGATAATGCCTGGGCCTCTTTGTTCCTGGGCTCCGAAGGAGAAAACCCGCTTCAGGTAATGGCCAGAGAGGCCGTGTTCAGGCCAACAATTAGCAAGAGTGCCGTAATTCTCGCAGAACACGTGGTGCATTTTCGAATGCTACTTGAATGCCCTGCGTGCAACACAATGTACCCAGCAAGTATTCAGAAGTCGATTTTCCAACTCGCGTTCGCTCCCTGCCCCTCTTGCCTACAGCCGTATCTAGTAACCCCTTCCGCTCTTAGCAGGTCTCTAAACGAACACAACACGACCTATGACATCCAGGAGCTCTGGAAGATAGACGAACTGTGCCGCATATGGATCTACAATTGGAACCAGCAGCTTGAGACTCCCCCGGCTGCCAGACACAAATACAGCGATGACATTTTTGAGCTTGCGACCAATACCCTGCGCTTTGCCTTGTCTGAGCACTACGTCGATCTTTTCAACCAGGAGCGACGTAAGGTTGACCTGAGCTAACGTAAAAGAAATTGTCTTATGAGCACACGACCGAAAGCTATAGCCTTTTTTCGTATGTATAAACGGCTTCACGCAGTTCTGCCGCCGCTATTAAATGAAACCGACTACCACTTGGTACTCGACTTCGAGGTTGATCTGCCACCCTCTGAGCGCATCCACAACATTCAATCACTTCTGCGCGATCCTTCCCTGGAGGAGACCGTACGTCACGAGATGAGAACTAGAGAGGTCGAGCTCGCTAGCTACGTCTCCCGGGGGCTTAGCCAACTCCCCCACAGCAGTTCATTTTCAGGTGCCGCACTGGAACGGTTTTGCAAGAATGGAAACGTTGGATTAGAACGTGTGTTTAAATATTTCGCTTTGTTTGAAAAAATCATCGAGCAATTTGACCTACAAGCCGTGGTCTGTAGTCCCTCGTATCTTATCCGACACCAGGCAATAATCGCGGCGGCTCGACATTTTCAGATTCCAAGTATCCACTGCCCCCACGGCTGTTTCCCCGAACCCGATTATCTTCTCCCAGAGGTCGCAGACTATGTACTGCTGGGTGATCGGCTTGGTGTAGAAGAACTGCAAAGAACTAGAGTTGGCCCGTCTAAGGGGGTGATCACAGGCAGCCCCTTTACGATCGCATCCTGCACAGAACAAGAGATAATGGATCCGGAGAGAAAGCGCACGGCACGGGAGACCCTGGGTATTAAGGCAGACGAGTGCGCGCTACTTTATGGCATGGTCGGATTTGATGCTCTCAATGCCTTGTTCCCGTACAGCTACCACACTCTCGTAGAAAGTCTTCAGTGCACCATCAAGGCCATACAAGAACGCATGCAGTCCGGGAAGAAATACAAACTCTTTGTTCGACAACACCCGACTATGGCTGTCTCAGAGAACGAAGTTGCAATTCGTTCAATCGCCGAGGAAATGGGATTCTCCGATAACTTTATATTGCTAAACTCTCAGAAGGAAGTACTACTCGACGCTGCCGATGCCCTTGTCCTGCCCGTGCCAAAGTCGAGTCTGATATTCGACGCATTTGCTCGAGCGCTACCTGTCGTCGCCTTAGCTATCACACCCAGATTTCCCCACCCTTTCGTGGACACAACACTGAACCAATATATCGACACCCCGCTCGACTTTCGCGAACTAGTCGCCTGTCTTACCCGACTGGACGAATCTTCCGGTATCTCTGAAAAAGCGATAAGCTCATTCAGGTTTCAGCGAGACAACCGAATCTATACCGGAGAATCCGCTACCGCTAATATGATTAGCTTCATCACCGCGGTCGCGGGGGGTAATCCTGACTCAACTCAGTTTCAGATGGTATAGTGCTATAAGGCACTCCCTACTTTAGCAAAAGCCGAGAGCCGTATGAAATTCTGCAAGGAATGTATTCAGCCAAACACCCGACCGAAAAGCCACTTCACCAATGAGGGGATCTGTCCGGCCTGCGCTTTTCATAAGCAATACGACTCTATCGACTGGAGTGAGAGAAGGCGAGAGCTTCAGGGCATAATTGAAGATACCAGAGCGATAAACAGTTCGAGCTACGATTGCATCATTGGTGTCAGTGGCGGCAAGGACAGCGTACGACAGGCGATGTTTGCCCGTGATGAACTTGGACTCAGGCCACTACTCGTTTGTTGCAGCTACCCACCTGAACAGTCCACTGAACTTGGCTGCGAAAACCTTGCGAATCTGTGCTCACTTGGGTTTGACCTCATTACCGTCAGCCCGGCTCCTCTCACGTCGAAAAAGCTCATGAGTAACGGCTTCCACAAGTTTGGAAATTACGGCAAAGCTCTCGAAATGGCTCTTTATGCGAGTGCACCAAAAATTGCAATCGCATATCAGATACCGCTCATTTTTCTCGGTGAAAACCCCGCGATAACTGTTGGTGCTCTATGCACCGGCTCTCTTTCCGGCGACGCCAGTAAAATGAAAAACACAAATACCCTCGCAGGAGGCCCCGATTCGGTCAGGGACGAGAGTATCTCTGAACAGGATCTCATACTGTACCGTTACTCTTCGGATGAAGAAATGCAAATGGGACAATTGCGAGTTCTCTACCTGGGCTACTACATCCGTGATTTCTGGAAACGCTCTAACGGTGAGTTTTCCATCGCACACGGGATGAAAATCCGGACGGATCCTCCGGAGGATATCGGTGATATCACGGGACATGAAGCCCTGGACGAGGATTTTGTTTTCATCAATCAGAGATTCAAGTACCTGAAGTTCGGCTTCGGCAAGGTCACTGAGCAGGTCTGTGAAGAAATGCGACTTGGAGCGATGGACCGTGCAACGGCTATTGATCTTGTTGAGAAGTATGATGGTGCCTGTGCGTCCCGGTATATAAAGCGATTTTGCCGATATGTTGGTATTTCGAGAGTGGAATTTGACGCCATCGTTGAAAAGTATCGAAATAAGGATATCTGGGCCTGCGACGAAAGTGGCACATGGTTCCTTACAGAGCGACCTTCGCCGGAGGCTTCATGAGTGAGGTCGTAATCGTAGATTATGGACTGGGTAATATTCAATCGGTAGTCAGTGCGATTGAGTTTCTTGGGTGTGACACCCTCGTCAGTTCTTCCAGGTCTGAGATAGAGAATGCACGGGCGTTGATACTCCCCGGTGTCGGAGCCTTTGCACAGGGAATGCAGAACCTCAGACAGGCAAATCTTATTGAACCGCTTCAGGCAGCTGTCATTGATAAACAGAAACCGATCCTCGGTATATGCCTTGGAATGCAGCTCTTTGCGAGCAGCTCTGAAGAAAAGGGCTTTCACGAGGGACTGAACTGGATACCCGGAACGGTACGCTATCTCGAGTCGACGCGCGAACTACCGGTCCCACATGTGGGCTGGTCTCCGCTGACCGTAAGCCAGCGGGAGCCGCTTTTTAGTCGTATTGAGGGAACCGCCCATATGTTTTTTGATCACTCTTTATCCCTACACTGCGACAAAACGTATGTCGCTGCACTTTGCGACTATGGACAGGAGATAATCGCGGCGGTGCATTATGGTAGTATATTCGGCGTGCAGTTTCACCCCGAGAAAAGCCAGAAAAACGGTCTGCGATTACTGAGGGCGTTCTTGAACTACGTACTTAAATAAAAGGACTCCGAGGATGCTGAAGAAAAGAATTATCGCCTGCCTGTCCGTCTGCGAAGGATTACTTGTTCAAAGTTTTGGATTCAGCCGCCATCTCCCCCTTGGGGACGCAAAAATCGCAGCGGCGTTTCTTGACCGCTGGGGCATAGACGAGATCA
>JAUIMJ010000265.1 GCA_030433295.1 bacterium | reverse complement strand
AAACGTGAAGCGTCTGATGGATCTGGGGACGTATCGTGGCCTGCGTCATCGTCGTGGGCTTCCGTCTCGTGGGCAGCGAACCAAGACAAACGCCCGGACACGTAAAGGTCCGAAGGGAAGACAGGTCGCAGGTAAGAAGCAGCCCGGTAAGAAGTAGACGCTTGGAAGCAAGCGGATCTCGGGGGTCAGTTCGACCTTGACCGGTTGAGATAGATTTTTAAGGAATCAGAGCTACGTATTTCGTAGACACACTTTGTGGATTGATTGATGGCAGAAAAGCGAAGCGCTAAGAAGCGTAAAGTTAAAAGTAAAAACGTCCCGACGGGCATCGCCCATATTCAGGCGACCTTCAACAACACCATGGTTACCATTACGGATGTGTCCGGTAATGTCGTGTCCTGGTCGAGTTCAGGTTGTAACGGGTTTAAAGGCTCGCGAAAGTCTACTCCGTTTGCTGCTCAGATTGCAGCGACCAAGGCGGCTGAGCAGGCAGTTGAGCACGGGATGCGTAGTGCACAGGTACATCTGAAGGGACCCGGGTCGGGACGAGAGTCTGCACTCAGAGCCATTCAGGCAGCAGGGATTTCGGTGACCGCAATTCGCGATATCACACCGATTCCACATAATGGATGTCGGCCTAAGAAGCGTCGAAGAGTTTAGAGTATTTTTTAAGGAGCTTACTGAAGATGGCGCGATATCGTGGGCCAGTTTGTCGCTTGTGTCGAAGAGAAGGTGAAAAACTCTTTCTCAAAGGTGACCGTTGTTATTCCAGCAAATGTGCAATTGAACGTCGTGAGGGCCACCCCGGTCAGCACAGCCGACTGAGAGGTCGTTTCTCTGAGTATAAGATTCAGTTGCGTGAGAAGCAGAAGGTCAAGCGTATGTATGGCCTCCTCGAAAAGCAGTTTCGCGCGACATTCCACGAGGCTGATCGCCGTAAAGGCGTTACCGGTGAGAACCTGCTCCAACTCCTGGAGAGCCGCCTCGATAATATGGTCTACCGTTCCGGCTTTGCGAGTTCTCGCATCGAAGGCCGTCATCTGGTTGGCCACGGACACTTTCTTGTCAATGGTAAGCGAGTCAATATCCCATCCTACGTCGTTAGCGAGGGTGATGTGATAACCGTCCGCGAGAAGAGCAGGCAGATTGGTCGAATTAACGAGTCCATGGTTGCGGTCGATGCCCGGCAGGTTCCCGAGTGGATTGAGCTTGATAAGAATGAGTTTCAAGCAAAGATCCGTGCCTTGCCGACGCGCGAGCAGCTCACGCATCCGATGAAAGAACAGCTCATTGTGGAATTGTATTCCAAGTAAGCGTTGGTGCCTGCATTGCCAGGGTCACCCCGGGGTGCTCTGGTGTTCGACCCGCTGTGGTGGCATTCCGGTTTATTCGAAAAGATGATTCTGAAAAGAGCGTAACCACTCTTAAAAAGGCAGATAGAAGAAGATGCATCGAAATATAATTAAAGAACTAATCAAGCCTCGCCGTTTGGATGTAGAAAACACGCAGACTCGTTACGGAAAGTTCGTTGCGAGTCCTTTGGAGCGTGGCTACGGCACGACCATCGGAAACAGTCTGCGCAGGATTCTGCTTTCTTCTCTGCCTGGTGCTGCTATTACCTCGGTCAGAATCGAAGGCGTGAAGCACGAGTTCTCCACCGTTCCTGGATGTATTGAAGACACCACTGAGATTATTCTCAACCTCAAAGAGGTTATTCTGGATCTCGGCGATAAGGACGAGGCAACATTCCGACTGGATGTTAAAGGGCCGATGGAGGTTACCGCCTCTATGCTGACCACTGAGCCTGGCGTTTCCGTGGTTAACGGCGACCATCACATTGCCTCTCTGAATGAAGAGGGTGCTTTGAGCATGGAAGTTACCGCTCGCATGGGGCGAGGATACCAGGTTTCTGAAGCGCACAAGGACGAGAACGCTCCGGTAGGAACGATTTTTCTGGACGCAGTATTCTCTCCGGTTCGAAAGGTGAACCACGCCGTAACCAATGCGCGTGTCGGACAGCAGACTGACTTTGACAAGCTGACGTTGGAGATCTGGACTGACGGAAGTATGGGTGCGGAAGATGCCGTGCGAGGAGCTGCCTACATTCTTCGTGACCAGCTTTCTGTATTTACCGGAGTCGAGGAGCCTGTTGAGGAAGTCGAGAAGGCTCCTGAAGATACCGGACCTAAGCTCAACGAAAACCTCTTCCGTCGTATTGATGAGCTTGAACTCAGTGTTCGTTCTTCGAACTGCCTCGAAAATGCGGATATCAAGTATATCGGTGAGCTCGTTCAGCGCAGCGAAGCCGAGATGCTTAGAACCAAAAACTTCGGTCGTAAATCCCTGAACGAAATTAAAGAGATTCTCACTGAGATGGGGCTTGCGCTCGGTATCAAGATTGAGAACTTTCCACCACGGCACGAGCTGGATAAGATCAGCGAAGCAAGTGGCGGAGTGCCGGATTAGTATTTAGGAACCATGTATCCCGGGCAGAGATGCTTATCTGCCTCGGGAAAAGATGTGACATCATGAGACACAAGAAGCCACTTAAAAAACTCAACAGGACGCCAGCGCACCGAAGAGCTCTTCTGCGCAATCTCGCGACCTCTTTGGTTCTTCACGACTCTATCGAGACCACTCTGCCGAAGGCGAAAGCCCTCAAGCGTGTTGCCGATAAGCTGGTGACCCTCGGTAAAACTGATACCTTGCACCGACGCCGTACCGCGATGAAGTATCTGTTTGCGGTAAACCGCGAGGAGACTGGTAACGCCCAGAAGCTTACTCCGGTGCACCGTCTGTTCGAAGAGATCGCTCCTCGATATGCTGACCGTAACGGCGGATACACTCGTGTGATTCGCACGCGAAAGCGCGACGGTGATAAAGCGCAAATGGCGGTGATTCAGTTTGTCGAAGCTGAAATGAAGAGCGCTGCTCCTAAGAGAAAACGACGTGTCGTAAAGAAATCTACCGAGGCGGCAGCTCCTGCGGCTGAAGCGGCTCCGGCTGAGGCCGCGGCTGATAGCGAATAGATTCTTACTGCGAGAGAAAGTAGTTTTTTTAGTCTGCATACTCCCGGGCGAAAACACTTATGAAATTGCTAGAGGGTAAAAAAGGTCTTGTTTTTGGCTTGGCGAACAATCGCAGTATCGCCTGGGGTATCGCTCAGGCGGCCAGCGAGCACGGAGCCACACTCGGCTTTACCTATCTGAATGACGCTCTGGCAAAACGAGTGGTCCCTCTTGCCGAGTCCCTCGGCTCCGAGCTTATTCTCCCGTGTGATGTTCAGGACGACGCGCAGATCGCTCAGGTCTTCGAGGATGTGAAGAAGGCGTGGGGTTCTATCGACTTCATCATTCACTCAGTTGCCTATGCCCAGGCGGATGACCTTAAGGACCGTTTTTCCAAAACCAGTCGAGAGGGTTTCTCCCTCGCGCTTGATGTAAGTGCGTACTCCCTTGTAGCGATTACCAATCATGCTGCGCCTTTGATGTCAGAGGGTGGTTCTATTATTACACTTAGCTACCTTGGCGCGGCTAAGGTTGTTCCACATTACCGTCTTATGGGCGTGGCGAAAGCGGCGCTTGAGGCCTGTGTGCGAGAGCTTGCTGCTGACCTTGGACCTGACGGTATTCGGGTTAATGCTATTTCGGCAGGCCCTATCAAGACTCTCGCAGCCTCTGGTATTGCGGATTTCAGACAGCTCATGCATGCCTTTGAAGTCCGCGCTCCCACTCGCCGTATGGTGACAATCGAAGATGTTGGTGGCTCTGCGGTGTATCTTCTCAGCGACCTTTCACGATCGGTCACCGGAGAAATCCACTACGTGGATGGCGGCTTCAGTGTGACCACTGCCTGATTGAGCCTTTCTCGACCTTACTCTTCCTCCATCCCTTTTTATCTGCCCCTGAGTCTGAGTCAGTGCCTGTGCCGCTGATGACAGCTGCCTCATAGACACGTGGTCGCGCTTTTTCTTTCATACTGCCAATTTGCGCGTTTCTCTGTATAATTCTCTCGAGGCTCCGAGCATATTCCGTAAAATCCTGGCAATTGATGCCGTACAGCGCGAACGCAGGTCCGTGCGGGAGAAGGGAAGCTGGAGCAATCTTCGGTACGCTTAGTACGATCTGAACCGAAGACTGTTCTAACCTGCTCTAAAGAGTTCTAAGATTTTTCCATAATTTGTGAGGAAACCATGTCAAAAAAGGCCGTAGCTATTGTCGTATCCGGGGGGCCGGCTCCCGGTCTGAATGGAGTGATAAGTGCTGTCACCATTGAAGCCAGAAAGCGCGGTCATGTGGTTTATGGAATCCAGCAGGGATTTGAGCGCCTTTCTCAGGGCGATGCAACTTGTCTGCGCAAGCTGGAGATCTCTGATGTTTCTCGGATTCAGAAACAGGGGGGCTCCATTCTCGGTACTTCTCGAGCAAACCCCAAAGAGCGTCCGGAGATGATGCAGGCCGTGGTTCAAACGCTTCTAGACCACGATGTCGCCTACTTTGTGACCATTGGCGGTGATGATACTGCGGCGAGTGCAAACGCGGTTTCCGAAGCGGCGGAGGGTAAGATTTCGGTGTGCCACGTCCCGAAGACAATCGATAATGACCTTCCCCTTCCAGGCGAAAGCAGCACCTTTGGATATCAGACTGCCAGAGAGGCCGGGACCGCTATTGTAGAAACCCTGATGGAGGACGCAAAGACGACAGGGCGCTGGTATCTGCCGATAGCTATGGGGAGAAAGGCCGGGCACCTTGCGCTTGGAATAGGAATATCCGCCGGGGCAACCATGAGCCTGATTCCCGAGGAGTTCCCCGGTGGGCAGGTCTCACTGTCGCACCTGGCTGATATCATCGTTGGAGCCATCGTGAAGCGACTTGCAAACGGCCGCAACTACGGAGTTGCTGTGCTTGCGGAAGGGCTCGCTGATATTCTGGATACGAATTCAATACCAGAGCTCGCTGAAGCGGAACGAGACCCTCATGGTAATATTAGATTTGCAGAGGTTGATTTTGGCCTTCTCGTTAAGCAAGCGGTGCGTTCTCGACTGGCGGAGATTGGTTTACCTAAGTTGCTCGTGATGGACAAAAACGTCGGCTATGAGTTGCGCTGCGTAGACCCAAATTCCTTTGATCGGGAGTACACTCGAGAGTTGGGTTTTGGCGCCATCGATTTTCTTCTCAGTGGTGGTAATCGTGCGATGATTACGAGGGAGGGGACCGTGTTGAGACCCATTCCTTTTAATGAGTTTATCAATCCGACGACCGGACGTGCCGATATTCGATTGGTGGATATCGAGTCTTCTCATTACCGTATCGCCCGCAGCTATCAGATTCGTTTGGGTAAGGATGATTTACAGAACGAAGAAATGCTTGCGCGCATCGCAGCGGTCACCTCTCTGGATTCGGATCGTTTCGTTTCCGAATTTCGCCACGTGGCATGTTGAGGCGTTGTAACCTAAGGGCTATCAGGTAGGCATGCTCAAGCAGATTGAAAAGCTGATAACCATGGCAGAGACAGCGGTCTCATGTCGGGAAGACGAAGATATCGAAGCCTTTGTCATGGCGACAGAGACGTATCTCAATAGTCTTGAGATGTGGCAGGCTGAGGTTAAAACCCAGGCGCTCGGCAAGAGTGATCCCGAAAAGGAAGCGGATCCTGAACTTCGCGAAGCATTAAACACTCTTGGGGCGGTGCACCAGAAGCTCATGCAGAAGGCGGATGTTGCCAGGGATAACGTCGGATCGCAGATGGGCGATATGCATAAGAAGGCCCAGGGTCTGAAGCGCTACATAGACATTCTGCCGTCCCGAATCTCGGTATCCGGAAAAAGAAAGGGGTAGGTATGCCGCCAAAGAATGTCCTCTACACTGCTTTTACGGCAATGGACAGCTGGCCGTCTAACACCTCCGAGATTCTCATGCAGTCCTTTCAGGAAGTGCCCCCGGGGCTTTCCGATGCCCTTGCCGAAGATTTGACAATCAACTATGTGCTTTTTGATGCAATTGCTGATTCTCTTGAGCAGCAAGTTGCAATGGCCGTTGGGGAGTATGATCCCGATATTATCCTTTTCACCGGTTCTGCGCGAAAGGCGACGCTTCGTCTGGAGCGATTTGCTCTAAACTGGTTGCAGATCGATCAGGCAGATGCGGCCGGTGCTACCTACGCCGGGCAGAAGCTTTTTACCGCCGGGCCTGAAGCCCTTTG
>JAUIMJ010000264.1 GCA_030433295.1 bacterium | reverse complement strand
ATACGTCTCCAGCGCATCTATGTTATCGCGCCCTGCTCCCGTTCCGCGTTTAATATTCCAGATAAAAACTTCGCCATTGGCGCGACCGAATGCCAGCAATTCGTCACGCGGGTCCCATGCCAGCGAGAGAATACGTCCCTTAACACGAGTCAGGCGGCGCTCAATCATGCCACTCTGTCGATCGTAAATCGCCACCGACGAAAACTGTGCGACCGCTATCTTTTGCTCATCATGTGAGAGAGCGATAGCGAGCACTGGCTTATCACCGGTCATTAAGACACGGCTCTCGACGGTGAATCGTGCTGTAGAATCCGAGCGCGCAGTTCGAGAACGAATAATCGTGCTGTACACCACGCTCCCATCCTGCCCGCCAGAAAAGGCGTGAAGTCCGTCTTTTGAAACGACGAGAGAATTCACTGCACCATCGTGGGCTGGAAAGGTAACGAAGCGCGAAAGAGCAAGTTCGTCTGATATACCCTTACGCCGCCGACTTTCATCACTCTGCTCCCCCGCCTCGGGATGTCGCACCGGGTGCAGAACCTTCCCACTGCTACGCACCGGCTGCAGGGCAAGTTCAATTTTTTGATCCATCGGATTCGCAACCATATAGTCCGGCAGAAAGAAACAAGCCGAGAAAAAGACTGCGGGAATACAGCAGAGAATGCTCTTGAAGCCTCTACTCAGGGCGAAGTTCAAATGACGGAGGCAAAAGGGGGACTGATTTTTCATTTTCTCGTGAGCGGGGCTACATACATGTTGCTGCTTAGGGGCATATTTCACGCCCGGCATCGATTTTACCTTTCAAAGACGTTTCTGGAGCGAAGGAGTATAAAGTTTCGCCGAGGACGGAAGCAAACGACACCTGCTCCCCCTAAAGAGATTTGCTCGAAACTGTATCAGGAGACGTGCATTCGTGCCACTAACTCTTTAAAATCACTGAGTCTTACGCCATTTCTCGAGTCAGCTAGTGGCGAAATTGCAGGCCGGGCTCCCGGTTTCGGCTGTCCCCTGTCCGACCCGCATAAACAGGGGGCAGTTATTCCCTCTATCCTTGCTAAGGCGAAGTCGGCTTCCTATAACCCCCATACTAGTCGCGCACGATGACTTGATTTCGCTGCGTTCATTCTATGAAACAAATGGAGAATATTAATGAAGCTTCGCCACCTACTCGCCGGTTTACTCGTTTCCCTGCCTGCTGTAAGCGGAACCGCCTTTGCGGAACTCCCAAGCCATGCTGATGTTACCAAAGCGCTCAAAGAAGTCGTTGCGGAAAAGAACGGAGGCTTTGATTTACAGATGTGGGCCACCATCGTCGACAGAGACGGCGTGGTGAAGGTGCTCACCTTTAGTGGCGAAAGCAGAGGTGACCAGTGGCCAGGAAGCAGAGTCATCTCTGCGCAGAAAGCAAACACGGCTAACGCCTTCAGCCTGCCCGCGCTTGCTCTTTCGACCGCTAACCTCTTCTCTGCGGTCCAGCCCGGTGGAAGCCTCTACGGTCTTCAGCACAGCAACCCGGTTGATACGGCGGTGGCCTATGGTGGTCCCACAGATTCAATCGGCACCACAAAAGATCCCATGCTTGGCAAAAAAATTGGTGGAGTAAATGTATTTGGCGGGGGACTCCCCCTCTACGACGCCTCCGGCACACTCGTAGGTGCAATTGGTGTCAGCGGTGACAGCTCCTGCGCAGATCACAATATCGCCTGGAAGCTTCGTGACAAGCTTGGACTCGATTTCGTTCCTGGTGGAGTAAGCTCTACCAAAGACGACAATATCGAATACGACATCAGCGATGGTGCAAGTAAGGGCGGTTGGGGTCATCCCGTTTGTGCAGAAGCTGCAACCTCGGTGGCAAAGAAGCTGCCAAAAACTAATCCTATTTCAAAAGTTGAAAAGAAGTAGGAAGATTGACCTCTCTGCTTTTATTACGAGCCCGGATTACCAGAAGGTGATCCGGGCTTTTTAGTTCATGCCACATTCAGCCTGGTAGAAAACCTGGGACTAAAATGTTAGGGATATACCCTCAATGCGTTACTGAACCCGGCCAAGAGGGGGCAAAACCAACAAAAAACCTCCTTTGACGCAGTTTTCGCCCCTACACCATTGTGCCCGGCCCGGGTTTACTCCTGCAGAAAATGCATCCCTGCCGTCCCTTTTGACGACAGGCTGCGCACTCAAAACTCTGTAAAAATTACGAATTTTGTAGTAGGAGCTGTAGTGCACGTCAGATTATCCAGTCATTTGTGTGCAAATGATGGAAACACTGGAAAGGAAAACCTGTCCCTGCGGATGGATTTTAGATTTTTTTAGGAGTATTACCAGATGCTTATCAGGGCATCGATAGAGATGCTCCGCTTTTTCGGTGCAGTTCACACCGTAAAACCACAAACACCGAGTGACCAGGCCTTTCGGACTGTCTCTGTGGGCAGAACGTGTTTGCCAATTCACTTAGTCGCAAAGTCATTTAGTCACTTTGTCACTTAGTCACAAAGCGAAACAACAACATTGAGTAACGAACGAATGAGTAATGAAGACATGACGGAAGAGCAGGAAGAGAATGGGGAACAATCCCCTGAGTCCGTGCCGCCGCAAGGTGAAGAAGAGCAAGGCGAAAAAGAGCACGGTGAAGAAGAAAATACCGAGCCTCCCCTGGCTACAACCTTTACTGAAGTTGTAAAAGACAAGGCCATCCTCAAGCGCCTTGATGAAATTGGTTTTACGACCCCCACAGAAGTACAGGCAAAAGCTCTCGGACCAGCGAGCCAAGGTGGCGACCTGATTATTCAGGCACAAACCGGTGGTGGTAAAACCCTGGCCTTCGTCATCCCTCTGCTTCAAAAGCTGAACGCCGCAAAGCAGCAGGACACCACCTCAACCTATGCGCTCATCGTTGCACCGACGCGAGAGCTTGCGCTTCAGATTACCGAAGTGATTGCCGAACTTGATGCTTCCCTCGACCCGGTTTTGCTGATTGGTGGAGCAGACAGTGCCGCACAAAAGAAAAAGCTGACTAACGATGCCCGCGTTGTGGTTGGAACACCCGGTCGAATACTCGACATGCTTCGCCGGAGAAATCTACGACTCAACACCTGTCGATTCTTCGTTCTGGACGAGGCTGACGAAATGCTCTCTATGGGTTTTATCGAAGACGTCAGAGCCATTCTTTCTCGACTTCCCAACAAGCGTCAGGGCCTGTTGGTTAGTGCGACTATCACCGGCAGAGTCGAAATGCTGGCCCATAGTTTCCTTAATAAGCCTACCCGGGTTGTCGTCGGCGAGGATCCAGACGAGGCGCCGGACATTGAGCATTGCTACGTCGAAGTCGGCGGTGATTTGATGGCAAAGCCATCAGCCCTTTGTGATCTCATTGAGACTACGCGACCTCGATCCGCAATTATCTTCTGCAACACCAAGTCTGATACCAAATTACTAGAAGCCTTGATGCGCAGACGTGGATTTGATGCCCGCAGAATCAACTCCGACCTGACCCAGGGTCAGAGAGACCGAATCATGAAAAAGATTCGCGCCGGAGAGCTGCAGTTCCTGGTTGCAACCGACATTGCCGCCCGAGGTATCGACATTGAGCAAATCGACCTGGTCGTAAACTATAATATCCACGACCAGAGTGAGTCATATGTTCACAGAACGGGTCGAACCGGTCGTGCCGGGCGCAGCGGAAGGGCTATCAGTCTCGTTGGCCCGCGCGACCACGGTGCCTTTCATTATCTGAAAAAGGTATTGGATGTAGACTTTAAAAAGATCGACCTTCCCTCTGATGACGAGTTGGCCGAGGCAAGTCTTGCCCACCTCTATGAAGTCATTCGCGAGGCAAAAGTTGAGATAAAAGATCGAGATAACTGTGTTGCGCGAAAGCTCATCAAGGAACTCGGTGGAATAGAAGATCCCACCGAGGAACTCGAGTCCTTCGTCGCTAAGCTTTGTCATCACACCATAGAGCACTTTGTTAACCTCGATGCGCTCAGTCTCGAAGACGAGATAGAGAAAGAGTCTAGAAGCGAAAAGAAGCGCGACCGCGAGGAGAAGCGTTCGAGCAAACGTGACAAAAGCGAACGTGCAGGCAGTCGGAAACAGAGAGGTGATGACAGCGAAGATTCTGACAAGCGAAGCAAACGACATCAGGATAGCGACGATAAGGACGGAAAACGTTCGACGAAAAGCAGATCTAACGACAAGCCCGACCCCAAAGAGGATGTCCGCCTGTACATAGGACAGGGACATGCACACGGCATGACTCCGGAGGTGTTTAGAAATCTCACGAGTGAGATGGCCGACATTGATGACAGGGACTTAAAAAACCTCACCATCCGCGAGCACTATGGCTTTGTCGACGTGAAGCGTTTTTCGGCAGATTCGATATGCAGCACAATCAATGGCATAGAATACAACGGCCATGAGCTTCCTATTGAGCTCGCTGCCGTCATGAGTTCTCGACGTGGTCGTCGTGATGACTCAAAGCGAGGTGGCGATCGAAGAAGAAACGACTCCCGTCGAGGTAATAACAGAGACGGCAAACGCAGAAGTCAGAACAATTCCGGTCGACGCAAGTCGTCTCGCAGGTAGACGTAACAATGGTTCCCCAAAAACATTCACAACCCCTTGACGCCTTCACCGGATTCCGAGCGGTTCCACGAACCGGTGTAATCTATGTGATGACCGAAGCTGCAAAACACGGCTTTCGTGCGAATCGAGATTCCTGGTCCAACCTTGGACAGGGCGCACCGGAGACCGGACCGCTGGAGGATGCTCCGGATCGTATCGAGAGCCTGAAATTCACCTGTGACGACCATGAATATGCGCCGGTTGTCGGTCTCCTTGAGCTGCGAGAGGCTGTTGCGGAACTCTATAATCAGCGCTACCGCAAAGGAAAGTCGAGTAAGTATACCTACCGAAACGTAGCCGTATGTTCCGGGGGGCGACTGGCCCTCACCCGAGTGGTCTCCACGATTGGAAATACTAACGTTGGGCATTTTCTTCCTGACTACACCGCGTACGAAGAATTGCTCGACAGTTTTAATTCCTTCGTTCCCATTCCCATTCTCCTGGAAGAAGAAAATAACTATCAGTTTTCACCGGAGCAGTTGAGGCGTGAAATTCTTGGTCGGGGATTGTCTTCGGTTCTGCTTTCGAACCCTTCTAATCCAACCAGTAAACTGGTCTGCGGTGACGATCTTAAGAGATGGGTAGATATCGCCCGCGAACTCGAATGCGCGCTTATTTTTGATGAGTTTTACTCACACTACATCTACGACAGAGAGCAGTTGAGTATTTCGGCGGCTGAGTTTGTCGAGGACGTAAACAAAGATCCCATTGTTCTCTTTGACGGACTAACCAAAAACTGGCGCTATCCCGGCTTCAGGGTTTCCTGGACCGTAGGACCTGAGTCAGTTATTGACGCCATTGCCTCCGCCGGTAGTTTCATCGATGGCGGATGTGCTCGTCCCATGCAGATCGCAGCACTTGACCTCGTACAACGAGAAAAGGCGGATCAGGAAGCACGAGCCCTGAAGCAGGTCTTTGGCAAGAAACGCGATCTGATGCTGCAGCGACTGGAACATATGGGAATCAAAGTAAATCCAAGGCCAGAGGGCAGTTTCTACTGCTGGGCCGATCTTTCCCAGCTTCCCGAGCATATGAATACGGGTATGCAGTTGTTTGAATATGCGCTCAAAAAGAATGTTGTCTTCGTTCCTGGCGTCTTTTTCGATATTAACCCGGGACACCGCAGACCCGATCGCGCTTCGCGCTTCGGACACTGTGCGCGATTCTCATTCGGCCCTCCCCTTGAGGAACTGGAGAGAGGACTCGATGCACTTGAGAGCATAATCAAAGCGTAGAACTTTTTTACATTACCACGGAGAGGTAGCACACCGTTGCTGAATAGACTGGAGACATATTGGTATGGCTAAGAAAAGCCCAAGTAAATGGCTGTGTAAGAGTGAACCCGACGTGTATTCAATCGATGATTTGAAAGAGGATAAGGTCACCGCATGGGACAATATCCGCAATTATCAGGCGCGAAACTTCATGCAGGAAATGGAAGTCGGTGACCTGGTATTGTTCTACCACTCAAACGCAAAGCCTCCCGGAATAGCCGGCGTAGCAAAGGTCGCAAAAACCGCCTACCCTGACGAAAGCCAGTTCGACAAGAAAAGTCCTTACTTTGATCCCAAGGCGACAAAAGACAAACCGCGATGG
>JAUIMJ010000263.1 GCA_030433295.1 bacterium | reverse complement strand
TTACTTTTTTGAAAGCGACATGTTGTTTCAACTCGGTCGACTGCGCGCGAGGGTGATAGAAGTCCCGATTCCTGCCTTCTACGGAAGTGAAACGAGTAGTGTTAAGGTGTGCCGCGAAATACCTCGTTTCCTTCGGGCTTATGGCCGACGTCTTTACCAAAGACTGCTACAAAGCTGATATGCCTGCGACATTTCGCATGATTCCCTTCCTCTGTTTGCTCTGCTCCGTTTTTACAGGTCGACGGTTTCTGCTCATGGACTTTTCAGCTTTGAAAGCATTGCTTGCTGCTTGCGCTAAGTGTGTGAAAACACTGACGTTTAGGCGAGTGTGTGCAGACGAACTCTCGAGGCGTGGATCTTCTGCGTTTTCTGAGATGCCTCTTTCGTTGAAGGACTGATGCTCGGGCGGCGTATTCCCGTTTGGGGCTGGGAGCAGAAGCGGTATATTGGCCGTTAGAGCGTCTAAAGAGAAACTAAAGCAGTCGTAGGATATCTTTCATGAAGGACGGTACATCGGTATCAAAGAAGCGAGTAGGGGAGTTCTCCCTGATTGATCTCCTGTCAAAAGAACTGCCTGATGTCGGCTCCGACATGCTTGGTATCGGAGATGATTGTGCGATCATTTCACCGGACGTTTTTCTTTCTGCCGGAGCTGGTAGCGAAATTGTTCTCAGCAAGGATCTGCTTGTTGACGGACGGCACTTCGACAGAAGCTTTTCTGAGCCGGCAGATATAGGGTGGAAGGCGATTGCCGTGAACGCGAGCGATGTGGCTGCGATGGGTGGGAGGCCGAAGGCGGTTCTCGTTGGCCTGATGGTGTCTGATGATGCTGCAGATGATTTTTTACAGGAGGTATACCGTGGCCTCTCTGCGGCGGCGATGAAGTACGGAGTATGTATCCTGGGTGGGGATACGGTTTCCAGTCCCGCTTTTGCCCTCTCCATTACGGTGGTGGGCGCAGCGAAGCCTTGTGTCCGCAGAAGTGGAGGCGAGCCGGGTAATGATATCTGGGTGAGTGGCTCGCTCGGCGGTGCGGCCGCCGGTCTGCGTTTGCTGTCAGAGGGGAAAGGCCCGTGGTCTGACAAGGAGGCGGATGCAATTCGATGTCATCGGCGACCGGAGGCGCGAATACCACTTGGCGAAGCTCTCGCCGAATGTGGGGTGACTGCCATGCTTGATGTGAGCGATGGTTTGCTACAGGACCTCGGACATATACTGAAGGCGAGCTCCGTATCAGCAAGTATTGAACTCAATCAGGTGCCCCTGCACGGGGTGTTGTCACGGACGCTGGAGGGATATCGTGAAGCGCTCACTGGCGGAGACGATTATGAGCTGCTGTTTGCGGCCTCTCCAGAAATCAGACAGGCGATTGTCCGTTGTGGAGAAAAGTTGGGAATACCTCTGAGTCGGATTGGTGCCCTCGAGGAGAAACGTTCTGCGGAAAATTCCATACTTCTAATGGAGCAGGGTAAAGAGGCAGTGTCGGCTTCGCAGTTTCTTGCTAGCGATAAAGGCGGTTTTTCTCATTTTTGACCCATGGGACCCGGAGTTCTTCCTGCTGAGGGTTCCGCCCGGCACGCGCTCGCGAAAACACCTGCAATTTTGGCATCCCTGGCACTCAGTGCCGCTTGGTCAGAGAAGGCATACCGTGAGGAGTTTTCGCAAATTGTTATTCCCCTTGTTATTGCTCGGTAATTAGCGGAGTGCCGGGCGTTGGTCTGCTCTAGAGTCTTGTTCATACGGGGGCAGTGTTGTTAACATTGCGAAGCCTGCGGGCAGGCTGCGTTTTCATTTTGAACGGCGATTGCCCTATAATTAATTAAGTATCGGCAGGTTCCTCGATTTCGGCTAAGTAGCAGTGAATTCCGTAGAACGGACCGGTAGCCCCCGTAGAACGGACTTGGGGGGTTTCGGTAAAGCGGACTTGGGACTACTGTTAAACGGACCTGGTAAACCAAAGAGTAAGGATTCTTGAACATGAGCAGACGTCTGAATTTTAGTCAGAAGCAATCACGAGTGATCGGCTATTCCTTGCTTGTCTCTCTCGCCCTGGTGATCATTCCTGTGGCCCTTGCTCAGGATTCTAAAGCTGACTCCTCCGCTTCGGGAAGTGTGTCCTCGGAAGAGGTTGTCAGAACCAAGTCAGAGAAGGAGGTTGAAAAGGTCAAGACCGGAACAATCGCAAATACCGGAACCTTTGTTTCTTCCGGCGCGGTGGACGTGCAGACAGCAGGTGCTTCACCCGGTGATGCCAAATCCCCGATTACCGGCAGCATTACCCCGGAAGGGCGTCGACGTTGTCTGGCGACCGTAAAAAATTCGAGTAAAGAAAATGCGTATTCAGTTCGATTTAAGGTGCAGGCTAAGAACGACCGCGGAACAAAGACCGTCAACAAGTCGTTCTCAGCGCGACTTTCACCTGGCGCTTCTACCTCTCGGACGTTCACCTGTGACCCCGATGATTCGATGTCAGTGATTCTGAGTTCAGCGACTAAGATTGGCGGTTAGGAGAGTATATGGTTCAGGCGGAGCCCCGCTCACATGAAATGATAAACCTCTATCACGTCGATAAGGTTTATCCGCCGAATCAGACTGCTCTTCGAGACATCGATGTTCGCATCAATCGGGGAGAATTCGTATTCATCGCGGGTGCCAGTGGTGCCGGAAAATCAACGCTGCTTAAATTGCTCTTCGCTGAGGAACGGGCAACGAGAGGGCAGGTTGTCGTTGGCGGTCGGAATCTCGTCTCGATATCGCGGCCGCAGATAGCAGAGCTACGTCGCAGTGTCGGCGTTATCTTTCAGGACTACAAGCTGCTCGAAACCCGTACTGTTCTGGAAAACGTCGCCTTCGCTCTCGAAGTTATTGGTGTGCGTAAGCGGGAGCGGTTTCAGCTTGCGTTCAAGATGTTGAGCGCCGTCGGGCTTAAGGAGCGAATACATGCGCTGCCTCCCACCCTTTCTGGTGGTGAGCAACAGAGAGTCTCTATTGCGAGAGCCCTCGTGAATCGGCCTCAGTTAATTCTTGCCGATGAGCCCACGGGGAACCTCGATCCCGACATGACAATAGCGGTGTTCAATCTGCTGCTTGAAGCCTGTCGATGCGGTGCAACGGTAATTGTTGCGTCTCATAATCTCTCACTGATTGAAGAGTTGAATAAGAGAACACTTGTCCTTGATAGAGGCAGAATCATTGGTGATTTTGAGCATCCCAACGGTTAAGATTTTTTCCACCTGGCAAATGCGATAACGAAGAAGATTTTGTGGTAGACGACCCGAGTACAAACGCAGGAAGATTTTCGGTTCCCGAACCTCCGGTCGGAATGGGGTCAGGATTTCTTTCAGACTACTGGCAGTCGAAAGACCCCCTTCCTCGCATTCGGGGTGTTCAGGTTGTATCCTACTATCTACAGCAGGGAGTAAGAACAATTCTTGCTCTGCCAACGAGTAGCGCTATCACGGTGATGACCATTGCCGTTTCGCTCTTTCTGCTGGCCGGATTCTTACTTATTCTCCAAAACGTCAACCTGATACTCTCTAATGTCGGAAGCTCTCAACAGTATACGGCCTATCTAAAAGACGGAGTCGAGGCGGATCGATTGCAGGAGTTCGTCGCTCGTCTGGAGTCTGATGCTGCCGTGAAAAGTGTGACCTACCTTTCAAAAGATGAAGCTCTGGAACTCTTTCGCAAGGACCTTGGGCCGAGAAGCGGCATACTCAAAGGAATAGAAGAGGATAATCCGCTTCCCGCCAGTGTCGATGTTGTTCTGAGAGGAAGTGACCTCGATTTTTCTGAAGGCGATAAAATATTGCAGGCGCTTCGCCAGAGTTCGCTGGTTTCAGAGGTGGTGTACGGTAGCGAGTGGGTCGAGAAAATGCGCAGCATTGTACAACTGTTTCGCATGTTTGGACTACTCAGTTTGCTTGTCGCCCTGGCGATAATTACCTTTCTTATTTCAAATACCATCAAGCTTGTCATATACGCGCGTCGTAATGAAATTTCGATCATGCAGTTGGTGGGGGCCTCAGATAATTTCATCAGAGTTCCCTTTATGATTGGTGGCTTATTGCAAGGTTTTGTCGGTTCAGTTCTGGGTTTGATTTTTCTCCGGGCAGCCTTTGCTCTGGTGGTGGGGCAACTTGATCAAGGTCTGATGCTGGGACTTTCTCTTCCAAGTCTGGCATTTCTGGGTGTTTGGGCAACGCTTGGTATCGTACTCGTAGGTCTCATAGTCGGTGCAGTGGGTAGCTCCCTCGCATTGGGCAAGTTCATGAATGTCTAGCATGGTTGACTCCGGGACATTTTCTTCGATGGTGACCTTCTGCACACGTTCACTACGCTACGCCTTTTTTCTCATCCTTTGTGTGCCGGGTATCGCGCTGGCTCAGGACGGGGAGGCTCCGTCATCGGATGTAACGATGAGCCGCGAGGAGATCGTTTCTGCCTTGCAGGAAGCAAAGCGCCGGACGCGAAAAGAGGAAGAGCGCATTGCCCAGCTGAAGAAGCGAGAAGGAGAAATTCGTAGTCAGCTAAAGAAGATCCGCAAAGAGCAAGAGTCGATCACAAAGGAGTCATCGGAGCTGAGGTCTACCCTTGAGCGTCTCGATCTGGCTTTGAAAAATCTCGACGAGGCGGTTGCTCAGGGCGAAAAGGACATGATCAAGTTGCGGCAGGGGATGAACGAACGCCTTGTTGCTATTTACAAGACCCGTAGACGAACTCTCAACCTCGACTTCATTTTTGAAGCTACGTCGACGGGTGACTTATTGAAACGCTCCTATTACCTGTCGCTGATTGCGGAGCACGACGCAGAGTATTTCAAGCGACTGGTTGATACGGTTGCTACCTTTTCCTTGAACAAGGATAAGCTTGCCCGGGCAAAAGAGGAGCGCACAAGGAGAGCTGAGGAACTTTCAGTTCTGGCAAAAAAACTGGAAAGCCAGAGTGTCGCAAAGGCAGCTCTTCTGCGAGAGTCACGAGAGAAGTCGAAATCTCGAAAAAAGAGTCTGCTCAAGTTGCGCAAGTCCGTGGCTGAAATGGAGGACGTATTATCGTCTCTCATGGGTGGTGCTGAAATTACCGCCCCGCCATCTTCTGTGGAAGTCGCCAGTGCGGTTAAAACTAGCCCTGAGGTTCCGGAAGTCAAAGCGCCAACCCCGACCCCTGTTGCACTTGCCCGGGTTGAGAAGACATCTATTCCGCCTCGTCCCTTTAAGGGTAAAGGCTTGCGAGCCCTGCGTGGGAAACTGGATTTTCCCGTCGTAGGAAAACTGCTGCAGGCGTTTGGCAAGCAGCGGCACGAGGAGTTCTCGGATATTCTCTTTAAAAAAGGACTCGAGGTTAAGGCACAGGCCGGTGCCAGTGTGAAAGCGGTCGCGACGGGGAAAGTTATCTTTGATAATGAATTGCCCGGATACGGGAACGTCGTGATTCTTGATCACGGTGCGCGGTATTACACCTTATACGGTCGCCTGGAAAACAGCAGTGTCGGCGTTGGAGAGACGAAACAGGCGGGTGAAACCATCGCGGTTCTTGGGTCGCCGGATGCAAAAGGCAGGAACTTTTATTTTGAGCTGCGCATTCGAGGTAAAGCTACAAACCCAAAGCGGTATTTTCGAAAGCTGCCACCGAAAGGTTAGAAGCACGCGCCTGTCTCGGGTCGTGTCTCGGGGTGGCCAAGGTATGTTTCATGGAAGCGCAGCGCGGACGCACGTTGGTGCGGGAGAGGAGAATCCAGAGCCTTCGCAGGATAAAATCGTCTGCTCTGCTGTTTTATTGTGAACAATTTCGGTGTGATAACTTCTCAGGGCGCCTGAGAGGTCTGCCTTCAGGCACCCGGTGGCAGGAGGCTGCAGTAACGAACTTGTGTCATTGTGATTGTAGGTTTAAAGTGCCGGAATTATAATGAGTTTTAACTCTCGCCGTATGAGAGATCCAAAAGGGCTTCCAGTTCTGCTGGGAGGATGAGGCGGCTTTACTAGCGGATGCACGTTGGTTCCGAGCCACATCCGCTACGTGGACTTGTTAAATAATTTTAAGGCTTTCTTTGCTATCTGATACAATGCCATTAGGGCTTGGAAATCCTTTTTTATTGGTAATGCTCCTGCCAGAACAATCCTTGACCGAATGTTGAGAGGGCCGAGGCGGCGGTAGGAGGAGTGGTATTTAGGCAACAGATGAAGAATCAGATTACACTCGGTCGCAAAACGTTCATTTTCCTACTTGTG
>JAUIMJ010000262.1 GCA_030433295.1 bacterium | reverse complement strand
TGAGCCCCCTTGAGTTTGGCGCGGGAGTGGACCTATTGGTCATAGGGGGTTACGCTGGGATATCCGTTGATAGTATCGCGGATTTCATACTTGGGATATTCGGGATAGACATTAGCGATGACGATTACTCCTGAGTGAGGGTAGAATCTCTCTTCATAGATTGTTGTTTCAAGGGGCGCAGGAACCAGATTGTTACAGGGCGGACAGGTGTTTACTCATCGAAGTAAGAGTATCGAGCTTCGGTCGAAGCAAAAAAAGATGAGTCTTCCCGAGCGGAGTCGTGAACAGGCATACTGCTCCGGGAAAAATGTAAAAGAGCCGCGCGTGAAAGTGGGAGCAGCATATTCATGAGCAATCCACCTCAGTCAGAACAAAGTAAGGCAATCCGCTGTGAACTCACAGGGGAGGTCTTTGAGGTTGGGGGAGAGGAGCTCGACACCTTGCTTCGTTTTGACTTTCCGTTGCCGAAGCTTGCTCCGTCTGAGAGATTTCGCAGGAAGCTTGCGTTTCGAAATGAGGAGAAGTTCTTCTGGAGAACCTGCGACGAGACCAGGGAACGCGTTTACAGTGTGTTTGCTCCCAGTACCGCATTTCCCGTTGTCACCCTCGATTTCTGGAGGGACAAAGCATTCAATCCTGAGCAGTATGCGCATGCCTACGACTTTAAACGCTTGTTTGTTGAGCAGCTTTTACAGCTCTGGTCCCGGGTTCCACGACCGGCATTTTACGTGAAGGATGTCACTAACTGTGTCGGAATCCATAACGCGCGCAAGGTCGAAAACTCATTTCTGGTTTTTAATGCGAGCAGTGTAAAGGAGTCATTTCACTGTAATACTCTTTGGGATTCGAGCCATTGTGCGGATTGCCATTTTGTGTCGGCCAGCACCTGGTGTTACGAGTGTGTTCACTGTCACCGCTGTAAAAATTTGCGTTGGAGTGAGTTCTGCACAGGATGTGAGGATAGTTGGTTTTTATCAAACTGCCGAGACTGCACAAATTGTTTGTTCTGCACAAATCTCGAAGGGAAGTCCTACCATATCAGAAATGAACCCGTGAGTGTCGAGGAGTTTGAGAAAGCTGTTCAGCAGCTTGAACTCACTGCCCAGACAAAGGTAGAGGTGGCCAAAGAGCAGTTTGAGGCCTTTCTTAAGGCTCATCCACTTCCTCACATACTGTCCGATGTGCCTGAGTCGACGAGCGGAAATTATCTCGTGAGATGTAATGACTCCCTGGACAGCTTTGAATGTGTTGAGAGTTCTAATCTGAAGCATTGTCATTCTCTTATTCGGGCACGGAACTGTTATGACGGGATAGGATTTGGTGAGCGAGTTAGTGACAGTAGCCTTTTTGTCTCAGTCGGGGGAGATGCTCACGATTTAGTGAACTGTATACACTGCTTCGATAATGTTTCTCGATTGATGTACTGTAGTTACTGCGAGGAGAGCAGTGACCTGTTTGCTTGTGTCGGCTTACGGGGAAAGCAGTATTGTATTTTTAACATGCAGTATTCAAAAGACGAGTATATCCGCCTGCGCGATGAACTCATTGCCCACCTCAAAAAGCGGGAGGTTTGGGGGAGGTTTCTGCCTTCGAACTTTAGTGGCTTTCCTTACAACCACACTTCGGCGAGCGAGTACATGCCGCTTACCAAAGTCAGTGCTCAAATGATGGGGTATCGCTGGGATGATTCTTTCGAAGTATTGCGGCCATCGCAGTTACTTGATGTTCTGACGGGACAGGGTGCAGGTGAGTTGGCTGATTTGCCAAATCGTTTGGAGGATTTTCCGGCTGAGCGAGCGGGAGTGGACACATTTCTATGTCAGATTACGGGTCGTCCGTTTCGAATAACAAGAGAAGAGTACAATCTGCATTGTCGCCTGGGCGTCGCACTGCCAGCCCGTTCGTTCGAGCAACGGCACCGAGAGAGAATCGGTAGACTTTCACCGCGGGTTTTACGAACTATCGAGAATGAATCTGGTGATTCGTTTCGAACTTCCTTTCCGGCAAACTGGAGGCGGCCTGTGGTGTCTCATACGCAGTGGTTAAAATCGTATGCCTCGCAGGTAGACGAGTAGCAGGTTTGGGGAGTTCTGTTTGATGTATTTTTTATTGCGTTATTTGCCCAAGAACCACTTGAGTGCGCTGGTTGGCTATGTTTCCCGTCTTGACCGATTTCCTCGATTTCAGAGACTGCTGATTTCCTGGTTTGTGAAGCGATACGGTGTTCGGGTGGAAGACATGGCTCGACCGTTGACGTCGTATGCCTGTTTGGGGGAGCTGTTCACGCGCGAGTTGCGACCGGGTATACGACCGGTTTCCGGGGCCATCGTCAGCCCGGTTGATGGTCGACTGACGGAGGCCGGGGTGCTCGAGAGTGATACTATCATCCAGGCGAAGGGGAAGTCGTATTCACTTGCAGCGCTGCTTGGATCTGAGGAATCCGCAAAGACCTTTTTACGAGGTCATTATTTTGTTTTTTATCTGGCGCCGGGCGACTATCACCGTATTCACAGTCCGGTAGCGGGGAACATACGACAGATAATACACATTCCGGGGGCGCTTTGGCCGGTGAACACCTGGTCTATTGAGAACATCGATGGCTTGTTTTCGAAGAATGAGCGATTGATTTCAATGATTGCAAGCGATACTGGTCAGGTGGCGGTTGTTAAAGTAGGGGCGACGAATGTTGGAAGAATATCTTCGGCCGTCTGTTCAATACGAACGAACCGACTCGATGGTCAAAAGGCGCCGGAGGTACGTGACTTCAATCCTGTGGTCTCTATCGAGTGTGGCGAGCACCTCGGAACCTTTGAGATGGGTTCGACGGTAGTACTGCTGTTCGAGCCAGGCATGATTCCGGCGTCAGCGGAATTTCGCATGGGGGTCTCTCGCTTCGGAGCACCGTTTTTTGAGTAAGTTTTAGTTTTATCTTAGTCCGAATCTCAGTATGGAAATGACACACCAACAAAAACCCATTCGAATCGGAACTCGGGGCAGCGACCTCGCGGTGTTCCAGTCGAATCTTGTTGCCTCCGCTCTCGAAAAGGTCTGTAAGCGGCCGAGTGAACTTGTGCGTATTCAGTCCAGCGGTGATCTCAAGAGAAATGCAGGTGAGCATGTAGCCAGAGATAAGAAGGATTGGATTGTTGAACTGGAGCGGATGTTGATTGATGGCTCAATTGATCTTGCTATTCATTCAGCCAAGGATGTACCGGTTGATATTGAGGCTGAAACGAGGGTTGTTTCAGTTCTAGAGCGAGAAGATCCACGAGACGCATTGCTGATTGATGCTAATAATCCTGATGGCCTGTCGGCGACTGAATTGCTGAAAACTATCGGTGGTGAGGGGGTTATTGGCAGCGCGAGTAAGCGTAGGCGAGCTCAGATGCTGCGCCTTGGCCTTGCCGGTTCGGTAAAAACGGTTCGCGGAAATGTGCCGACGAGGATTCAGAAGATGAAGGAGCAGTCGGATCTTGACGGTCTGGTTCTGGCGTATTCTGGTCTACGCAGGCTGGGTCTTGAGAAGGAGGTTTCGGCTCTTTTTGAGATAGAGGAAATGCTGCCTGCGGTGCACCAGGGGACACTCTGTGCGCAGTATCTTTCCGGGAATTCTGAGCTTGAGACTGCCTTGCGGGAAATTACTGAGCCGAGAACACAATTGGCCTGGGAGGCGGAGCGGGGTGTTATTGAGAAGCTCGGGGCCGACTGTGAATCGTGCGTGGCGGTGTACGCGTGGCTGCAGGAGGAAGAGCTTTGCCTGCGCGCTCAGGTTTTGAGTTCTGATGGTAGCCGTCTGTTGGAAGAGTCAAAGGCGGGTTCGGCGGGAGACGCGAAAGGTATGGGGCACGAGGTCGGTGAGTCCCTGCTCCGGGCTGGAGCTGCGGATCTGCTGTAAGGTGTAAACGTGTTGTTTCCTGAGACTATGACATAAATTCTAGAGGATATACTTATGACACCAGTTCAATGGGGTTTTCTTGTAATTATCGGGATCATCATTGTCGCCGCGATCAAAGCCGATTTTCAGATGCGAGTAATTCTCGTAATCGCGCTCATGGTCGTGCTCTACGCAGCCTCAAAATCCAAACGAAAACGCTGATACCTATTTTTTTGGGGGGGGTGTTGCGGGGAGAATAGCACCCCGTCTGGTGCCATTCTCCCTTGAAGCGTATTGCTACTTCTTCATCGCCAACCAGCGGTCGACGAGTTCTTTGAACTTCGGAAGTGGTTGTGCACCACGAACCTGAACTCCATTTACGAAGAAGCCGGGAGTTCCGCGAATACCCAGCTTTGTCGCCAGGGCAGCATCCTCGTCAACCATCTTTGCGATAGCCGGGTCAGCGCTGTCCTTTTTGAACTTGGCTAAATCAAGACCGAGTTCCTTGGCAAGGCGATCGTAGAGCTTGGAGCTAAGAGCACCCTGGTTGTTGAAAAGCGCATCGTGCATTTCCCAGAACTTGCCCTGCTTGCCCGCAGCAAGTGCTGCGATAGCTGCTGGTTTTGCTTCGGGGTGAAACGGAAGCGGGAGGTTCTTGAAAACCAGCTTTACGTCTTTTGGATAGGCTTTGAGCACCTCATCCATCCGCTCCGCACCTTTCTTACAGAAAGGACACTGGAAATCAGAGAATTCAATAATGGTAACTTTCGCGTCTTTCGGCCCTTTTGATGGGCTGTCGCCGACAGCAACTTTAACCGGGTTCTTGAACTGCTCTTCGAGCTGCTTTTCCGCATCCCGGGCAGCGGCCTGTTGCTGCTCTGCACGCTTTTTCCTGAAAAGCGTTTCTAGGGCATTCCCCAACTTTTCGACGTTGGCATCCTTTTCCAGGAAAGATCCCATCATCTTGTCGAAGTCTTCCTGACTCAATTTATCCGCGTTGGCTGTCTCAACTCCAAAGGAGGAGGTGCTGAGCGCCAGCGCACAAAATAGAGTCAAAACCAATTTCATTTTCATACCGTGTCCTCTACATAACAATCGTATCAACATACCAGCGAGCAAGAGACCGGAAATCTCAGGCAAACTTGCAGACCGAACCATAGCAGTGATTACCACCTAGCGCTGCTACTAAGTCTTTCCCACGAAGAAGGAAAGAGCTTCGCCAGTTCCTGTGCCGTCGCTATCTTTTTGCACCACATCAGTGGCTTGAGCAGACGGCTGCCTGTCTGGGCATTTAAGCGTTTTGCGCTTAGAGAGTGATACCACAGAACTATGCTTTGGGCTCCGGTCTTGGACGTAAATAATCGGATAATATGCAGCATAATCTGCAGATAGATCCCTAGTATTTTGTTCTGATAAAGAATTTCGCAATGTTTTCTCTGTAGTCGAGTGCTGGAATTCGTATGAGCGCGGACGAAAGTCCCTGCGGGAAAAGAGAAGCTACAGCAGTCGTAGGATATAATCGCGCTATGTGTGACCGGAGGCTTCTCTACAGACGGCAGAAAAAGAGCGAGGCCAGTCGATGGCCAAAGGATGCGGGCGAACATCGCTCAAGGTACTGGTCCAGGCTGCAGAGGGAAATCGGACTCATCTCCGGTCGAAGAAAGGTTTCCGCAGACGCAATAAAATCACCGAATGCGCAACACTCGAGATGCGGAATCTGAGAAAGCTCGGTGCGGATGGCATTTTCGATCGTGCTTTCCATCGTCGGGCCTTCGGGTCGAGAGCGGATACTGCTTGCAGCAGAATGGAGGCGTATGAGTCGGATTCCGGCAATAGCCGAAAGAGCAGCCTCAATGCGCAACTGGAGCAAATTGGGAACCTGAGAGACTTTCGAGTCCAGGGAGAGGATTCCATGCACACTGGAGAGAACATACAAAAGAGATTTCTCCCGCTGAACCACATCCTGCTCACTGCAGTCGATGATCCTGAGATTCTGGTTGTCTGAAAGTCCTACATTGAGTCGGTCGGCGATTGCCCTTTGTGCCGGAGTCGTGCAGTAAAGCACAAAGGTAGCCGAAGGAATGTTCTCGAGCATCGGTAGGCAGTATTCCTCGATCCAGGTATCCGCTGTCTCGGCGTTATCAGGAACGAAGAGCAGTAGATTGGCGATCGAAGAAGAGGAGCCGCTTACCGCGCCGAAGTTACTGTCCCTTGCCCTTCTAAGGTGCTCAGGCAAAAGTATCGGCGAAAGAAGGATGCAGGGAGGCCAAAATACAGGGTCCTGCTCCTTGTCCCCTTCAAGATGTACTTGCAGTGCTCCGCTGGCGCAGAGGTCCGGCGATGTCCACCCACGGAGGCTTG
>JAUIMJ010000261.1 GCA_030433295.1 bacterium | reverse complement strand
CACAATTGAGGTTACATAGGTGTTCACTTCGCCGACGAGCTGCTGTGCCGCATCGATCTCTTCGTGAGCATCGCCACGCTTGAGAAGAAGGAAGCGGGTCTGGTTCTTTGGATCGTCCGAAATTTCGTGTTCAACAACTTCGAGGCCATACTGGAGGAGGGTTTCTTCAGCGGCGATAGCTCTGGCGTGTGGATTCCCCGATTGAGCAACGTGTTGCGCAGCAGCAGAAGTGCTGAGCATTGGGCTTCTGATCGCGTCCGGGAACTTCGTGTCGAGAAACCTGGCACATTGCCGAAGGGGTTGTTCGTGAGAGAATATCTCTATTGGTGAATCAGGACTATCTCCCGTTTTCGCGTCGGCACCTGTTGTTTTGGGAGCACCAAGGCAGTGCTGGATAGGGAAGCAAAGGCTATCAACAATAAAGATTCTTCGCTTGAACTCAAAGAGGAGATCGAGTGTCTGAGCAACCGGCCCCTGAGAAACGTTCTCGACAGGAAGCAGCGCCGCGTCTGCACGACCGGAATCGAGCGCCTTAAATGCTTCGATGAAGGAAGAGCAGGCTATGCCTTCTGCTTCGGGAAAGTTCTTTTTCGCGGCTATCTGGGAGTATGAACCATCGGGTCCAAGAAATGCCAGAGAGCGAATTTCTTCGTCGTTCACAGCATGTGTCACTTAACGGAAATGAAATCACCGTCTTTCAGTTCCGGGTTAGGCTCTTTTCCTTGCACGACCTGGTTGTAGTCCAACAGGTATCGGAGTTCACCGGTCACGCCTTTGCGGATGAGGGTAACTTCACTTTCATCCGCGAAGGGAGCGAAACCCCCGGCGGTCGCGATAGCCTGAAGAAGAGTAATTTTGTTCTCGCTCCGGTACTCACCAGGTTTAAGAAACTGGCCAGCGATGAAATACCTGGTGGGAGCGGTTTGCAGCACGGTTACTGTGACCTGGGCGGAAGGGATAAACTCCTGCAGACGGATACTTACTTCGTCACGGATTTGCATGAGCGTTTTCCCCTCAGCTTCGATGTCGTCGACAAGCGGCAGGGTAAATCTGCCGTCGTCTCTGATAGCGACTTCCCCTGATACTCGGGGTTCTCCCCAGACCTGAACCTGAAGAATATCACCGACCTTGGCGTAGTATATTCCACCGGAGGTGTCCCGCCCCAGCTCGTCTAATGGCCTGATGTTACCGTCTGAGCAGGCACTTCCCATCGAAAACAGTGCGAGGGTGACGAGCAGGAGGAACTTGGTTTTCATGAACTTGCGCTTCCTTTGAGCGTTATAGTGAATCAATTGCCTTTTTTATCTTAGCATTGAGCGGGCCTTGATCCGTCGTTCCTGAGAGAGCCTTGTTCAGTACTTCCCTGGCTTGCGCTTTGTCGTCGAGTTCACTCAAGGTTACGCCAAGGTGGTACAGTATTTCAGGGTTAACGGGTTTTCCGCCGCTTTGCTCTTTTGCCAGATCGACCGCTTCTTCGAGCAGTGGTTTGGCGATTTGGAAGTTGCCTCGCTTATAGTGAACCCAGCCAAGCGTGTCAGCGACGCTGCTTTCCTTACTCAGCTGCTCCTTCGCGACTTCAGCATACTTGAGGGCATCATTGAGATCCGCTCCTTCGATGTTCTCGGCGAGCAACCATGCGAGGTTGTTTGCTGCCGGGCCAAAGCGCGGCTGTGTTTTTAGAATAGACCGGTAGACCTCGGCAGCCTCCTCGTATTTCTCCTGTCGCTCTCGCGTAAGGGCAAGAAGCATCTGCGTCGGGATATGGTTCGGTCGTTTCGCCAGGAGCTTTTTGTAGTTCTCTGCAGCCGCGTCAAGGTCGCCACTGATAGAATCTATGGCTCCCAGAGCGAAATACGCTCCGACGAGACTCGGCTTTGCCTCCAAGGCACCGAGAAAGATTTTCTTAGCTTCGTTGAAACGATCCGCGTTCGCGTTGTTTGCAAGAACCAGGGAGCCAATCAGGAGGTCGTACTCGGGTTTTGAGTCCTTGCTCGCTTCCCTTCGCGCTCTGAGATCCGAGGTGATGACACCAATGTCGGAGCCGCTTTTACTACGCAATGAAATATAGCGTCTCGCCGGTGCGAGGATTCCCCGGTCAAAGTCCAGTGTCTTCTCATAGAGGCTAAGAGCCTCTTTGGTGTTTCCGACTTTCTCTTCGAGCAAACCGAGTTTGAAGTAACCGGAGGGACTCTTCGGAAATGACGTAATCAGTAACTCGTACACCTTGCGAGCTTTGTCGGTCTCACCTTCAATCAGGGCAATATCAGCTCGGAGAATGTTCGCACCGAGTTGACGTGGGTAGCGAGTGAGGACCTGATCCAAATGTTCAGCAGCAGAGGTAAACTCTCCGCGTCTGAAAAGCACCCGGGCCAAAGACAGTCGCGCCCCTACATCAGAGCTGTCGATAGCGATAGCCTGGTTCAGGTGTTCGATTGCCTCATTGGCCTTACCGAACTCCAGCTCCAATTGTCCGACTCGGCGAAAGGCCGGAGCGAAATTAGGGAGCAGTTTGATCGCTTCAGAGAATGCATCGAGCGCCTCTTTGTTCTTGGAATCGAGGAGATAGTTGCGGCCTTTGAAGTAGTTCACTCCGGGATCGTTCGGCAGCGCTTTCTCCAGGCTGTCAGCCAGGGCACGCGCCTTATCAATCTGGTTTCTCGTCAGATACATATCGTAGAGACGATCTCGGGCCTGATGCTTTCCAGGGTCCTTCTGAACGGTGCGTTCGTACTGAGTCAGGGCTTCGTTACCCAGGCCCCTGCGCAGTAGAAACTCTCCGAAGATGTAATTGAGACCGGACTGCTCGGGGTTTTGTTCAAGCAGTGTTTCCAACATCTCCTGAGCTTCGTCCAGTCGTCCCTGGCGCGAATACAGGTCGGCAAGAGCCATCTGCAAGGGTGAATTCTTTGGGTCGACTTTTAGTGCCTTTCTGAATAACTCCTCGGCTTTCTTGGGGTTCTCATCGGCAATTTCTACGGTCCCCAAACTGGCCAGTGAAACCACATCGTCGGGCTTTTTCGCGAGAATTCCCTCAAGAATTTCTCTTGCTCCACTGTAGTTTTTACGAGGTCCCAGACTCTCGATATTGGCCTTGAGGATGAGGGCGTCATGGTCCTGAGAATCCATTTCCAATAATTTCATCACATGACTCTCCGCCTGCTCGAATTCTCTGGCGGCAAGTAGTATAGAAGCAAGGTGAAGTCGGGCCTTGCGGTGCTTGGGATCGTAGTTGATGGCCGAGTTGTACTGTTCTACCGCCTGAGGGATTTTCTGCAGGCGAATGAATACCTCTGCCAGTTCAAAGTATGCATTGGCATTTTTAGGTTTGATATCGATTGCGCTGAGGAGCTGGATTCGGGCGTCAGCGTAGCGTTCCTGCTTTACGAAGTCGGCAGCAGAGTCCATGAGGGCGTTGAATTTGACCTCGGGGTCTTCACAGCTACAACCGCTTATTCCGAGAACTGCCAATAATATCAGTAGGGTGAATGTCCTGATGCATCTTTTCTTCGCCGTAAACGCATAACCGCTGCATTTTTTCTGAAACAAACTGCTCCCCGGGCCCGATAGGAGGGTGAAGTCAGACGTAAGAGTTTGTTCTTTGAACAGAGTAGGCATGAGTATAATCCCTCAAAATTATTTGGAAAATTCTCGCATTACTGAAATATAACGATCCTCTTGTGTAATGCAATAGCAAGAAAAAGGATTCAAAACCTCAGAAGCTGGTTTGGGCACCTAATTGATCGTTTTTGTAAGATTCGGTATTTTCTAGATAATTTTTTATGGCGAGCCCTTGTTGGGGGAAACAAGGTGCGCGGGGAACGTGGCTTTTTAGAAGATTAATTGGATGGGTCAGGCATATGCAATTCGAGGGTGAAAGTAAAAAGAGTGTTTCGGAACATCTCGTTCCGCTGAAGGCAGCTTTTGTCCGCTTTTGGCGTGTTGTCTGGGCACCTGCATTGGCGGTTCTCGCCCTGGGACTCCTCGGCAGTTACAGCGTGGACGACTACTACGAATCAGACGCAACCATTTACATTGAGCCGCAGAAGGTAGAGACCGAAATCCTGAAGGAGCGAAATAAATTTGCTCAGCAGGAAAAGTTCGAAGCCATTGTTCAGGAAATTCGTTCTCGACCAAATCTCAGAGCCATTGTCGATCGTTTCGATCCCTATCCGCAGCATCAGGGTGTTATTGGAAAAGAGATAGCGCTGATGCGCTTGGGGAGTCAGATTCGGGTTAGTCCGATTGTTTCAACGGCCGGGCAGGAACTTGCCTATTCATACCGAGTTTCGTATCAGCACTCTGATCCCAACATGGCGTTCCAGGTCATCAAGACCTTGTCGAATCTGCTGCTTGAGAAAAGCCAGGTAAAGGAAAATGATCGCATGCGAGGTTCACTCGAGTTTTTCGAATCGCAGCTTCGTGACGTGTCTCGAACACTGAAACAAACTGAGGCTTCAGTAAAAGAATACATAACCAGACATGGCGAGTGGCTTCCTGAAAACCGGGAGCAGGCTATTGCACGTATGCAATCAAAGCAGACGCAGCTGGCGACTAATTCTACCCTTCTCCAGGAAAGCCTTGCTCGTATGAGCAGTCTGGAGCGCGAGTATCAAATCGCGGTTAAGCAGGCGCGTGGTGCTTCCGCAAGCGGAGGTGATGACGTCGCTGCTAACCCATATGCGAGTCTCGGTCAGTTGGAGAAAGCTCTTGCGGTACTGAAAACTCGTTATTCGGCGGTGCATCCCGATGTAGTTAATACCAAGCGTCGTATTCAGGCTCTGCGCCAGCAGATAGCTGCAGAGCAGGCGGCAGTAAAGAAGGGCAAAAAGCCAGCTCCTTCGTTCGTAGCTGCAGATCCCGAGTTGCGTAATCTACGCCGCTCTATTGATGAGCAGAAGATTCGCATAAACACGCTCACGCTTGAAAATGAAGGACTCAAGAAGGCGATTGCTGAGTTGGATGAGAACATCAAGCAAATTCCTCAGCGGGAGCAGGAACTACTTGAAATCCGTCGTGACTACGACGCAGCTCAGGAGCGCTACACGGAGCTTCTGAGAGAGCGTGACCGAGCGGCGACTCGTGAGCAACTGGTGAAAACTCGTCGTAGCTCAAAGTTTGTATTAATCGATCCACCCAGAAAGCCACTGCTTCCATCAGGTCCGAACAGGGGATTCCTGGTAGGTGGATCCTTTGTTGCCTTCATTGGCGTCTTGCTTGGATTGCCGCTCGCGTTCTACGCGCTCAACGGCTCCTTTAAATATCGCGAAGATATTGAAGCAGAAGTAGGCGTTCCGGTGATAGGTGTTTTGCCACCAATGAAAACACCAGCTAGCAAGATTGCCTATCGTCGGGCTAGCCTGATTTCGGTGGCGTGCTCAGCTCTCACTGTGTGCTGCGGAAGCCTGGTGATAGTTCTTATTTTCTGATGGGTGTAAGATGTTTCGGCGGAGAGGAAAGAAAGCGATGCAAGGTTCAGTAGCTCAGGTAGATTCGGCTGGCGTACAAAATCGTTCAGAAGCGAACGACAATCCACGCAAGGGGAATGCCACTCGGCGTACCCCACACATTGCTCCGGTGTTAGAGCCGGGCGGAAACCGAAGCTCCCTAAATGACGGAGTTATTCTGCTCTCTCGAAGTTCGGTTGTCGATTTAGAAGCAGCCGAGCGCTTTCGCATTCTACGGGGACAGTTGGAGAGAAAGCAGTTAAGCAGCAAGGAGAAAACACCTGAGCGTGTTTTTGCTGTGACCAGTGCAACGCCAGGGGAAGGCAAGAGTGTTACGTCGGTAAATCTGGCGCGAGCATTTGCTACTGACCCTCGGGGTAAGACCTTGCTTATCGATTGCGATTTGAGGAAGCCGAATGTTCATCGTTTCTTTGGTGAGCATCAGGGCCCGGGTCTGAGTGATGTGCTTGTTGCGGGTAAGCCGATTCGCAGTGTGATTCGCACCGTAGAAGGTGGCCTTGATGTAATGTGTGCAGGAAGTCCTGTTATCGATTCCACGCGAACAATCGAACAGCCGGGTATGGCTCTTCTATTGAACGAACTGAAGAAGCACTATCGACACATTATTTTGGATTGTCCTCCGGCTCTTTTCTGTTCTGAGCCTCTGGCGCTCACGCAGCTTGCCACGGGTACTCTGCTGGTTGCTCGTTCATGGCGGACGGAGAAGAAACTGGTAAAAGACGCTGTTAATCTCATCGGTCGAAAGGCGCTAATCGGTGTGGTTCTCAACGACAGTGAGGAC
>JAUIMJ010000260.1 GCA_030433295.1 bacterium | reverse complement strand
ACCCAAAACTGCGTAATCGTGCTGTGCTAAAGCCGCGTCAGAGCATGTGTCAAGTTTAACCCGGATTGCGAACGGCGGTGACAGTGGATGCGGGAACTTCAATTCCACCCGTCAACACCACCTTGATTTCACCAGCTTCCATTTTAACCTCTGATACACCTGCATAGGCCTCGGCCATGTCGGATGAAATCACTTTGCCATTGGAATAGCTTTTTTTTACATAGCGACATTGGCGTTTATCCTTGCACTGTGGCTCTAACATCACGGTCGTTTGAATTCGCTTAGCTGAGAGAGCCGGCAAAAAACATACTGAAGAGTGGCACGTCTATGGGCAGAACAAGCATCCTGGTCTTCACAAAAAACCCTGCTCGAATTCCATCAAAAACTCGGCTGCGAGCCTCGAGTACGCTGGATGACCCGGTTATTGATGCGCTTTCGGCCGCCTTCGTTGTGGACACCTTTTCCTCGGTAATGGCGCTCAGCTCCTCGCCAGTGTTTATCGCCTCAGATCCCCTCACTACCGCCGCAGATTGGAGAAACCTTGCGCAGGATCATGAACTGCAATGCAAGGACAGCTTCCTGGATGGAGCGGTGTTTCTCATGCAGCGCGGAGATAGCTTCACCAGCCGCCTGCAAAACGCGCTACGCGATGTCTCCCGAAGCGCCACGGGAGGAATTCTTGTTCTTGGCAGCGACTCCCCGATGCTCCCCCCGGCGGAAATCGCCAGGGCCCTGGTCTCTGTGGAACTTGGTAGATTCGTTGTGGGACCCTCGCTGAGTGGAGGACTTTATTGTATCGGAATCCCCGGCAATGTGATTGAGCGCATTACTGATTCTCTGGGGGGAGTGTTCAACCAGCAAGGTCAGTCAGAGCTGGAGAGACTGAGCGAAATCGCCGTTTCGCTTGGCTCCCCGCTGGACATTCGAAACATCCAGATAGACGTAGACACCGAGGACGACCTGGCCTCCGTCATTGCCATTTTAAAAGCAGATGAACATGCTTCGTACTCAGATTTCACTCAGGCCGCTGCCGCGACACGACAGGTGATTGCACGGCATGCACTGGCCCTGAGCAGAGCTGAGAATAACAATCGCACCCCTCGTGTGATTTCAAGTAACTGAACCACCTTAACCGTAACAACAAGAGACACTCCTTGTTATCTCCCAGCTCTCGATTGAAAGTGCTTTCCTCAGCCAAGAATTTGTTTGCAAGAAGGAAATTCCTGTTGTCATACATAGGTATGCGCTCGTGCGAACTCCTCTTTGCCATACCCCGGGGAAGGCGAAAGACTTCAGACGTTCCGCAAGAGAACTCGGCGAAAGAAGCACTGAGAACGGAGGGCCACACTCGACTGCCCTTCAAAAAGAAAAACAGCATGCAACTATCTCTTTTCGAATTCAGACCTGAAGAAATTCTTTCCTCCGGGCGCAGTTCCGAAGCGCGCGCCCGCGTTCAGGCCGTCGTGGTCCCTACACCGCAGACCAGGACGAGGAAGAAGCAAAACACGACAGAGGCCTCCACCCAGAGCACATCCACCCATGGCTCATCCACCCTGGGAACATCCCCCCAAAGAAGAAGCGACCCCTTCCTCTACCAGCTTTGGACGGAGCTTTGGACACAGTATTTCCCGGACCGTCCGGATATCTCTGACTATCAGCTTGTGTGGAGCAGCAGACCACAGAAACGCACCCTTGCTTCCTGTAACATTCACAAACTAAGGGTGAGAGTCGCCCGAGAGTTAAACCATCCTCAGCATGAGAAATGGCTGCGCCCCCTCCTCTATCACGAGATGTGCCATGCGATTCTGGGAAAAGACATCATCAAAGAAAACAGACGGATCGCCTGGCACGGAAAGGAGTTTCGAGCGCTCGAGCGCAGACATCCGGAAATAGAAGCCTTTGATGCCTGGGTGCACAATGGGGGCTGGCTAAAAGCCGTGAGAAGCGACAGAAGCAAACGGTCCTGGAGCATTCGTAAAGGGGAAATTCGCAAGGGGCGGCAAACCCGCAAGGCGTAAGCTACTAAAGGCCGGGCTCAAACCCAAAGGCAGAAAGATGTCTGAAGCACGGACGCAAGTCCGTGCGGGAAAAAGAAACTAGAGCAGCGCAGGACAACATCGCAAATGCTTATCCGAAGACTGTACTAATCGAGATACACTTCGCCTTGCAACTTCTCTGTGCGCTTTGGCCATGTCTCCAAAAACTCAGACTGACTTGTTGCCAACAGAGGGCTGACTTCTATTCGAGTAAGTTCGTCAGTTGAGGCTCCGGCCGCCTGTAACCAACTTCGGTATAAGCCATCGGTCAATTCATGCACTGTCTCAACGCTATCCGCACCTTCAGCATTTTTCAGCGGGGCGAACTCAAGCTCTCTCGAAATCTCCATTCCCAGGCTCACTCCGGCACGTGGCAAAAGATCGAATATAAATCTCTCGTGCTTGATCCCCTCTACGCTTTTGTTACCCCCTGTGCCTTTATTTTCCAGGTCGGCGTAGGCTGAAACCGCCTTACGCGATTTATGGAAAGGTAAGTGATAACCGGAAGCATGACTATCCCAGAGATAATCAATACTCCAGTAATGCATTGCAGTATTTCCCCAGCGATATCGCAAACGCCCGTCCTCAGCACGCTCCTGATTTTGCGTTTCGGTAAGATGTATGTACTCAAGAATTTGATCTTTTCCGTCTCTGCGCACCAGCAGACCAACCTTTTCCTCAGGCTTGGTCTTTTCCACTACTTTCGTAATGACGTCAGCAGATTCCTGAATTGCATACCCGATAAGGTCCGGATCAAATACAGGCCCGAGAATGTTATCAACCTGCAAATACACCAGATGCTTGTACCCATCTCGTTTGAGGCGCTCGAGAAGCCCCTCGCGCACCAGTGCGGTGAAGCAGCCACCATGCCCATCAGGGTTACACATCAGACTGGTCTTTGAACTCAGCAGGACCTTGCCCTGATCATCAAGAGTCGGCACCATGCCCTGCTGAAAAAATGAAACCTGCTCACTCTCAAGACCAAACATTTCATGAGATTCAAAGAAACTTTTAGTCTCGGCGTGCGTCGCCGCACTGGTCATAATCAGAAAGGGCACTGCTTTCTGGTAACGACGTGACAGCGCCAACACCTTCTCAGCGTGATACTGATACACGGACTTATTAGAGACCGCACCGATTGAGTAACAGCCCTTCGGGCCACTGTATCCCAATCTGGACCCCTGCCCACCGGCAACCATCACGACCGCTACCTGCCCATCTTTATAGGCCTGCTCTCCTGCATCAGAAAGCGAGGGAGCGCGATCGGATAAATCGAGAACGACACTTTCAGAGAGCTCGCCAGAGACGTCTTCATCATCGGCATCTGACGCCGCGATTTCATCGAAGAAACCCCAGTCAATAGAGGTAAGCGACTTCTCAAATGCCTGCTGTTCCTCAGGTGACAGCATCTCCGCATGCTCGATTAAATGCGCCTGCCCCTTTTCGCGAAGAAGCGAAAGAATTGTTTCGTCCATCTCAGATACCTTTACTATCCTGTCTCTTGTACTCTCACGTAGAAGAGTACTAATACACTGAACTTCATTCATCAAGCATAGCTTCCGCCTGGCTTAGCCAAACCCTAATCAGGCTCTAACAGGAAGCAAACTACTCACTCTGTGCCCCGGCTTCCAGCCTGGGACAAGCTGCAAGCACCTCGGCGACGTATTCTCTCGAAGCGAGAAAAATGTCGTTGTGACCAGAGCGCTCAAAGATTTTCATACGTGAGTGCGGTCCGGTATAGGCATCTGCCACAAGTTGGGAATGTCGATTATCAATAATGGTATCTGCACCGCCGTGCACTATAAACAAACATGTCTGTTTTAGCTGGGAGACAAATGTCGCGGTGGGTAGCTCATAAAGCAAAAAGGGCGCAAGGTAGCCGAGAAGCGGGCGATCTCGAAGCGTAGCAGGCAGGGAGCTGTATGGAGAATAGAGAAGCATGGCTTCAGGCTGTATTTCACTCGCGAGAAACGCCGCAATTCCGGTTCCTATAGAAACACCGACAATCAGAATTTCTGGTTCCTGTGCCTGCGGATCCTTTTTGAAGGCATCCTCTTTTACAAAGTTCCATACCGAAAGTGCGTCCAGATACAGTCCGCTTTCACTGGGCCATCCCGTACTGTTGCCATAGCCGCGGTAATCAAAGGAGTAGGTTTGATATCCCCGCTTCGCAAACCACCGCTGCAGGGGGTATGCGGTATCGACACTCTCTCCGTTACCATGGAACAAAATCGCAACTTTGTTTCTTCCGGAACTCGACACCTCGGGTGGCACAACCCAGACCTCCAGCTTCTCATTGTCCGGAGTCCTAACAAATGCTGTGCGAACCGAAGCTCTGGCGGCCGCATTATTCTGCATTCTGAGGACCGGATGCCAGATACCGGGAAAAATCTGCAAATCCTGTGTGAGCACCAGCAACAAGGGAGCGATCGGCACAAAGCGAAGAACACGCCACAGCATTGCTCGCCCAGATTTCTTTTCGGAGGGCCCTTCCGGCGTATCGCTCTGCATTCCTACACTCCGTGACGCACGTTCTCGCAGTAAATAAGTGTGTTTTTGCTTAAACCTAATATTCCTCTATCGATATGCCGATCTCTATCGTACAATACCGCCATAGAACACGAACGTTTACCCGGGCCTGATAACCGCTGGTACCCGAAATTTTGTTGGGATGTTCAGGTCAGGATAATTGAATCAGGGGGCCCCTCAGGGCGCTTATTTTTGTTATGCAGCTCATTCTCCGCTTCACCATAGTTTTTCTGATACTCAGCTCAGTGGGGCTTTTGTTTAAGTATGGTGTCGACACCTGCCTTCCCGATGCCGGCAGTAGAATCTTCAATTCCTTCTTCAAGCTTCCCCAGGGGGCCTGCACCTCTGTGATGGATATGGATTTGAATGCGCGACGGAACACGCGAATTGATGCGCATGGCATTCACTTCGGCAAATATTCCACTAGTTCTAACGCACTTACCGGTGTTACCTGGCTCGCGATGAGTCGACCAACGATTTTCTTTCAGCGGTTCCCCAAGAACCCGACTTTTCTGGCCGTGTTCTTCATACTTACGTTTGTCACCTCGATGGCCATAGCCTCTGCGTGGCATCTCGCCTGGATTTCAATTGACCGGCAGGTCATGGGCACCCCGGTTACTGGTCCCCAGGTTCATCCCGCATTCCAGCAACAAAAAGATTTCACCAGTGCGACCAGAGAACTTATCTCAGACGAACCAGACAAAGCTCCGCAGGGAGCCCTACCGCACACGCCGAAAGACGAGACGTAATCGAAAAGCCAATTACTTTTACGTTTGAACAACGGGGCACTTTGGAAAATCGGGGCCTAGGTTATAGCCCATAAAGGGTCCAGGCGTGCGCGTTTTCTGTCGTTTCCGCGGAGACGGCTCCCTCACCATCGGTAAGAGCGCCATCGGTGAGAGCAACGAGGCCTGTGAGCACCAGCTGCCATCCCACAGCAGGAGACGGCTGACCTCCCGTTGAGAGCAGGGCAATCCTGTCCCCGTTCTCATCAACAACGATCTCCAGACCCTGTCGACGATCACCCCAGAGAACAGGACGTTCACCTGGCGCGTATCGGCTCTCTACAATTTCTTTCACGTTAATTCTGCGGGGAAGTTCGGACACAATACCGCTCCAAGTAAGCTATGCTTCAACAAAAATATTTCTGCTGCCCAGACGCAGTAGAGGTGAACGAATACTACCTCGCCAGTACTCCACAGTAAAGATGCTTAGGTAGCTTCACAGCCAGAGGTGCAGGCCAATGTCGCGTTTCATGATGTTTTTCATGCCCATCATACTACGCACTGCGGCCTTCAGCCGAGATAAAAAGAGATGAGTTTCATTGCAATTTTTCTTTCAGCCAACGAACCTACGGGCAACGGGTTACTCCAAAATGGGATTTTGAACGCCGTTTTTAGGGGATGGGATTCAGAGCTGCTGGACCGCTTCACTGAAGAGTAGGGCAAGGGTCGGCGCATGACTGAGCATGCGCCGAAAGAGAAAGGTCAAACGACAAACGTTAGGACGCCGGCTCGAATGTTTCCTCGACAACCGCACCAAAATAAGGCGTTGGCCCCTGGCTTACATCCCGCATCATCTCTGCCGCTTCCCGAGTATCCACAACGGACCACTGGAAACGAGGATCTCCGACCGGCGTGGGATCGAGAATCTTCCTGACCACGAGGTAACAGTCGTCTGAAACCGTATC
>JAUIMJ010000259.1 GCA_030433295.1 bacterium | reverse complement strand
AAGCAGCGATCCGGGTGCCACAGCTATTCTCTCTCAGTTTTACCCTTGAGTAAATTGATATTGGTAATGAATAATAGGCGATTCAAATCAGGGTATTTCACATCACTGTCTTCTCATCGGCAGGACTCTAATGTCGTCGCCCGAGCGGACAAGCACTTAGCCCATTCGTGGCGGAGCGGTGGGACCCGAAGTTACCGCCCGGTGAGTGCGCCTGCGAAAGGGGCGAAAGAAATCCGTCGTTCCCGAAAACAACCTACCACCTTCCTTGATGTCATGCACCGCTGGTTTCTTTCCGGTGAACCAGCTCTTTATAATTCGAAAGGCATTAGAACGCGGAGAAAAAATCGGATACGCGTTCCACGGTGCGTTGTACTCATCAGCATTGCCTGAAATGCCCCTCACCATACGTGGTTTGGCATCAACAAGACCCTGACCGACTTCTGTCGACATGATAGTACGGGACGTGTTTCCGTGCGCATAACGAGAAAAAAGCTCGTGAGGTGACAGTTGATCTGCTGAGGTCCCCTCAGTTTTTAGCCGCTTGGCCATTGCCTGCCGCTGTCTTGGCATTACGTCAGAATCGAGCACTGCCAGAACCTTTCGAGCGCGCGGCAGATTCTCCTGGTGTGCAGCTCGAATACTTTCTGCGTGTTGTTCAAGTCGAAGTCTGGCTGCCTGATCCGCAACCTTCGGTGATACACCATCTGCAATAGCGCGGTGGTATCCGGAACGAATATCATCAAATACGAGTAAGTCTGCCGGGGTAAAGTCATCACTATGCCGCTCCGTCCAGTCCTCGAATCGTCGAGCCCATCCCTTCTTGTTGCCGTCCTCTGAACGCCCGCTAAGTGCCTTCACCCGCTTCTTATCCGCGTCCGGCAAATCCATTGCGGTTTTTGTCACCTTACCCTTCACCTGTCTGTGAAAGTCTCCAAGCATCGCTGCCTGCCGTTCAGGGGTAAGTATCGTAGGACCAAGGATCGGCGCTACATCTTCAAATGCTTTCACAACCCCGGCGAGCATGGTCTTTGGATTCACATCTGACATCACTCGAAGAACGTTAAATTCCCGCATAAGGATGGAATCAACTTCCACTGACCGTCCACTGGCGTCCTTAACGAAATGTCTGTCGAACTTCTCAAGGGCCTCGCATTTCTTCGCAAGAAGCTCAAGACGCACTGCGCGATCAGGATTCTCGGCAGCAACACTCCGCGCTGCTCTTTTCATTTCTGCGAGATACTCTCGGCGCGCCTTCGGACTCGCAGAATCATAGAGTAGTGCCAATCGTTGATCTACTTCTGTCGCGGAGAGAGAGCGTGCTCCCATGATCCACTCACCCAGCTGTCCGCCGATCTGATTAGGCTCGCCGTCAGTTCCTCTAGTCACCCAGAACAGTTCCTTCTCGATGCGCTTCTTAACTACCTGGTCAAGGCTCACGGTATCCTCATTTCTGAGCCCAACTCGGGCAAGGGTATCTGCCGAAGGATCTGAGCCGCCTTCTCGGGCCGCACGAATTGCCATATGTGCATCGTGATGCTCGGCGAGCGTCCGCACATTCTCTTTGCTCGGTATTCCCGGCCCCGCTTCTTCGTATCTTCCATTCGGAGAAGGGTCGTCAACAAGACCATTCTCTCGGCGGCGGCGATGGCGATTGTTCTGCTTACTGACAGCCTCATCGCTCGTCGGCGTACCGGGGCCTTTTGAGCCATTTACCCAGCCGATGTAGCTCTCCATATTGCTACGCAAATCAGCAATTTCATTATCGGTCAGATCCGCAGGATCCTTCTTCCTCAAGGCTTCCAGGTGGGCGTGTATTTCGGCCTCGCTCTTGCTGGCCACATCATCGAGCGACTTGAGCTTTGCCTCGGCATACTCTTTGCGCATTTTTATCGGCACCTCTTGCATTAGCTCCAGACGCATTCTGCCTGCCACACTCTCATGCATGCTGTCATGGCTGAGTCGCAGGTGCTGATCGAAATTTCTCTGCCCTGAGTTGCTTGAGCTCGTAAAGCCATCACTCAAGGTGCTTCGCAGAGCGGTTGCCGAACGTGAGAAGCTAAAGCCTCTACCTTCGCGAGCCGACATGCTTATTCCACTTTGCAAAAGAGGGGAATAAGCACCGCTTCCCACATCGTAATCCAATTTGCGAAACTTCGAGAACCAGAGAGGTGTCGCCAGAGGATAGGAGGTCACCTCATGAGAGGGAACCAGATGCTTCACACCAGGTATCTTCTGCAATGCACGTTGAAGAGTAAACGGTTGTTCGAAACAAACAACATTAAAGAGCCGTGCCGGTGACCTGAACACATTCTTCACGGCATTTACACTGCGACCGAGGAACGGAACGGGCGGAACAACCAGGCCAGTAACTCCCGGCCCACGCTGACCAGCCTCACGAGCCTGTGTGCTCATTATCTTCTGGGCTTTTCGCAGGCCCGCACGCACGTCCGGATCAATGTCCTTTCCGTACATGGCCTCGAGCTCAGAACACTGCTGACGCAGAGCCATTGCTCGCGCGGCATCTCGCGGACGAACGTCAAAGAGACCCGCTTTTCTTGCGAGGAAGGTCCCCGCTTTCCGTCCCGTAGAATAAAGCGCCATACCAAAGCCAATTGCGGGACCAAGCGCACCTGCAGTCGTCGGCGTCAAATGGGCAACTGCAGCCCGAGTCGCAAAAGTCAAACCAGTAACGCTGGCAACCGATTCAGTCAGGCGAAAGACACCTCCGACCACAGGCAAGCGCTTCATACCACGCCATAAGCGCAGAGTATGCGTTCCTATAGACTGTGGACCACTGAGCAATGTATTCTTTACTGACTCAATAAACTTTCCACCAGGTTTAGTCGGACTGTCGTACAAATCGCCATTTTTGTAACGATGGAAGGCCTGATCCGCCTCCGCAATCAGACCCTTCGCAAGAGCCTCGATTTCCTGCTTACTTGCGCCACTCTTTGGAAGGCGAGAGAAACGAAGGTATGCTTCAGTGACCTCACCGCCAATGAGCATGTCTTTGGTCTTAACCTGGGTAGTTTTACTATCCTTGTCATACACGCGATAGGTGACCTTCTCTTCGACCCCACAAAGCTGTTCGATCAAAGCCCGACGTTCCCGGGGCTTGAGCCCGGCTGCTTCAAGCGCTTCGACAATCTGTCGTTTCCTCGCCTGTAACTGCATATCGACGACGTGGCCGCTCTTGCGATCCATCGCAAGCATTTTCTTCACCGCTATCTGCTCAGACGCAGCGAGTGTCTCAATCGGCAACCTGGTTTCATCGTTTGACATACGTATGTAGATACGACCATCGGCATCAACATGGGCTGTTCCCGCCATACGGGCTGCACGAGAGGACTGAGCATCAGTATTCTCGGGTCGCAGTATTTTGTTTATCTCTCTTTGTAAGCTCGCATTACTCTCTTCGATCTTCGCTCGAACCTCGGGATCTGCATCCGCCGGTACAGTGCGAATCTTACCGCGCATGCGATCAACCTGCCGCATTGCCGCGGTGCTTTCAGTGCCATCCTGTTGTCGCTTCGCCACTGCGGCCACTTCGACATCAGTTCCCGCGTCTTTTAGCAGCGTTTCGCCTCCGACTACTTCGCCCAATCGGCGACCATCCTGAGAGGTCGTAACCGCGGCATCCGCAATGTGCTTATTGTGTAAATTGGATATTTTTTCAGAGCCCATTCCGGCAAAGTGACCGACGATGGCAGAAATTATTCGCTGTTCTCGCTCTTCCGCAGTAAGTTCATTACCTTTACCTCGAACAACATCTTCAAGGTCCATCGACCATTTTGTCGTAATGTAGGACCCGTACCCCTCTACGAGGTTACTTCCGCCATAGGTAAGCATGCGGCTTAGCGCGGGTGAATTCTGCGTTGCCGTACGCATCTGCCCAAAGGCATTTCCGAACATTCCGCAGCTATAGCTCATGCCAAACTGAATCCCTAAGCTTTGAAGAAACATTCCCGTCTGGAACTCAACTTCCTGACTGTTGGGATTGAGCCGATGAAAATCACCACGCATGACCGCCTGTGTATTGTGATATATCGTGGAAGGTGCCGAGGCGATTACACCGGAGGGACCCCCGATGAGAAAAAGTTGTCTCGATAACGTCAGTGCTCGCGCGCCCCAGGTAGAGGCCTGCTGACCCGCCTGTGTTGCGACCGTCTGCATCGCCGTTCTGGCACGAGAACACCAGTGAAGCGTCTGAGCCCCTCGACTCATGTAGTAGGCATACTTGAGCGCGGCGGCAGCACCCAGACAGTTTAGCCCGGCTTCAGCTGTTGTCGTCAGAGTGTCATAGGCCTTTGCTTTAACTTTGTCCCAGGTGATTTCCTGCCCATATCCGGCATAGCCCATTCCGAGCTCCGCAGTATTTGAGAGAGCCGAGGCAGCAAAGGCAACTCCCGTTCCCTGGAGGGCTGCAATCAACAGAGGAGTTCCTGCACCGCCGGATAGCGTGGTAGCTAATGCTGCCCCACCAATAATCACAACCTTCTGCGTGATACGCATCGCCGTCTCTATGCGATTGAGGTTGTGGATTCCTTTCTGAAGCTCAACATTGGCACCCCTGAGGGCTGCCATGTGCTTGCGATAATCGAAGGTGTCGGGTTTTCCTATCGCTGTAATCGCCTGTGTCCAGGTATTATCGCTCTTCTCGAGAAGCGCACTGGCGCGCTCGTATGCTGCCTGGGCTCCCGCGTTATCGCCAGCGGCAGAGAGTGTTCGAAATTCTTCGGCAGCCTTCATCGCTTCGGCTCTTTGGGTTTTGTAAAGAGCAGAAAACTCATCAAACTTTTCAAGCATCTCCTTCTGCTGTCGATGCGTTTTTCGTCTCCCGAGATAAATTCCGTAATCAGCCTCTACGGTTTTTTCATAACCCTCTGAGGTTCCGCTGATATACGTAAAAAAGCCTGATACTCCTTTAAGATTCTCTTGAAGGTCTCTCTCAGACGCCTGCCAGTTTTTCTTAGCGCCGTTTTCCAGGTCACGACTGACGTTGATTTTCTCGGTTTGAAATCTCTCGCGAAAAATGGCCAGAAGTTCGTCGCGCTGCTGCTCAGCCTTTGAAACCTCTGCGGCACTACCAACCAGGGGATTGCTTTGCGGAAGTCTGGGCAGCTCTCGTTCCCAGTAGGTCTGGGGGCGAGCGGGCTCCTCATTACTCTTTGGCCGTCCGAAGCTGGCTCGGGCCGCCTTTTTCACCGGATCATCTGATTGAAAAAACTGAAATCCGTGAGGAGGAAGACGTACCTGATCCTGAGGAGAGCGAGCATAGCTCGTAGGTGGGGCAGAAACTCCTGAAGGAGACGCAATTACATTTGTAGAACCCATAGAAAAACTCAAAAACCGCGCAAGAGCGCTTTAACCGTAAAACTTTTTTCTGAGACGCGCTGTCCCATACTGTGAGCGCCTTACCTCATGACCTGAGGCTGGACATAGACGGGCGCTATATGAATGTTATGCGTGATGGTGGTGGATGTGGTGGCAATAAAAACAGGCTGGCTAAGTCACTGTAATCACGAGGAAAGGTGAGCAGGTTGGGAATACAACCGTGGCTGATCGCAAAATCAGCCCGCTCACCGGCGCAGGAAGCAGAACTTCCGGCACCTCTCAGTCCTGCTCACGCTCCAAGGGAAACGTATAGCGCTCCAGCCCAAAGTGAGGAACATACTCCCGCTCCGAGTTATCAATGTATCCAGAGTTTTTCTGGTACGACTCAAAGCGGGGGATATCCTTCCTCGGCTCATACGACTGGGTACTCGTCGGACGCATGTAGTAGAACTTCTCGTACGCCTGATTGGTCAGACTGCTTTCCACCATCAGATGGTTGAACAACAGCCAAAGAAACCCGGCGATGGCAAGCCACTTGGCAGCAAATCCCAGGACAGCCCAGGCCTCCTCCGAAGTTTCGGAGGGCTGCTGCGGCGGATTTGCTCCACCCGCGGTCCAATGAGGTATGTCCATTGGAAGACTTCTCTCACGAGCCATCAGTCCCTCCTTTCGTATTTTCGGAATTCAGGCGTTTCGGAAACAGGGCTCGGTAGAACGCCACAGAGAGGATGAACCCCAGACAAGCGATCGCAAACAACGGCATATATCCGGGCGGAAGCATCAGATACGATATCAGTAAAACGAGAACCACGATAGCTGTTGCGCCAGACGGCTCTTCAAACTCTCGATCGTACACGACACCCTTAATAAACATCAGCAGGCCGTTGCGGGCATTCGCCCAGCCGGTGCCATGTTTTCGCAGAGCAGTCTCTTCCTCAGTCCATCGTTT
>JAUIMJ010000258.1 GCA_030433295.1 bacterium | reverse complement strand
TGTACAAGCCAACCAAGAGTGAGCTAGCCACTACTGCCATACAGAAAACATTGAGCATAAAGATCCTCACTAAAATTGGTATCAGATTACTTTTCTAGGAGGCTATTAGAAAAGATGCTGATACCTGTTTAGCGGGTACCCGTTCGTCGGGATACGCGCTATGTCTTCTTGTCGTTTCGCCTCATCGCATTTTGGCAGTAATCTGTTAGCTCACGAAATTGTCCAGGTTCGCCGAATGCCGAAGGTGGAACAATATGCGCAAGCCTTGGAGCGGTATAGATAATCACCCTACCAAATAAATTGCGAACCCTCGTCACTCCACTCCAGTTGGTCCGCGTTTCGTTAACAGTCGTTCTCTCAATCAAGCACTCGGTCGTGAGTTCTAACGTATGTTCCGTAAGGAAGCCACGGTCCCAGGGCATCAAACAAAGTAAGAATCCAAAAATAACATTCAAAAACTGAAGAATGGGAGTTATCACAGCGATACCAAAGAGCGTTAAAATTACCCTCAGTGCCACACTATCAATGATTGACAGGTCCAATACCCATAGAATAAACGCGGCAACAGCCAGACTCAAAATCCAACTACCAATTGACCTAAACGTGAAATCAAAATTGATGAGCAGAAGGTCAAACCAGGTGTTTCTATACGTAAACTTCATGCGTTAGGTACCATACAAGTTGCTTCCTAGATAAGGTATCCCGGTAGGAACCTGTTCTTCCTGAACAAATAAAACGGAAGAATGAACGGCCAAAACGCAAAGAAGACGTAGCCACAAACACCCCAGGGTCGCTCGGGGTCATTTGGGTACTTTGCGCGAAGCCACCAGACGAGAATAAGCGAAAAGGCAAAAGATTCGACGAAGTAATACAGGGATGTGCCTTCTACTCCATAGAGCACACGCCGATACTCGTACACAGTACGGAGCGCCGAGAAGAGAAACAACCAGAGCAAACCCGGTTTTAAGATCAAATTTCTCAAACGGGGCCTCAATATCCTGATAGTATAAAGTTCATCCTTCTAAGAATAACATCTGGTATCAAACATGATAAGCTAAACCTGCTCCGAGCTTTGAGAAAGTCGAATCACCGCATTGCCCTGAAAGCACAGTGAAACAGGACCCCACTTTCCTTGTAACTTACCCCCAAATCCGCTATTTTCGGCACGACCTCGCGAAACCAAGAACATCTCAGGGCCAAGATTCAAGACCATACCCATGGACAACACCAAGCCAAAAAGCAGCCCCGGGGAAACACCACAAATCACCCCCCAGCAGCAGACGCTGCGGCAGAATGCCTTGAGCACCTATCGGCAGGTGATGGTCGGTAGTGGGGGATTCCTCTCTCTTGCTGCGCTTGAAGTATATAACCTTCTGATCGCGCCTTTACCCGGCTTGCTCGGCTTTGCTTCTCGAACCCTGCTTGCCCCCCTGCTTCTTCACTCCTGCGGAAAGGGAACAGCTATTGCTAAATCAGTCTGTCTGCGGCAGCCGGCAAAAATATCTCTCGGCAAGAAAGTTATCGTCGATGAGTTTGCCGTGCTGGATGTGCGCTCACGAAACTCGGATGAGGCGGGTATCAGCATCGGTGATTTTGGCTTTATCGGAAGAAACAGCATCATTGCAGCCAAAGGGGCTCCCATCGCTCTTGGTGAGGGAACGAACATCGGTTCGCATTGTCGTCTGGCGACCGAGTCCGGTATTAGCATCGGCAAAAGCGTGCTCATCGCCGCCTATGCGTATATCGGCCCCGGCAATCATCAGCTTGATGAGAATGGAAAGCCTTTAATCACTGAGGAGATGGTTAAGAAAGGAGGCGTCAACATCGGCGACAACGCCTGGATTGGAACCCGCGCTACTATTCTCGATGGGGTGAGCATCGGAAAGAACGCGGTGGTGGGTGCGCATTCGCTGGTGCGGGAGGATGTTCCGGATGGAGCGGTTGTTGCGGGAACGCCGGCGAAGATAATTTCTTAAAGTTGCGTTCTTAGTGTGAGGCTTCGCGGGTTCTTTACGCCTCGCTAGCGAAAATACACTATCACTTTGTTCTCTTCCTGCAGTTTGCGCATGTGCTCGCTCAGGCGCTTCTCCCGGTCGGCACGCAGGGCGCGAGCACGCATGGCGTCGCGCACATCCTCAAAAGACTGCAAGTCGCCACCGCGCTCTTCTTCCTTCTTGATGATATGAAAACCGAACTTCGTTTTCACCGGATCACTCACGGCTCCCACTTCAAGCGCAAAAGCCGCTTCCACGAAATCCTTCTCCATCTGGTTCTTCGTAAAAAAGCCAAGGTCTCCGCCTTTACCCTTGTTGGCCGCTTCAGAGTATTTTCTGGCAAGGGCAGCAAAGTCAGATGAGGTTCTTCGCGCAAGAACAAGCACCTCCCTGGCCCGGGTCAGCGCGTCCTCCTCGTTTCGCCTCTGCTTTGATTCTCCCTTCGCTTTTTTTACTTTGATGAGAATATGGCGAGCTCTTACTTCTTTCGGTTTTCTGAACTTTTCCGGGTCCTCATTGTAGCGCTTCTTGAGTTCCTCATCGCTTATGGAAATTCCATTGAAGACGTTCTTATCGAGATAACCTTTAATCGCCAGGTCCTCCTGAATACCAGAAACGAACTGCTCCTCGCTCATGCCGTATTTACCCAGCTCCTTGGAAAGCTCTCGATCCGAGGGAAGACCACCTTTTAGGTTGGCAATGAATGACTGCACCTGCTCATCACTCACCGCGAAGCCATCTCTGTTTGCAACAAAAAGCAAAAGCTTGCGCTCAACCATCTTAAGCAGCATCTGTCGCAGGAGGATCTGCTTTTCTTCGTCAGAGAATGAGTAATACTCATCTCTCAGATGCCGCTTAAGCTCCGCAACGAGCGCGCTCATCTTTATCCGCTCTCCGTTTATTTCAGCAACCACCTGCTCGGGATCAGCGGTGGGTTCGGCCTGGGAAACGGAAACTAGAAGCAGGGTGAAAAAAAGCAGGGAAGAAAAAAGAAAGGGAGACGCTACTACAGCGCGGAATCTGTGTGGTAAACGAAGAGGGAGAAAAGATTTCATTATCCTTATCCAGAGGGTATCGTAGCGCCAAAGAAGGCAATTTTAACAGCATATCACAGGGATACAAAGATATTTGTCTCAGTGTAATTGCGGCGTAGTTCAGATAAGGGACTCTCTACAAACCTATGAATGCCAGCATAAAGACAGAGGAGAAAGCAGCCGCCGGTGCAGAAAAAGGTACCGCACGACGATGGCTGCATGCCCTGCTGTCCTGTGCCCTGAGCGCGGCATTGCTCTATGCGGTTCTTCGGGAGCAAAGCCCTGCCGAGTTCGCTCAGGCGTTTCGCGAAATAAAACTGCCCTGGCTCTATGGCTATATCGCCCTGTATATCATCGCACTCTTTGTTCGGGCACAGCGCTATCGCATGGTCGTTGAGCTTTGTGATGAGGAAAGCAAGGCCCAGTCCTACGGCGCCTTTCTCATCATCACCGCGGTGCGCAACGCACTCGTAGACTTTCTTCCTGCTCGACTGGGAGAACTTAGCTTTTTCTACATTGCCAAACGATACGGCGTTGCCTTTTCCGCTGCGGTCACTGCTTTTGGCTTGTGTTTTGCCCTTGATATCGCGGTGCTCTTTGGCATCATCGTCACCTTCTTTGCGACATCTCCATTTCTTGCACTACAGGATTCTCTCGCCGATAAACTCGGTTCGGGAGTAACTATCACCGTAGTCTCCTCCCTCGCTCTACTCATCCTGACTGCCTGCATATACAAACTCAGCACCCTGCTCGAATTGCTCGTGCGAGTGCTCAAACACATTGCAGCGCGCTTGCCCGGAACTCTGGCTGAGCTTATCGAAAAACTCGCCACACTTGTCGCCCGGGTAGCTACCGAATGCGCTACCATTCAGAAGCGACACGCCTACCCCCTGCTCATACTGCAGACCCTGGTGCTTCGCGTCTGTAAGTATTCCTCGCTCTACATCCTGCTTATTTCCGTAGTTCCCCCCGCGGTAATTGGGCAGATAAATCCTCTGGTTTCCACCGTCGGCTTCATTTCTGCGGAAGCGGCGGCAAGTCTCCCGATAAGTGGCCTCATGGGCTTTGGCAGCTACGAAGGAGCCTGGACCCTGGTGATTTCCCTCTCAGATGTGGAAATTAGCTCTCCAACTAGCCTTATTTTCATGGTTCACCTGATTACCCAGGCTGTGGTGTATTCCATCGCCCTCTCTGCCCTCCTGATTTTCTTCATCAAAGAATTGCGAAATGTTTCAAACGATTAGCTAATCCCTGCATCTAAAAGATGATATCCTGAACCATTAAAAGATGACTTCATTACTCAGTATTCTAAGGGAGCACGTATCTCCGTGAGTGTGGACAAAAAAGAACTGAGTGCAAAGAACCTCTCCTCTGCACTTTCCGAGGCGCAAAGTATTATCGAGGCCGCGGAACAACGCGCTGAAGAAATTCTCGCCAATGCTGAGCAGCGCCATGCAAGCGCTGAGCAGGAGGGATACGATCGCGGCTTCGAAGCCGGCAGACGAGACGCCGCCGAGCAGGCGATTCACCTTATCGAAAACAGCGCCATCGTAGCCGAACGCCTTTCAGAGGAAGCGGCTAAGCTCGCTATCGGCATCGCCAGCGCGGTCATCGAAGAGCACGTAGCCGTTAAGCCTGACACTGCTGCAGCTCTGGCCCGCAACGCGATTAGACAGTCCGTCGTCGGCGCCACCGTCACCATCGCCGTGCATCCGGCTGATGTGGATGCATTAGAAAAACTATCTCCGGAATTTCAACGCCTGGCAGAAGGCGCGAGCATTTCAATTGAAAAAAATCCTCTTCTTGCCCGTGGCGGATGCATCGTAAAGACCGAATTCGGTGAGGTTGACGCATCCATAGAAACACTGGTTTCAAGCATCGCAGAGCGACTCGGGGTATCTACCGATGGCAATCGATAGTGCCGCCCACAGCGAGCATGCGTTGAAGCCGAAGTTTCGACGCCTGAGCGTTCCCGATTTCAATGTCGATACCTACCTTCAGAAGCTACACCTGCATCGCTCTTCCCCCGTTACCATGCGTGGTCGGGTTCGAAGAATTACCGGTGGTATGGTGATTCGAGCGCGCCTGCCCAATGCCCGTCTCGGCGAGCTCTGCACTATTGAACCTCTGGGCAGACCGCCGATTAAGGCACAGATCATTGGCTTTGATGACGAGGATGTTTTTCTTACTGCCTTTGATGCCCTATCTCATGTCGGGCCTAAGACACCCGTTATCAATCGGGGGAAAGCTCTTGAAATAGGGGTCGGTGAAGGTCTGCTTGGCAGGGTTATTGACTCTCTTGGTGAGCCCATTGACGGGAAAGGTGCGATTTCATTTGAGCAGCGCTATCCGGTGATAACCAAGGCACCGGAGTCAATGCGCAGACGAAGAATTCAGGAAGTTTTGCCCGTCGGCGTGCGCGCCATTGATATGCTTTCAACTATTGGTGAAGGTCAGCGTCTTGGCGTCTTCTCAACCGCCGGACAGGGTAAGTCCAGTCTGCTCGGCATGATTGCCCGAAACAGTTCGGCAGACGTGAACGTCGTCGCACTGGTCGGAGAGCGTGGTCGGGAGGTTCTTGATTTTCTTGAAGACAACCTGGGACCCGAAGGTCTTTCGCGCTCTGTTGTCGTCGTTTCCACAAGTGACGAGCCGCCCATGCGACGTATCATGGCCGCCTATTCTGCCACCGCCATCGCAGAGTATTTCAGGGATCAGGGAAAGCGAGTCACCCTTTTGATGGATTCAGTTACTCGCTTTGCACGTGCCCTGCGCGAAGTGGCTCTCAGCGTCGGTGAACCGCCTGCTCGACAGGGTTACCCCCCTTCGGTCTTTGCGGCACTTCCGGAACTGCTCGAGCGCGCAGGTAACACCGAAAAAGGAAGTATCACCGCCTTCTATACGATACTTTTGTCATCCGAGCAGATTGAAGATCCTCTCGGAGAGGAAATTCGTGCGATCCTCGACGGACATTTTTATCTTAGCTCACGCCTGAGCCAGGCCCAGCATTACCCCGCGATTGATTTGCTTAAGAGTAAAAGTCGTATCATGGACACCGTTGCTTCCAGTGAGCACAAGGCCCTGGCTCAGGAAATGCTCAGACTCTGGGCGGTCTATGAAGAGAACCGAGACCTCATTCTGCTCGGAGCGTACAAGCGCGGAAGCGATGCCCTTATCGATAAGGCATTGGACAAAAGACAGGAATTGCTTCGCTTCCTCATACAGTCTCCGAACGACACTGCCAGCATGGAAGAAACTCTTGAACTGGCGCGGGCGACG
>JAUIMJ010000257.1 GCA_030433295.1 bacterium | reverse complement strand
GGACTCCCCGGACAAGGGTGAGGAATGTAGTGATGATGCCTCGGAAGTCCGCCACGCGGCGGAGCCGTCCTCGCTGGCGGATGAGATTACGGTGTCCTCTGACATCCCATCTCAAATGAACACGACAGTGGACACCTCCTGTGCAGAGAGCGAATCTGATGAAGCGTATCATCGGCGCGTTGCTATTCTGGCCAAAGCTATCTGGAACGCAGAGGGTTGCCCGGAGGGAATGGCAGAGGAACACTGGTTTCGCGCCGAGAGAGAATTGCGCAGAGAGTAGCCAAGGCGAAACCCCTGATACTTGGGACCGAGGCCGCCTCCATAACCGGAGACAGCCTCTTGCGTTGCTGTCCCAATCCTTACATTGTCTGAAGGCCTTGAAGTAAGTCCCGGTACTCTTGCTGGAAGTCTGGATCCGGGTGTGCTGCTACAAGGCTGTGCGAGAACGCCAGAACTCTCTTGCGAAACGTTTCTTTCGCTTCCGGAGCCTCCTTACTCAGACACCAGAGATACAGGGTCAGACAATAGGTGACCTCTTTCGCGCTACGCAGGGTGGGTGCAAGTGCCTCGACTGCCGCAAGGCAGCGTGTATTAGCATTGTCGCACGCGAGCAATTTCTCCGTATGATAGGTCATAAAGATTATAGCCTGCGAACGATTAGCACTATGCTCGTTCCCGTTCCCGACGGTTGCCAGCAATTCATCCAGGAGCTCTTCCGGGGACACAAGCATGCTTTCCCACCTCTCTCGTTTTCGCTGCTCGTACATCGCCTGATGTTGGGCTTTGGCGAAACTGGTGACCGAGAAATCTTTCCATGCGCTCAGCCTGGCGACGATGCGTCCCGCGGCACGGGACTGGAAGCTGTGCATATTGAGGATTGCGGTGATGAGCTCCACAAGTATTTGAAACTCCTGAGGCTCACGCAGCTCGGCGTCGAAGGTGTCGAGTTCACGCAGTAGTGAGAAAATCAGGCGTTCGCGATAACGACGACCCTTGAGTTTCACCGTGACATCGGCAGCAAGAGCAGTGATCGAGTGCCTCGTGTTCAAGGCGCGCAGAGCGGCCTCTCTCGCAAAAGCATTTGGTGAAGAAAGGTCCAGGATAACGTTGTTCGTACAATTTGCCTGCGCCTGAAATCTCTCGGGAGAGAGATCCGGCTCGATGTTGGGATTTGCCATGATTCTCTCCTGTAATGCGAGTAGTGAACTGAAAACCTACGGAAGGCGGCTTCCGCCAGACGATATTTTCGCCTGACGGAGCACATGTCTTCTTTCCCAATCGCAGTAATGGAGAGAGCCCGGACCCATAGTAGTAGCATCTGTTGAGGGCTTAATCATTTATGGGCGTTTAAAAAGCGATCTGCACTGACAAACATCTGTACTGAAGAATATCCGAATGCCGTAAAAAAGCTGCCGTCGGCTTCCTCTGAATCTCGGGCAAAAGGCATTGTTTACAGTGACTTGCTTATTTTAGGAGATGCGTGGCTCGAATAAGTACGCTAATTCCTCAGTAATGATCCGTCACCCCTGCGTGGCAGTAGAACTTTTAAACGATGAGGATAGCTATGATAACGGTACAAGAGCTGGCCCACAGGCTGATTGGCAACGATGTGACGGTGGACTCTCGTACATCCAGAGAGAGCTATGTCGGTCGCCTGGCGGCGATTGACTATGCGCCAGTTGAAAACGGCCTCGGTCCGAGCGTTGCCCTGGTCGATGACGAGGACAATACGGTTATCGTTTTTGACGTAACCGCAATTGCCTCCGGAGTTGACGACTCTGACGATGAGGATATGGAGTTCGATGAGTTTGAAGAGGAGGTCGAGGAAGAGGGCGGTTTTCTCAACTAAGTATTGATTGCTCTCCCGGAGAAGAGACCTCAACAAAGAACGGCCTGATACCCGAGTTTACCTTTGCACCATGTGCTTCTACCGTCGTTTTATGATGGAAATCGCTATGGTCTGTGAAGTTTCTGAAATAAAATAAGTCTTATTTTCAGTGGGTTAAACAGCAAATTCATGTTTTTTTGCCGAATTCCCAAACTAGCCTTAGGAATTCTGCTAATGTGGGCACTTCAAGACCAATACGGCGCTGGGGTGCAGTGATTAGCGGAAGAGGAGAGTAGGCCGGTAACATAGGGAGGTGTCTTCATGTCTGTCGTATCGAATGTTCGAAGCATTCTGAAAAACAAAAAGGTAGATACGGTCTATTCGATCAACCCAGAGGCCAGTGTGTATGTTGCGCTCGAGCTTATGGCATTGCGCAATGTCGGTGCACTGCTGGTAATGGAAGGAACCCGGGTTCTCGGTCTGATAACTGAACGCGATTACGCGCGTAAATGTATTCTTCAGAAGCGTTCATCCAAGCTTACCAAGGTGAGTGAGATTATGACGAGCAATCCGGTCTGCGTTTCGCCTGATGAGCTGGTCAATCAGGTGATGACGACAATGACTGAAGAACGCATACGCTACCTGCCCGTGTTTGATGATTCAAAGCTGCTCGGCGTGATTTCCATTGGTGACGTCGTGAAGGCAATGATGTCAGACAAAGAATTCCTAATCGACCAGTTAAGTACCTACATAACTGACAGCAGCCATGCTTCAACGCAGAGCCCGAATGACGCCAGCGGCTACACCAGTGAGGCTCATACCCGCAAGCTACGGGTTGCAAATTAGCGGAGTTTTTTACTGACGACTTCCGAGTTCTGTCAGTAATACAAATGGGGGTATGAGGAGCCCGAGAAATTCCGGCTCCTCCTTTTCCCAGCGTTCAAGGTGTTCCTGCTGAGGCTTGGATATCTGCCCTGCCGCCATCCACTGCTCAATCTTTCCCGTATCGTCCTCAGCAACAGCAACGCCAACTGCAAGAAGATCGAGTCGTGAGTCGACGAGTATCATTGACTGATGAAGGATATTTCTTCGCATCTCCGACCAGGACATACGATCCATGTCGCGCTTTAGTTTTTCTCGCAAGGAAGAATCATCAGAGGCAGTCATATACATTAAATCCGTGTATGTCTTCTTTCAAACGTAGTATCAATCACCTTTGCCAAACGACCTGCTTTGCAACGCAAACGGCTTCGGCGAAGCGGGGAAAATAACATGGGGAGCCAAATGCGGTCCCCATGCATCTGGGGATAGTAGTACCATGCACGCCGGAGAGGCATGCTACAAAATCTGACCGTACTGCCAGGGCACTGATTTGAAGAAGCCCGCTTTTTCGGCCTTCGTTATCGAGCGACCTGAGAGACAATCGCAGAGAGCGTTCCAGAAGTCCCTTTCGATTTCTTCTGGACTGCAGTCCACATCACACATCCGGCCGGCATTGAAATCGATCCAATGTGGTTTTGCTTCGGCAAGACGTGAATTTGATGAAACCTTGAAGGTCGGACCAAAGCCGCCCCAGTTGGTTCCCTGACCCGTCGTAAAGATGGTGAGGATACAACCAGAGGCAAATAGGTTCGTCACGGACACCTCGTCATTGCAGGGACCATACACGAGACTCACGCCACTCAGTTTCGGGGTGATGCCCTCTGCGTAGTCGCGGACTTCCACGATTCGATTGGGCAGGAACTTTGCTATCGCTCCCAGGCTCTTGTCACGGATGTTGGTAAGTCCACCCGCAATGTTTCCCGGTGAGGGATTTTCTGCGTAGAATTCGCCGAGGTAGTCACGATTCCGCTTGAGGATATCGAGACATGCCTGAGCAACAGTAGGTGAGACCGAATTCTGGATCAGAAGCTCTTCGCAGCCGATCATTTCTCCGGTCTCTGTTGCGGCAAGGGTACCGCCCATACCACAGAATCTCCTACCGAAGGTACCACATAAGCGATTTGCCGTGAGTCCTGAGAGACCGTCGGAGCCACCACATTTGACACCAATTACTGCGTCCTGCAGCGGAATAGACTCTCGCCGGTCCTTATCAGCGACACGAGCCACCTCGTAAAGAAGCTTGCTGATGGCAACACGCTCATCCCCGGCTTCCTGTGCTTTGTAACTGCGAATCCTCTCGTGAGCATCCTCACCAAAGGCTTCCAGGATCGAAGTCATCTGTAGGTTTTGACAACCTAGCTCGACAAATACAATACCTCCGATATTGGGGTTTCGAGCCAGGCCCACGATTAGGTTGCGAACTTTATCCAGCCCGGGGCCAACCTGCGAACAACCCAGGTTATGTGAGAGAGATAAGACGCCATCAATATTTCGATGTTTTCTGCACACGTCACGCGAAATATCCCGCATCAAGTCGTCCATACTTGCACTGATACAACCCACGAGGGAAACCAGTGCAAGGTAATTACGACAGCCTGCACGGCCGTTCGCTCGACGGTAGCCCTCAAACTCCGGCATAAAACCGGACTCAGATTGAAAATCAATACGCGGCCGCTGCACAGAGGTCTTCTCCCAGCGATCGCCGACGCTTTCAATCGCCTGCCCATCAAAGGCGACGTTATGGGTATGCACCCAACTGCCCCGCGGTATAGGCGAACTTGCCGTGCCGATGGGAAATCCGTAGCGAACCACAGTTTCTCCCACGGCAATGTCGCGGAGGGCAACCTTGTGTTTGTCAGGGATAGCCTCGCTGAGGGTAAGGCCGTCGATAACGTGCCCAGCAGGCACACGGGGCGCTGCTCCCAGTATCGGGAGCGCTGCATCGCTGCGATAATCATATTGATTTGGCCAGGCGAGTATACTGGCAACATTATCGCCCTCCGCCGCCTGGATCATCTCTCTTTGACGTGCGGGGGCAGGCTTTCGCATCATCTCTTGAATCCATGTTCTTAGGGAAAAAAAGCTTCTACGTTGCATGATAGCACTTTCGGGTATGAGAACGGGATAGCCTGTAGGAATGCAGACCAATGGTAACCTGAAGGAAAACCGAACACGCATTTGGTCCACCTGTATACGGATGGGCTGTGAGATGCACTGCCGTTCCGAAAACAGACGAACCGGATTACAGATTTTGAGAAAATCAAAGACCGCTCAGGATTCTATCACCCGTGCTTTTTGAAACAAGTATCCCTAAGGTATATTGACACGCAGAGGCTTCACGGCGCCGTGGTTCGCCATAGACAGGGTATGAGAATAGGGTGCTATATGAGGATAAGTTACCAGAAATACACATGGCATCACCTGTTCTGCTGAGCGGTGCAGCGGATTTGTCTCGGTAGAGGGAATGCCATATTGGCTCTTACTCTTTAGGGATAGCGGTGCTAGGGTGCTCAGGAGTATTCACGGATTTTTTGAATTGAGGAAAATGGCAATGTTCAAAAACCTTACGCAAAGCCGCATTCTTGGCTGCCTTCTATTCCTGGGGATAGTGGGCTGCGCTACCACCAAAGGGTATGAAGGTCCGAGTCGCGCTTCCGGCGAGACGGCTACGGTGAAGGCGTTTGGCGTTGAATTCTACTCGGTCAATGGCATTTCGGTCGGGGCGAACAGCAGCGGGCTTAGCGTTCTGCCAGGTCGCAATCAAATAGAGCTGGTGGTCAATGCTTCGAACTTCAACGCCCGAGAAGACGGTAACAAACGAATGATACTCAACATTGACGTTGAGGCGGGAAAGACCTATGCCGTTACCGGCCCGAGAGGTGGTGGTGGCTTATGTGCCTATCCTTTGAATGCGGCCGGCGATCCGATTTTTCAGGAGCCAGCGGGGTGCCTGGGAGACTTGTAATCGGACTTCTGTTTCCCAGCGGACTTCAAAGCGGACTTCAAAGCGGACTTCAAAAAGGAGCCCTAGTCGGGTAAAGTCCACATCTTTCATTCCTTCAAAGATACGTATCGAGAGTAGTTCACTTTGCGGGCGCAACGTGCGCCTGCTGTTTTTTGTTCCGGTTTTTTGGGGGTGTAGTATGACGGACTCTAGTCTTCCGCAGGGACTGCGACTGGAGGTATTACACCTCTTCGCCCATGTCCTTGCAGAACGAGACCTCATTGTTGATGATCAGTCGATTTCTGTGCGTGTATCGGAGGAGATGCACTGCAATAATCTCGGCATTCTCTTTGGTGGGGTTTCGCTGTTCTCAGCATTTGCTTCCGGAGGAAGGCTTGCGGAGCAGCATGGGCATACTATCGAAAGTATCTCCATGCGTTATCTACGACCTGTTTCTCCGGGGAGCGTTCTTGAGCTCAGTAGTCAGCGTCCACAGAACAATGCTGCTATTGAAACCAGGGGAATGGTCGCTGGTGATGAGGCACTTGTAGCAAGTCTCAAGACCCGGCCGGCAACGAAGCCGGATGTGTTCCACTGCCTGCCGGAGCTTGATGCCCGTTTTAATTCTGAGGTATTCGAGGTATTTCAGCGGTCGATGCACTGCCGAAACCCACCTATGAACCAGATGAAGCTGCCGGAGTGGTTCTGGCTCTTGTCGGCAATTGACGCTGCGGGTGGTTTGCTGACAAGTCTCATCCCCGGCGTCGAGCTTGCGGTGACAGCTCAACTGGAAATT
>JAUIMJ010000006.1 GCA_030433295.1 bacterium | reverse complement strand
CATAAATGGCGTCGGCATGGTCGGACAGCAGATGGTCGGCTTGATCGAGGGAGACAAAACTCTTGCGGTGATGGGCGGCCTTGAAGATGGCCTCCGATCGCTATTTGAAGACAAATATCCAGAGTCATCGAAGTGAATCGAGTTCTGCCGGATTCGACGCTACCAGTATTTCGAGAATCGCCATCCTTGATGAGGAGGAGGGATTTTATGAGGGAGTGGGAGAGGATCAGGATATCGAGATTTCGGCGATGAAAGCGTTCATCGATGCTGTTAATCGGGCATACATTGAGCGAAACTTTAAAAAGGATGCAGGAGCCTAGTTCCCCAATCCGTATCAAGTTATACACCGGTGAACCTTCGTAAACTTCCGGATGTATTTAAAATTAGATTTGTTTAAAACACTTTATGAATGAAGGACTCTGAAACAATGGCTGCGAAGAATTGCATAGAAAAAATCTGGGACGCACACGTGGTAAAGCAGGTCGAGGGGCATCCTGCGGTGTTTGCCATTGATCTTATGCTGATCCACGAGGTTACTTCTGCTCAGGCTTTTCAGACGCTTGAAGAGAAAGGCCTTGAGGTCTTTGATCGCTCCCGACTCATGGCCACTTTGGACCACAGTATTCCCACTCGACAGAATCGGCTGGAAATATTCGATCCTGCCGCCAAAAAGCAGGTAGAGACGCTACGACGCAACTGCGAGAAAACAGGGGTTCCGATTTTTGATTTTGACAGCGGTTTCCAGGGAGTCGTCCATGTCATCGGACCTGAACTTGGAGTAACCCAGCCTGGAATGACCATCGTGTGCGGCGATTCGCATACCTCCACGCACGGTGCCTTCGGTGCTCTGGCCTATGGCGTGGGGACTTCCGAAGTGGGGCACGTTCTTGCAACCGGCTGTCTGCTTCAGCAAAAGCCAAAGACGATGAAGGTTGAGTTTCAGGGCTCCTTTCAGAAAGGGGTGTTTGCCAAAGACGCAATTCTCAAACTGATCGCGGAGATAGGTGTGGGCGGCGCAACCGGCCATGTTCTTGAGTACTGCGGAGAGGCAGTGCGCGGAATGAGCATGGAAGAGCGAATGACCGTCTGTAATATGAGCATTGAGTGTGGTGCTCGTGCGGGTCTAATCGCGCCTGATGAGACGACATTTTCTTTTATCAAGGGGCGTCCGCGAGCACCAAAGGGAGCAGATTGGGAAAAGGCTGTTGCCTATTGGAGCACGTTTACCAGTGACGAGGGTGCTTCCTACGATCGAAGTATTACGATCGATGTGTCCGCACTTCGCCCAATGGTTACCTGGGGGACGAATCCGGGGCACGCCTGTGAAATACATCAATCAATTCCTCAGCTCAGTAGCCTGCCCCAGGATCAGCAGGTGTCGGTGCAGCGGGCTCTTGATTACATAGCCCTGGAGGAGAATACGCCGATCGCCGGAACTCCTGTTGACTGGGCGTTTATCGGTTCCTGTACCAATGGTCGTATCGAGGATCTCCGCATCGCGGCGACGGTTCTGAAAGGACGCAGGGTGCATAAGGATGTAACCATGTATATCGTTCCCGGTTCAGAGGCTGTCCTTGCTCAGGCAAAGGAAGAGGGTCTTGATGCTGTCTTCAAAGATGCGGGGGCGGATTTTCGTATGCCGGGATGCTCCATGTGTCTTGCAATGAATGACGACAAGGTGCCGGATGGTAAGCGATGTATCAGCGCCTCGAACCGTAACTTCGTCGGTCGACAGGGTCCGGGTAGCCGAACGCACCTGGCTTCGCCCGCGACTGTAGCAGCGAGTGCGATAGATGGCCGTATCAGTTCGGCGGAAGAGTATCTGTAGAGATTAATTAAAAAAGTAACGAAAGAGCATGGCACGGCAGAGGACCCCAGGGTTTTCCATCGCGAGAAGTGCTGTTTTTCGCTTCGTGTTCTTATAGAAAAAGGAGAGAATCATGGATAAGTTCAGCCAGCTAAGTGCAAGGTGTATGCCTCTGGCCCTTAATGATGTTGATACTGATTTAATCATCCCTGCTCAGTTTTTGACGAGTGTGAGCCGGGATGGGTATGGAGAAAATCTTTTTAAGATAGCCCGGGAGCAGGATCCCAAGTTTCCAAGCAATGATCCCAAATACAAGGACGCACAGGTTCTGGTAGCAGCACATAATTTCGGCTGCGGATCGAGCCGGGAGCACGCCGTCTGGGCGATTGTCGGAGCGGGGTTTCGGGTCGTAATTGCCAAGTCGTTTGCTGACATTTTCTATAATAACAGCGGAAAGAACGGATTGTTGTTGATTACGCTTGCTCCCGAGATCGTTGATGAGCTTCTTGAGTCTGCAAAGAGTGGCGACTACACGGTCTCGGTGGATCTGGCTGCCCAGACGGTTTCACTTCCGGATGGCAGAAGTTTTGAGTTTGAGTATGACCCCTTTCGCAAGCACTGCATGTTGGAAGGACTGGATGATATTGACTATATAGCTTCGAGTAAGGACGAAGTTGATGCATTTCGTAAAAATCAGGAAGCGAATCGATATTTTTCGACCTGTGACTAATGTGCTGTTAGGGAGACCTCGTTAGATGGAAAAGAAAATTGCAGTGTTGGCAGGGGACGGAATCGGCCCCGAGGTAATGGCTCAGGCGCTACGGGTGCTGGAGGCGGTAGGACAGCGCTTCGGCCATTCATTTGAGCTCAATGAAGCACTCGTCGGTGGTGCGGCGTATGATGAATTTGGTGTTCATTTTCCTGATGCCACAAAACAATTGTGCGCAGATAGTGATGCAATTCTTTTTGGCTCGGTTGGAGGTCCGGTCTCTGAGATGCATCTGGAGAAGTGGCAGAACTGTGAGGTAAACGCACTTCTCGGAATTCGAAAGGCTTTTTCTTTCAATTGCAATTTTCGCCCGGTGAAGGTCTTCCCTCAGCTTCGTTCGATTTGTCCGCTGAAAGAAGAGCTTATCAAAGATGGGATAGATATCCTGTTTATTCGTGAACTCAATGGCGATTTGTATTTCGGTGAGAAGAAGCGCTTTGAGCGAGATGGGATGCGAGTTGCCACTGATCTTGCTGAATACACTGAGGAGCAAATCTCCAGCGTGGCCAAAGTTGCCTTTGATGCGGCACAGAAGCGCAGTGGACGGCTCTGCAGCGTCGATAAGGCAAATGTTCTCCACACCTCTAAGTTGTGGAGGGAGGTTGTTCACGAAGTAGCAAAGGATTATCCGGACGTAGAACTCGAAGATATGCTCGTGGACAACTGCGCCATGCAGCTCATTAAGGGCCCCGCTCAGTTTGATGTCGTGCTGACGAGCAATATGTTCGGGGACATCCTCTCGGATGCCGGAGCGGTTTTGCCGGGCTCACTTGGTCTAATGGCCTCGGCCAGCATGAATGCCGAGGGCTTTGGGCTCTACGAACCTCCGGGGGGCTCAGCGCAGGATATCGCGGGCAAGGGGCTTGCAAACCCTATCGGACAGATTCTTTCAGTTGCGACCATGCTGACGTTTTCCTTTGGTCTTACTGAGGAAGGAAAATGTATAGAGTCTGCTGTGGAGAAGACTCTGGAAGCGGGATTTAGAACCGGTGATATCTGTGGCTCGGGTGAGTCGAGCATCGGAACCGAGCAAATGTGTGATGCTGTTCTTGAACGCCTGTAGCTTTGCCGGCTACTGCTTTCGCGGGGGAGAAATTACGGGTCAAAATTTGTCATCGACGTGATTCGCCAGGGGGGTGACATTTTTTATCACCGCCTTTTTGCTGTTGAGGCTTGAATCTATTGGTTTTTTTGCTGGTCCTGCGTGGCGAAAACACTGGCACAGGTATTGCTCTAAGTATACCCAGAAGGCATTTGCAAGACTGTTAGCCTCGGATGGGGGAAAGATAAATTCGCTCTTCCCAATCCCGCTCTAGAAATATTTGTCCTCATTCGAGTGCATAACGACAGTCTTTTGAAACAACCTGATACACCACAAGCTCTCAAAGAAGCAGGTTTGATTATATCAGACCTGCTTTTTTACGTACGCACCTTTCTCCTGCGGCGACGTCTGCTCGAATATCTACGGCTCACACCAAATCGCGTTTTACCGCGCGATGACTCCAGGAGTCGACGACCGCGCCATCAACTATCTTAAGCAACTGTGGTGATTCGTGACGCACACCGTAGTGCTCCTCTACCCAGTTGGATATGTCCCTCTGCTCGATGACGTTTATCCAGTGAATCTCAGTCGCATCCGGCATGGCGCGAATTTCGTCTGCCGCAGAAGCACTAAGCGGGCAGGCGGTGGAGTGCTTATAAACCAGGCATGTTTCAGGAAGCTCAGCGCTCTGTACTTCGATTATTTTCGGCATTAGTATCTCCTCAGAATCATTTCTTCTCGTATGAACACAGATCCAGGTGTCGATACGTTTTCTTCTACGCCCGGATGGGGTCACAAAACAGGTGTGTAGAACATCTTGGCAGCCCAGCAGGCAGCTAGTATGCCGACCAGGTCTGCACATATTGCAGCAATCAGGGCGTGTCGCAAGCGAAGAACACCTACCGCGCCAAAATACACTGCCAGTACGTAGAAGGTAGTCTCCGTACTACCCATCATGGTCGAAGCGAGGAAGGAACTGTAGGAGTCGGGATTCTGACCGATGATCTCACTCATTATCGCAAAGGCTCCGGTACCTGAGAGAGGGCGCAGCATTGCCATGGGTAAGGTGTCTGCCGTCATTCCTATCTTGTCGGTATATGGGGAGAGCAAAAGCTCCAGTTCACCCATCGCCCCTGAGGCACGAAACATCCCCACGGCGACCAGTATTGCGACGAGAAAGGGAATGATACGCACGGCAATTTCGAATCCCTGTTTGGCGCCGTCTGTGACAGCCTCATACATTTTTACCCCACGGCAGAGACCATAGAATACGATGAGCAGCATCAGATAGGGCATCAGCCAGTGAGACAGGGCTTCCTGCTTCAAGAAGAGCCACCATGCTTCAGAAGAGGTGATGAAGGGTATGCGTGCGGTCCTTATAAACCCGAGCCAAAAGAGAAATATAAATAACCATCCCACCTCTCGGTGAAGGGCGTGGGCTGATGGGAATATTCTCTCAAGGAGGTAGCTGCCGATCATGTAGGAAGAGAAAACACCAAGCGCCAGCATGATAAGATGTTGCGCTTCTGGGATCTGCACGAGCGATGGCAGTTCGTACAACCAGTAAAGAGGTACAAAGAAATAGCCTGCTATGAGGGCGATGATACCTCGCAGTACCCAGCTCGTTCCTTTCCACGGAGCTTGCAGCTCCATGACGAGGTCTGCGTATTGCGTGGTATTTGCTGTTTGTTCATCCGGCTTTTCTTCCTCGGTGCCCGCAGCTTCTTTTTCCGAGCTGGCGGCGGCGGCTTCCCTCCGATATCTGCTGTCAAATGCACCCAGTGTTATCGCGACTACAATTCCGACGATGGTGGACAGCGTCGTTGCAATAAAGGTGGGAGCCCAGATGGCCGCCGGATCGCTTGCCCCGGCTGCTGCTCGCACACCGATCACTCCCAGAGGCAGAAGAGCCACGCTTGAGGTATTAATCGCGAGAAACAAACACATTGCGTTTGTTGCGGTGCCTTTTAAGGGGTTTAACTTTTCCAGTTCAACCATCGCTTTGATGCCAAAGGGCGTCGCCGCGTTGCCCAGACCGAGCATGTTGGCAGATATGTTGAGGATCATCGCTCCCATCGCGGGATGTGTGGCAGGTACGTCCGGGAACAATCTGCACATAAGCGGACGCAGTAGACGGGCGATACCAAACATGAGGCCGCCTGCTTCAAGCACTCGCACAAGGCCAAGCCAAAGGGCCATTATTCCTACGAGGCCAATTGCGATGTTCACCGCAGTTTTTGCACTGTCAAAGCTGGCGGCTGTGACTTCCTGCATTCGACCGGTGAAGGCAGCAAAGGAGATTGCACCGCCAATGAAGAGAACGAAAACGATATTTATCGCACTAGACGACTGAGGTTTTTTGACCGAAGAAGCTGACATGTCTGGGCTCGGGAAGCGTGCTCTTACTTAGTGACACGCATAACCGTGCCGATACTCTCACCATGCTCGTTTACGGCGGTAAGAGTCAAGCGATAGGTATCCGAGGCAGTTGGCAGGGCAACATCCAGTACACAGAGTCCGGAAGTGTATCCCTCCACACCCTCATGTGTGCATCCTTTGGGGACCATCTCGAGGTTTTGTACGGCAATATTGCCGCTGCTCTTTATGCTAAGTCGATATCCTCGGGCTTTCTCGGAAGGAAACCATCGAAGACGAACCTGGTGGTCATCCTGAGTAGCTTCGGGAGAGGTGACTATCGTCGGTCCGCTGGGCCCGCAGGCAGAAAATAGGAGCATGCTGCTAAGCAGTACGCAGAGTGTAGCATTTCTTTTGCTTTGCCTCGCCGATGATTGATGAATCGATGTTTTAAAAAACATGGTCTGATAATCACTCCTGCTGGCCTGGGCCAATATGCCTCGAGGGAGGATTCCTTCGTGGGCAGTTTTATTCAGCTCATGGTTGTTATGGTAGCAAGAGATGCCCGAGAATCCTAAGAAGAGCCCAATTTTTTTTCTATCAGCGAGAAAAAGGCAGCTTTTCCGTCCGGAACACTGTTTTGGCTGGTTTTTTCACGTGGTTCCGCCGGATTTGATATCCGTGGTTTCAGGTTTAAAACAAAAACAGTGCCGCTTTCTTTGACAAAGGGTTTCACTTTTACCGCGTCCTTTGCGGTTGTAAATATCAGCCCGCAATCGGAGTTGGCCTGTCCGCGGATGGACTCCCAGTCCTGCCAGGAAAAAAGATGGTGGTCGAGGAAACTGTGTTTCTGCTCCAGCAGAATGCCGCATTCTTCAAGCAGACCAAAGAAACTCTCGGGATACGCGATCGCCGTAACGGCGACTCCCCTTTGTGTCGCAAAAGAATCGAGGGAAACTTCCTCTTCGCTGAACAGGTCGCTGAAGTGTGATGGCGAAAGAGAGAGTTCAAAACAGGGCACAGGCTGATGCTTTTTTCCGACAAAGATATCCTTGCAGTCTGTTGATGTAGTTGTTTGCGTGATAGTGCCTCGTTGCACGAGTACTACGGCATCGGTGCGTCGCAATGCGCTGGAAAGAGACTCGCGTAAGCGACCTTCCGGAAGCAGCTTGCCGTTCCTCCAGAGATTTCTTCGCGTTGCATTACTGTCGTCGAGGAGCAAAAGGTTAAGGTCTCGAGCGAGCCAGCGATGCTGGAAGCCATCATCGAGAATTATCACATCTCCAAGATTACTTTCAGCGATAAAGCGAGCACCGACCGCTCGCCTTTTGGCGATGACGACCGAAGCGCCCCCTTCGGGAGAAACACGATCCAGCAAGACGCGATGCATTAGAGATTCGTCACCCACCGCTTCTGCGGTATCCGCTGAGGTCACAATATGCGGGCCAGGAAGCTTTCCTCCGTATCCGCGCGAGAGAATCACGGGTTTTGAACCGCGTCGGAGTAACTCTTCGGCAAGCATGTGCGCGAGAGGGCTTTTCCCACTGCCACCAGCGGTTACATTACCAACACAGATTACGGGAACCGGGCAGTCGTACTCGCGCAAAAGGCCAAGATCAAACGCGGCGTTTCTCAGGCGCATCAGGAGCCCGTAGAGGAGAGAAAACGGGCGCAGTAGAAGTGTTGAAAGCCGAGGTTTTTCGTCCGATAGAAATCCCTCGAGATTTTTGAGATTGATAGCTCTTCCTCTTGTCTTGTCTTGTCTTGTCTTGTCTGTTTGCCTCTCCTGCGTGTTCAGGCAGGCAGCCCGCTAAGCCGAAACATCTGTTCAATAACGCAGCCCATTCCCATGTTAGCCGGGAGCTGAGACCTTAGCGCTCCACACGCTGCACGGTATCTTCAAGGAGTTGCCCCCAGAGCATGTCGTACGGGTCGATTATATTCACTTCCTCTCCGTTTTTGAAGGTCGCTTTTCCCCGGTTTGCCCACTCAAATATGGAACCCTTGAGATTATAAATAGCCGCTTGCTCACTGCCTGTGCCTTCGGCCAGGCGATCCTGAAGCTTTTTTGCGACAACTGCGCTGCGATACCCCACCGAGCAATAGAGCACGACAGTGCTCTTGCCCTGTTTGGCCGCCTCTCTCAGGATTGCGTCCGGGATAGTGCTGTTGATAGCGCCTCTTAAATGGCTTGTAGTATATTCACGACTGCTCCGGGTATCGACGAGAAGATAGTCCGTTTCCGACATCTTCTCGAATTCATCGATTGAGATTTGTTCCACCGAAGGAAACTCCGATTGAATTTGATAGTTCACTACCTTCCAGACAAAGGATCGAAGAAAGCCAAAGTGCCAGGCACAGGCGATCAGTAACATGAGGGAGGCAATAAATACGCAGATTCTCGCGAGCATCGTTCCGATACCGTTCTTTCTTGGTAGTCTGAGGCGGTCTGGGTGCCACGGGGAGTATAGAATCTCCTGATAGAGGGGACAAGCGTCGGCAAACGGGCGATTGACCGTGTCGAATTGCCTGGGGATGAATGGGATGAATGGGGTGAATGAGGCGATCGCAAAACCGTGTGCAAACCTCATACAACCCACCCCTGTCCTTCTTGGTGTTGCACTGCAGCATTTTTCAAGCAGCGTAGCGAAAAATGCTTCAGAGCGCGGACGCAAGTCCGTGCGGGAAAGAGAAACTAGGGCAGTCGCAGGATACAAACGCAAATGTTTATCCGAAGACTGCACTAGTCGAGAACACCGAAGAACAGAAGTACGAGAAACCCAATCACCGCAATCAGGCAGACAACGACAACCACAACCATGGAGCTCGGCGGCTGATTATTGTTGATGTGATAGTGGGTCTGTTCGTAGTGGGAAAAATGCTGCTGGACATGCGTAGGCTGCGGCCGAGGATGTCCGTCGGGCAGTGCTTCGGTGCGCGCTCGATGAGCGATAGGGGCCGGAACCTCTACTGGCTGTCTCCGCGACCGTGGGGGTCGGGCCTGAACAAAGAGATGCGAGTAGTTGGCCTCCAGAATAACGACGCGCTGGAGGAAACGAAGGCCGAACTCCATTCCGAGAGCAGACTCGTCGAGGATGTTGCCATGGGGTATGGCACCAATTCGACGGCTCTCCATAGCACTGTTTCTGGCGATATGAATCGTCCAGACGACGCATTTTTCCGCAAGGCTCTGTGACTCAGCTTCCGCAAGTCCGAAGTTACGTTGAAGGTGCAAAGCGACGGCATCGAAGCCCTGCACATCCTCACCGGCATCGGTAGGGTCATCGCGAAATCCTGATACATCCAGGTACGCGAAGACAACGGGAGCCATTTCAATCACCAGCTCTCTGTCGTTGAGTTGTGTTCGCGACACGGGCGCCGGCTCGTCAGAGTCAGAACTGCAAGCCTTCGGGGGTCCAACTTCTTGGTCCGCGGTCATAATGGGGCCTCAATATACATGGGATGATCTTTGCTGCTGAGAACGTCTCTGGCAGATCAACATTGTGTAGATACAATGGGAAAATCTAAAACGAGTGAAAAAGTAATCGACTCATTCATATAGGAGGAGTGAGAGAACGTAGTGAGTCGCGATTTTACCACAGAAATTCCGTATCCCAAATCCGCGGTCCGAGCGAGATGCAGGTCTCCCGCGTTAGCGATTTCCATCGCCTTTCACTTCTTTTTGTGGTTGTTTGAGATTGCCCTAGTTGAAGGAAGTTCTTCAAAGAATAAGGGGTTTTACGGAATGCTCCTGAGGGCCACCCGTCTTGCTAACCAGACTCACTTTGCATTAGTTTTCGGAGCTGTATGTCTCACAATGCTGAAATTCTTCGTCTCCTTGACGCCAAGCGGAAACGTAAAAAATGGCGTATGTGGGGCCCCTATCTGAGCGAGCGTTCCTGGGGAACTGTCCGCGAGGATTACAGTGCCTCTGAGGATCCCTGGACCTACTTCCCGCATGACCACGCCGCCCGGCGGGCGTATCGCTGGGGGGAGGATGGGCTGGCCGGCTTCTCGGACGATCGTCAGTATCTCTGTTTTGCATTCAGTTTTTGGAACAAAAAAGATCCGATTCTCAAAGAGCGTCTGTTTGGACTCAGTGCCTGGGAGGGTAATCACGGAGAGGACGTAAAGGAACTCTACTTCTACCTCGATGGCTTACCGACGCATAGCTACATGCGTTATCTCTACAAGTATCCACACCAGCGATTCCCCTATAATGAACTCGTTGATAAGAATCAGCGAGCGGGAAAAGCAGCCCCGGAATACGAAATTGAAGACACGGGAGTGTTCGATGACAAAAACTATTTTGACATCGACATAGTCTACGCCAAGGCCGCACCCGACGACATCGTTATTCGCTACACAATCAGTAACCGAAGTTCACGTGCCGCTGAGATATCTGTCCTTCCTACGCTCTGGTTTCGAAATACCTGGTCTTGGGGGTATCCGAAGGGACCCGATGGAGATGTGGAAAAGAAGCCGATTCTTCGACGTGACAGGCATCCCAAATATGGTGCCAGCCTGAGAGCGGTGCATCCCGCCATCGGTACGTACTGGTTGTATCAGTCGGTGCAGGCAGAGGCCTTGATTACGGACAATGAAACGAACCTGCAGTACTGCTTCGGAACTAAGAACAGACGAAAGTATCTGAAAGACGGATTTCACCGATTTCTGGTTGATGGTGAGGATGCGGCGGTGAGTCGTTCGGGCGGCGGTACGAAAGGAGCCTTGTTGAGCTCCCTCGAGCTTCAGCCTCGCTCAACCCAATACGGTTTACTGCGAATGTCTGCCAAGCGCCTTGGCGATCCCTTTGCCGATGCGGAAGAGGTGCTTGCCGAACGAGAAGCAGATGCGCACGCGTTTTATGCCGAGCAGACAAAGACCTTCACCGACGAGGAAGCGCTGATGTATCGACAGGCCAGCGCGGGTATGCTCTGGAATAAGCAGTTTTTTTACTACGATGTCGGACAGTGGCTTAAGGGCGATCCATCGCAACCGAGAACCGCACCGGTCGCGCGCAACCAGGATTGGGGGCACCTGCGTAATGCCGATGTTATCTCCATGCCGGACAAGTGGGAGTTTCCCTGGTATGCCTCATGGGACCTGGCCTTTCACTGTATTGCTCTCGGGTCCATCGATATGGACTTTGCCAAGAAGCAGCTCGTTCTCTTCACGCGTGAGTGGTACATGCACCCGAACGGGGAGTTGCCCGCGTATGAATGGTCACTCGGTGATGTTAATCCTCCGGTGCATGCATGGTCGGCGCTTGAACTCTATCGTCGCGACTATGAAAAGACCGGGCATCCGGATCTTTATTTTCTAGAGACTATCTTTCATAAACTTCTGCTCAACTTCACCTGCTGGGTGAATAGACGGGATGCCGCGGGGCGCAACGTCTTCGAAGGTGGCTTCCTGGGACTGGATAACATCGGGGTCTTTGACCGCAGTAAACCTTTGCCAGGCGGAGGTAGCCTGCTACAGGCAGATGCCACAAGCTGGATGGCGCTCTACTGTTTGACCATGCTTGAAACGGCGCTTGAACTCGCCAAGTTTCGACCGAGTTATCAGGATTTGGCCTCGAAGTTTTTGGAGCACTTCTTTCGCGTAGGTCGCTCCATGAAGGGTCGCTCAGAGACCGAGTTTTCGCTTTGGGATGAGGAAGATGGTTTCTTCTATGACATGCTTCTCGATCCGGAGGGCGGGCCGCAACCACTTAAAATTCGTTCTCTTGTCGGATTGATGCCCCTTGCTGCAGTAAGCATTATTTCCCAATCTTCGTTCTTCAATCTGCCTTATTTTCATCGGCGCTTCCGCTGGTTGCTGAAAAACAGGCCGGAAATGGCAGATTCTCTGGCGCAGCTTGGTCTTGAGGAGTCTCCGGGCGGTGCCATGATTTCTTTGTTGTCCGGTGATCAGCTTAGACGAGTCCTGCACCGCATGCTCGATCCTGAAGAGTTTCTCTCGCCATTTGGGATACGCTCGCTTTCGAAGTATCACGACGCCAATCCGTATTCCTTCGTCTTGAGCGAGGAGGTTTTGACGGTTGCCTATGAGGCAGGAGAGTCTCTGACCCATATGTTTGGTGGTAACTCAAACTGGCGCGGCCCCGTTTGGTTTCCACTGAACTATTTGTTGATTAGAGCGATTGATACCTACAGCGAAGCGCTCGGGCCTGAATACACGGTGGAGTTTCCCGTCGGAAGTGGGACCTTTGTGCCCCTCTCTGTCGTTGCTAAGGAGCTTCGACGGCGTCTGCTGTCCTTGTTTAAACTGGACGATACGGGTGTCATGCCTGCGCTTTCCAGCTCGGAACTTCACGCGAAAGATCCTCACTTTAGTGGCCTGTATCTTTTTCATGAACACTTCCACGGTGATACCGGAAGGGGGCTCGGGGCGAGTCATCAGACGGGATGGACTGGCCTGGTGATGAATATCCTGAGAGAGTATCGTGCGCATGAAGCCAGTAGTGAATGATCCACGCCTTTCCTTGGAAGGAGCTGTTCGGTGAAGAAAATCGTCGTGCTCAGCGGTGCCGGAATCAGTGCCGAGAGTGGGCTCAAGACATTTCGTGATAACGATGGCCTCTGGGAAGGACATTCCGTTCAGGAGGTGGCCACTCCGGAAGCGTGGAGTCGCGATCCCGAAGTCGTTCTTCGATTTTATAATGAACGCCGCAGAGCGCTCAAAGATGCCAGCCCCAATGCGGCGCATGCGGCGCTTGCGGGACTCGAAAAGAACTACGACGTGCACATTGTTACGCAGAACGTAGATGATTTGCATGAGCGGGGCGGTTCCTCCCGGGTGCTTCATCTCCACGGTGAGTTACGTCTGGCACGCAGTGAGCTTGATGCCGATTATATAATCGACCTCGATGGAGGTGATATTGCCCTGGGTGATTGCTGTCCGAGCGGTGGGCAGCTTCGACCGCACATCGTTTGGTTTGGGGAGTCTGTTCCCGCGATGGAGGAGGCTATACGAGTAGTTGAACGTGCTGATCTGCTGTTGGTCATCGGAACCTCTCTGGTGGTGTATCCGGCGGCCAGCCTGCTTCATTATTCCCGGCCAGGCGTTCCGATCTGCGTCATTGACCCCGTTCGTCCCTCGATGTCTCTGCCCTCGAATGTGAGTTTCATAGAAGATACTGCAACCAGGGGTATATCGAAGTTTCTGGAGCAATTGCCCGAATTGCTAGCTCCCTAAGAATTCCAGCCTTTCTTTGCCCATACGGACGAAGGTCTGCGCTTTAGCGCCGTGTCCAGCTCGGTTCCAGTTTTACGAAAATGGGGTTAGGGGTGTAGCGAACGAGACCACTCCAGACTTTATTGATAGTTGCGCCGGTGGTGTCAGCTCCGTCACCAGAGAATCCAGCGACGAATTTCTTCACTAAAACTGTCTTGGGTTTATAGCCATCCTTCGAAATCGTTACTTTAAAATTATTCGCCTTGCGTTTGTTCATAGTGCACGGCGTGGTGCAGCGTTCCCCGGTGGAGAAGCGCACATTTGCTCCGCTCGGCTTTGATTTTACAATTATGGAGGCCATGGGCCCGGCGCCCTTCGGGGCGCAGGCGGAAAGAATCAGCAGGGCGGCTAAGGCAGCCGGGTTCACGAAGCGGCGAACGCGAGTTGCCGAGAGAGAAGGAAGGTGGTGGCACATAATACGCATAAGAAATAAAGAAGTTTCCCCTGACCTTTTTCTACTGGTCGTTTTTACTGACCGCTTTCCTCGCCGCCTTTTCATGATGTACTCTCTGATATGTGTGCAAGTCGGCCTTATCAGGTCTCAAGGACTATCAGAACGCTATCAGAAAGGAGTTTGGCGAAGTAAATCACAACACTAAATCACAACAGGTGATGCACTTCAGTAAGTATTGGTAAAACGCGAACTTCTGCGCAACTATAGACATACCTAATTTGGATTGCTTAGCCAACGTTATCGTCTATGAGTCGCGACCCTACTGAGCCAGGGAACAGTCATCGCCCCGAGTTGCTGATCGACCTCTCGTTCCTCCTGCTCCTTGCCTTTTTCTTCGTCAGCTACCTGCCGCTGGATCTCCTCCGCAGTTCTCCGGCTTCGGGAGGTGACCTGGGTTCGCACTTCTGGCCGGTCATGACACTTTTGGAATATGGCTTCCCCCAGGCGGACTTTCCGGTTTGGAATCCCGGTAACAACGGGGGGGAGGCGCAGTTGCTTCACTATTTTCCGCTGCCCTTTTTTATCATCACGGGACTGTGCATATTTTTCCCGCCGGGTATGGCTTTTAACTTCGGGGTACTGCTTCCACTTCTGTTGCTACCCGGGGCCGCGTACCTTTGTGCACGCTGCATGGGGTTTAGGTTTCCGGCACCACTTCTGGCCGCCTGTGCTGCGCAGACCTTTGCCCTTAATGAGTCGTATAAAATATGGGGAGGTAATGCCCTGTCGACGCTTGCAGGGCAGTTTGCGCATCAGTACGCATTCTTGTTTTTTGTCTTAGCAGGCGGCGCTCTTTGTTACGAGCTACGCAGAAGAAGGAAGGTTGGCTTCTCAGCGCTTCTGTGTGCTGCTGTCGTAACAAGTCACCCTTATGTAGCGCTGGCCCTTCCCCTTCTTGTGGCAGGAGTCGTCTGGGGCTTTCCCGCAGGTACTCGACAAGAACGCCTGAAGCATGTCTGTCGATTGGCACTTTGGAGCACGCTGCTATCCCTTTGGTTTCTCGTTCCATTACTTGATAATCAGAAATGGACAAGCCCGCTCTCAATGGTCTGGGACCGCAACGGTCTCTGGGTGAAAATCGTTCCCCTGCTTTTTGTTCCCTGGATCCTGCTCGGCTGCTTGAGTCTGGGGCTTTGCTTCCTGCGCTTTCGTGAAAGAAAGCGAATAGCTTTGTTGCAGTTCTTCGCTTTCCTGACGTGTTCCCTTGGCGTCTTTTATGGCGTTGGTTTCTTTGTCTTTCCTCACTTTGGTCTGGTCGATGTCCGCGCTATGCCACAGATCCAGTGTATCGTTCTTCTTCTATCTGCTGTCGCCCTTGGCGAGGTGCTTACAATACCCGGAAAAGCATACAGACGGTTTGGCGCTATGGCTCTTGCGGCGGGAAGCATGCTCTGGCTGTCTGCTTTTATTGTTCAGTTGCCAGCCTGGTCTGCGTGGAACTTCTCCGGCTGGGAGTCGAAAAAGGCTCATCGATTTCTTGAGAAATTGTATGCCTCGGCGCGCGGAGATTTTAGTGATTCAAGGATACTGTATGAGCACAGTCCGTTGAACCATTTTGCAGGCAGTGTGCGTGTTTTTGAAATGCTGCCGTATTTCAGCGGCCGGGCGACCCTGGAAAGCGTATACACCCAGTCGACAATTCTTTCTCGTTCCATTTATCTCTTGCAGTCGGAAGTGAGCAAATCCCCAAGTTGTCCCTTTTCTCTTTCTCCTTGCCATTCACGTGATGTGGGAAAGGCGATTGATAAGATGAAGCTACTGGGTGTTGGAAGCTATATTGCAATCGAGCCGAGTACGGTAGCTGAAGCAATGGAGGTGCCCGAGTTGCAGTTGCGCGATCGCTTTGGTCCCTGGCGGCTGTTTGATCTGCGAGAGCAGTCCTCGTATGTGGGGCATTTGAAGGAAGAACCGCGTGTTGTCGAGGAAGAGAATTGGCGTGGTCTCTTTGAGACCTGGTTTGAGAACTATTCGAAGGGTAAAGCGTTTTTGGTAGCAGCTAAGACGATGTCTCCTGCAGCGCGAGAAGCATTTAAGGGTGCGGACAATTCCCGGCTTCTGGCGCCAGCCGACTGTGCGACAGGTATTGAAGTGGATTTTAGTGGACTCACGCTCGATACGACCTGCCCCGGCTATCTCCATTATCTTGCGTTTGCCTATCATCCTTCGTGGCGTGCCAGCAGTGGGGATGATGTTTTTGCCGTCAGCCCCGGCTTTATCGGGATCATCCCTTCGGAGCAGAGAGTGCTGCTTGCCTTTGGTGAGTCCCTTCTCTGGCGCTGTGCGCAGTATGTTTCCATATTTTCCTGTGCGCTGTTTCTTATCCTGAGACTGTTTCAGGTTGTCTCACAGGTTGTCTCACAGGGGAGGGGGAACATAGAGGGGAGGCCGGGACCTGAGAATAATGGCGCTGCTTAGTGTCTTAATGCCGGTTCGCAACGCCGAACCCTTTCTTGCCGAGGCGCTTGAAAGCCTTCGGTCTCAGACCCTCAAAGATATTGAGGTGATCGTCGTTGACGACAATTCGTCAGATGCCTCTTTGAGGATAGCCAAAGAGTTTGAGACAAAAGACGCTCGTTTTAAAACCTATCGTTCTTGCGGCAAGGGAATTGTCGATGCCCTGCAGCAGGCCGAACAATGTTCTTCGGCCGAAATCATTGCTCGCATGGACGCCGATGATGTCTCGCATCCGCAACGTTTGGAATTACAATATCAATACCTGGTGGGCAGAGATTACTTGGGACTTGTCTCGTGCTGTGTCGAACAAATTGGAGAAGGTGATCACAACGGCTTTCTGGATTACATCACCTGGTCTAATACCCTTAGAACTTCCAGGCAAATCCGCGATGCTCAGTTTATTGAGTCGCCCATAGTGCACCCAAGTGTTTGTTTTCGGAGAGCATGTATCACAGAACACGGTTCGTGGCGGAACGGTGACTTTCCCGAAGACTACGAACTCTGGTTGCGCTGGCTGGCCGAGGGGGTGTGCTTTGAGAAGCTGCCGGAGACCTTGCTCGCCTGGAGGCATACGGAGACCCGACTCACCCGCAGGGATGAGCGATACTCTCGGGATGCATTTTTTCGTGTAAAAAGCCCTTTTGTTGCTGAGTGGACTGAGAGAAACAGAAACGAGCGCAGGATACTAGTGATTGGCGCCGGTCGCAGAGCTCGAAAAAGAGCGGGGATGCTTCGTGAGTGTGGCGTAGAGGTCTCTGCATGGGTTGAGGTTGATGCACGTCGATTTGGGCGCAGTTTTGACGGCATTTCTGTAATAGGGTTGCAGGAGCTTCCTCAACCTGAGGAATGTATCGTATTGAATTATGTTGGTACCCCAGGAGCCCGACGAAAAATTGATGGCTTACTATGTAGTCATGGATTTAGAATCGGAAAGGACTATATGCACATCACTTGATGGTAGAGTATAGCTCGCATCTTAGCGGTTTTTGTGACATAACCACCAGCGCTTGCCGCCTTTGGGCGGGAGCGACGCGGTAGACGAACTCTTTCGAGCAGGCAATTTACATTGGAATCAGATCAGACCCATCAAATTTTAACCACATGTGTTCTCGCAGTCTCAGCCGGGGTACTCCTGCTGGTGGTTTCCCGCAGGTTTAACATTCCGGGAATTGTGCTTTTGCTCCTCGGAGGAATGCTTCTCGGACCGGAGGGATTTGGTCTGGTGGATCCGGCCGGTTTGGGCGACGGACTCAGAGTTATTGTGATGCTCGGTATTGGTATCGTGCTCTTCGAGGGAGGGCTGACACTAGATCTGCACGAGTACGGCACTGCTTCACAGATTATTAAACGGCTCCTGTCAGTTGGTGTTCTTGCGACCTGGTTTCTTACCGCGGCAGCTGTTTACCTTATATTCGATACCGCCATATCGGTTGCCCTGATATCCGGAAGTTTAGTTATCGTGACCGGACCGACCGTTATCGCTCCGCTCCTTCGTCGAGTGAAAGTTACCAATCGCATTCGAACGATTCTGCACTGGGAAGGAGTCTTAATTGATCCGATCGGCGTGTTCATCGCCCTGCTCTGTTTTGAGTGGATTGCGACGCAGAGTGGTCAGATCGCTATAGAGAATTTCTTTCTACGTATAGTGTTCGGAATGCTTTTCGGTGTTGTCGGCGGGCTATGTATCTATTGGGCCGAGCGCAAACGCCTCGTTCCGGAAGATATGGTCAATGTGTTTTCTCTGGCCGCTGCGGTGCTCATATTCGGTTTGACCGAGTCCATCTTATCCGAGGCCGGCCTACTTGCCGTTACGGTCGCTGGATTAGTTCTCGGTTGGAAAAAGCCAGTCCGTCTAGAGGAAATCAGAGAGTTTAAGGCTGAAATTACCGACCTGGTAATTGGTACCATTTTCATCCTGCTTGCTGCGCGCCTGAATCTCGATCAGTTTGCAACCTTCGGGTATCAGGGTGCTCTGGTTGTGGCAATTGTGATGTTTGTGGTTCGTCCCGTTAATATCTGGATTTCTTCCTGGGGGCTCGACCTGAGTTTTCGTGAGCGCCTTTTTCTCTCCTGGGTTGCGCCACGGGGGATAGTCGCCGGCTCCATGGCCTCTTTGTTTGTCCTGAGTGGAAAACTCGATGCGGTTGGTCCGGATCCCCTGTTTATCGAAACCTTCGTGTACTCGGTGATTGTAGCGACGATAATTATTCAGGGCTTCTCTGCCGGCTACATGGCTCGGCTTCTCGGTTTGTACAAGCCTCAAAGAAGCGGGTGGGTGATTGTCGGTGCGCACAGCTTCGGAAGGGAAATCGCGCGGTTTATCAAAGCGAAGACTGATCGAACGGTGGTCCTTATCGACACAAATGCCAGTGCTATCGATCGTGCTCTGGCTTCGGGACTTGATGCGATGGTAGCGGACGCGAGAAATCCCGAAATTCGAGATAGTGACGATTTCATTTGTTTTCAGGATGTCGGCAATATTCTTTCTCTCACGGACAATGAAGATCTCAATACCCTCGTCTGTCAGGAATGGTTGAAAGAATTTGGTGCCAAGAATGTGTTTCGCTGGGGCCGCATGTCCTCCAGAACTCGGGAGGAGGGTGCCAATGCGGCGGGGACGCTTATTTGGTCCGACTTGCCGAAACCCTCACTTATTGCGGATGCCTTAAATCAGGGGTCGGTCACATTGCAGCATGACGACAATTACGACGATCAGGGGCCTACGGTCAGAACCCCGATCATATCCATAGAGGATGGCAGCAATGCGATGATTATGGATCCTCCCTCCTCTCCGGGAATTGATACCAGCAAGTTGCTTCACACCCTGTATCTTCGGCAGGAGCTGGATGTAGAGGACTAGCCGCCAGGCCGGGACGCTTGGGGAGAAGCATACAATAAGCACTAAGTGTCTGTACTTATTGTATGCTTCTCGCGTCGATTTAACAGTTTTCTAATACTTTCCACCTCTGAATCGGCCTCAGAGCACTTGACATACGTGTATTAACATACTAATATGCTCATCAATCTAAGGGGTTTTTTCCCTAGGCCTCCGGATGGCTCGTATCCGGGAACTGCTCTTTTTCTCTTATTATATTTGGAAGAAGTTTGTATCCTTGGTTTCGTCGCTTTGTTGCGTCATGCAGACACAAGAAAGTCCTCGTCATTCTCTAGTTGCCCTTTCACCATAGAATCTTTCCCCGATGATCACCTGACCACCGGATGTGCGCCAACTCTGTAGTTGCGCCCTGAAGTTAGTACCGGTAGCTCCCTGATTATCCTGGGGATTAACGCTGGGATGTAGCGTTAATCCTTTCCTGACCCTCCAGATCTGTCCTGCGAACGCATCTCAGACGACCAGTATGTGTATGCACTCTGTCGGAGTTTTCACTCGGGCCGGGTGCATGGTCACGAAAGGTTATGTCCCGGGGGCGATACTCAATGACGGAGTAGTTTCTTTCATTGATCGTCGCCCCCCAGTTTTTGAGGTAAGCCAGTGTTCGGGCCTCCTGAAGCGGAGCTTCTGTGAACACTGTCTGTTATCTCGTGTCTTTCGAAGGAGTTTCCTATGAAGAGCGCCGCCACAACCGCAATCGAAAATTCCCAAGCAACCGGAGCCGAAGAATCCGAATCGGTGAAATCGACTCCCCGTGAACTCAGAAACCGAGCCGTGCAGCTTGAGCTCGGTCTCTACTCGCGAGGGCGCGGTCCGAAACTCGGAACGCTTGGACCGTTTGTCGGACGCACGTCGGCTGAGAGTTAAACCTCGACCGTCGTCGCCTGCGCGAGAGTTCTCGGCGCACCACTTGTTTATCAGGTGGTGCGCCCGCTCTTTTTCCTGTCATGGTTTTCTGTAAAGGTTACCGTGACCAGTCCCCCAAAATACATGAAAAAACCGCTAGCTTCAGCCCAGTTTCGGAATTTTCCACTCAGCAGGATACACTTTTTACACTTCTTCTATCCCTCACTGCATCATAAAGAGCACGCCAATACATTGACCATCTATCGATATTCGTAGACGGCATTGCGCTTCCTGAGCGCTGATACGCTTGTGAGAGAAGCTCTTTCTGGCCCCGTTTTGATATCCGGACGATCAGGAGACACAAGTGGGATTTGGTGTACAAACAGGTGCTTGATAAACCGTTTTGCATTCGTTGAGGGATATGCGCGCTGTCGCCTGGGTATTGATTGCTTTAAATGTGGGAATTCTCTGGTATTCCCATGTGGCCGCGTACTACGTTGTGGATTCCCTTGTCTATCACAAGGCCGCGAGGATATTTGCCGAAACCGGAGAGGTCTCGTTTCGTCCCCTCAATGAGTATCAATTTGTCGCACGGATGTGGACCCGACTCGAGGACGGAAGTTTCGTCTCAAAGTATCCGCCCCTTTTCTCAACGCTAGCAGCGGGTCTGTATATGCTTGGCGGGCTGGAGGGGCAGCTCTTGCTTCCGCTTCTATGTCATCTTGCATCGCTCTTTGCTGTCTATTTTCTTAGCCTTCGCCTTTTCAAGTCCGATCATGCCGCCCTGGCAGCCCTTCTGTTTGTCATTTGCCTTCCCGCGGCAAATGATTTTGCCCTGCGTCAGTTTTCCCACGGACTTTCCACTACACTCTTTCTTAACGCTTTTTTGTTTGCCGTGCTTTCGACTCAGAGTTCTCGTGCTTCCACGTCTCGAGTGTGTGCCTGTGTGTCGGGAGTTCTTGCGGCCTTGATAGTCACCTGTCGTTACGGAGACGTCACCTATGTTCCTGCGATCGCTTTAGCAATTCTCTGGGGAACTCAGAGGGTCGGACATACCTTAGCGGCATTCTCCTTTGGCTTCATGCTGCCAATTGCATGCATGCTTGCCTACAATCAGAGTGTTTTTGGAGGTCCGCTTACTACGGGATACGCGGCAACGGCAGAGGACTCCGCCTTCACACTCTCTCATATCAAAAATAACTTCTGGCTCTACTTTCGTGTCTTCGTTGAGCGGGAAGTTGGACCGGTATCAGTCCTCGCGGTTTTAGCTATCGCCCGACTCGGGCGGGAGAAAACAATACAGGCATTCGCACTGTGTGCGGCATTGGCCTTGCCTGCACTTTTGTACGCGGCGTATTACTGGAGGACAGAGGTCGGGCGTTTTGTTGTTCCGAGTATTGTCCTCCTGGCGCTTCTCGCTGGTGCTGAACTGGGCGTCTGGTTCGAAAACAAAGAGGAGAAGACCCGCACGTATACCGGCTTCACGGTGGTGTGCGCGCTTCTACTAGCCCTTCATATGGTTTGGGGAGTACATACTTCGAAGGAGAGGATTGCACGCCATAATTCGAGAAAAACTCAGATTCTGGAGGAGTCGCGCTTTCTCAGTAGCAAGCTCTCTGAGGGAGATGTTTTGTTGACGAACAAAACCCGTCTCCTGCACTACCTGGATTATTTTGACCGATATGAGCTTTACCATAGCATGATTCTATCGGTGGGACCGCTCAAGCGCGCAATAAGAGTTGCCGGAAAAGAACGTTTTGGACCGAAGTATGCGCTGGAAAAAGCTCAGGCTAAGTTCTTTGAAAAAGAGCTCGCCGATGACAAGACCTTTGAGAAAAGAATTTCTTTTTTGCGATCCTTGGTTAGTAGGAAGGATGTCTTCCTCCTGATACCTGCTCGTGCAATCCCCTCTTTTAAGAAGCGTTACGCGCCTCATTTCATATTGAAGGTGGCAGGAGGGATCGGTCCAAAGCGTAAGCGGTATACGCTTCTCCGCATTGCAAATGGTTCGCGCTTTAAGTAGGTGCGTTAGGCCTACGAGAGTATGGTTTTTATTCAGGCAGGGGAATCTGCTTTGACTTTCTTTGGATCAAAGACGTACGCGATACCAATGCAAATGGCGTAGAGAATGATGAGCGGCACGGCTAAAAGAACCTGTGTCACCACATCGGGTGGGGTAAGCATCGCTCCCAGAACGAAAATCACTACTACCGCGTAGCGACCCTTGTCGATAAGCCATCTATGCGAAAGTACTCCCATTCGAGTTAAGAACAGACTCAGTATCGGAAGTTCAAACACAAGGCCGAAAACCAGAACCAACTTTACACAGAACGACAGGTATTCGCCGATTCTGATTGTCGGAGCTATCCCTATGGACTGGTATTCTGCCAGAAAAAACTGAAAGGCATATGGGAAAATAACGAAATAACAAAAAGAAACTCCGATCAGGAAACACAGCGTTGAGCCAAAGACAAAAGGCAGGGCATATCGCTTTTCATTTTTATAGAGTCCCGGCGCAACAAACTTCCATATTTGAAAGAAGGAGTACGGCGAAGAGACAATAAGGCCGCTGACGAGCGCGACCTTTAGTTTAACGATGAAAGCCTCTGCCGGTCCTGTGCCAATCAGCTCGACTTTTTCAAAATGCTCAAACAGCGGGGCGGTAAGAAAGTCAAAGAGAATCTTCGACCATGCGAAGGAAGCCAGGGAACAAACGAAAATACCGATAAGTGATTTTTTCAAACAGGAACTGAGCTCAGCCAGATGCTGAAGAAAAGGCATTGTTGATTCTGGTTCTTTCACACTCATCCTAGCCGTCAGAAGAATTACGCATTAAGCGATCTATTTTTTTGTATCCGTAGTTTCATCTTCGGACGTGCGGGGGGCGTCCAACATCTGTTGATCCAGAGGTGGTGGGGCATCAGTTGAATCTGCATCTGAGGCCAGGCGTTCCTGCTCGTCGGCTTTAGCATCTTCCGGACAGTCGTCGGGCAATCTCCGCAAGTCCTCCAGCTCTTTCCTCAGCTCACTTTCGTCCATTCCCAAAGACGAAAAGGATATTTCTCGGCGAAACTCATCTGCCGTACTTCTAAGCTGATAGCTAAGCTTTCCAAGTGTGCGGGTGAACTCTGGCAACTTATCCGGTCCGAGGACCAGGAGTACTACCGTTAAAATCACCAGAATTTCTAAGAATCCGAATCCAAACATAGTAAGGAACCTACTAAACCTATCGGAAGAACTCCAGAATAAATAGAAAGCCCGGAGGGCTGCATGAGGTGTCTTAGGGGAGTAAATAGCTGGTCGTATACAGCCAGCTAATCAATCCAAGGCTTGCGAAGGATAGCGCGAGCAGGAGCTGTGCCCCCAATGAGTAGATCTTGTTCGCGGAGCTCTCGCTGTTTGCCAGAACTTCTTTAAACATGACCTTCATAAGCGGTTCTTCTTCTCGTGGGGAGAAATAAACTGCACAGAGGGGGAGCACGCGAGCCCCAAGGAATCGTATTTTTGTTCCGTTGGCCAGCGGAATACTGTTGTCCCCTGCTTCAAGTTCAGTTCCCTTTTCTGCCGCTCTGGCGAGAAATGCGTCTCGAATCGCTGAGGAGGAGTGTCCGGGAATTATGAATCCGCTGAAGCGATACCAGAGCACCATGATACCGGCGGAGATAAGAAGTATTCCGATAGCGCTTAGGGCAATGGTGTCTATGCCGAACCATGGGGGTGCTGAAATCTGACGCGCGCAATGGGCAAATACGGGCAAGAGTCCGACGGCCAGCAGGCCTACGGCAACCTTCCAGGGAACGAGATATTTGAATTGTTGTCGATAGCTTCGGAGTGCTACCGCGGCAAGGCCCAAACCGAGTATCCCGTAGCAGGCCGGAAACAAAAATTCGAAAATCCAGTAGTAGGTCATGCTCCTGTCACTATTTCCATGGGTTATGGATAAGCCGACGTAAGTACATTTTTTTCCTGAGTAACAGGGGAAAAATATTGTGCATTCATCGGAAAATACCCGAAAAAAATCGACAAATCTGCCGATACAATAAGGTGAGCGGGTATAGCTTAAGTATCGTGAATTTTCCCCTTATTCTGAAGGAAACTTCTCGTTGGCGATAAGATTACGGGTTTTTCTCTCGACGGGGCACCGCGTGCCTGCTCGAGGTGTTCTCGTCTCTAAGGCGGCAATAAGGTATAAATTGCAGTCACTTAACCTCTCTCTCGCCGGCTGGTATGCGTACTATCGCCTATCGGCCCTGAAATGGCGCGGCGATAGCGTAAACTGCAATCTTTTCGCCATAAGTAGTCATCAAAACAAGGAATATTGCTTTTAACCTTAGCTCGAGACTTTCCCCAGGGATTCTCTGAGCGTGGAAAATGTGGCTTATGAAACGTACTTCTCTTTTGTCATTTCTCCTGGCTCTGTCGGCTCTGCTCTGTGTCCAATCTTTCGCGCTTGCTGAGGAAGATGATTTTGGATCGCTCCTCGACGAAGAAGAGCCCGCGTCGGCTCCTGCGAGCAGCTCGGACTCGGATCTTCTCGGGGGTGACTTGCTTGGGGGTGACCTGCTCGATGGCGACCTGGCTGATGAACCTGCGGCTACGCCTGAGAAAGCCCCCAGTCAGGTAGCTGCGCCTTCAGCTTCCGATATTGCGCACAAAGAACTGTTTTCCAAAGATCGTTTTCCATCGGCGAAGGAATGCAAAACCTGTCATGAAGGGCACTTCCGAGAGTGGTCCGCTTCGCCTCATGCCTATGCTCAGCTCAGCCCGGTTTTCAATTCTATGCATGCGGCAGTGGTTAAATTCAGCAATGGTACGAATGGAGATTTCTGCATTCGCTGTCACACACCCGTGGGTATGCAGATGGGTGAGCCCGAACTTGCTCGAAATGAAGACCGCGCGCCAGTCTCTTTGGAAGGAGTGACGTGTGTCGTATGCCATCGTCTCGAAAAACCATTTGGGAAAATCAGTGGTCGCTTCCCGATAGAAGAGGGCGATATATTTGCACCTGTCTTTGGTCCGAGTGACAATGCGGAGTTACGCAGAATACTCGATGACAAGAACACGTATAAAGCTGCCGCATCGGCTGAAGAGCAGGGCAGGCCGATCCATGCGGAAGTTGTCCGCTTTGCTCCAATAGATAAGCCTTCCTTTTGTGGAACCTGTCATGACGTTACCCTGCTCAACGGCTTTCGCCTGGAGGAAGCGTTCAGCGAATACAAGGGTTCGCCTGCGGCGAAAAAAGGTGAAACGTGTCAGGATTGCCATATGGGGCAAGTGCCTGGAGTAGCAAGTGGTTACGCTCAGGCTCCCGCCGCAGTGATTGGCGATCAGCCGACACGAGTTCGGAAGCGAACAAATCACCTGATGATCGGCCCCGACTATTCAATAGTGCATCCGGGAATTTTTCCACACAACTATGAGGCTAAGGAGCTTGCAACGCCAACTGAGTGGGAGCAGTTCGACTATAAAGCGGGGTGGGGAACACCTGCGTTTGAGGATGGTGTTTCGGAGGACTATGCATTTCCGGAAGCCTGGGAATCGATAGATGACCGCATTGATGCCCGAAAGATCGTTGATGCACAGCTCGTGCTCCTCGATGAGGCATCGGCCGCAAGAAAAGAACTACTTAAGCGTGGCTACGTCTTAGGCGAGCCGGAGATACTCGATGCTGATCTGGATGATGGCATTGAGCTTCGCGTAAAAATTAGTAATGGAGCGGAGGGGCATAACGTGCCTACAGGTTTTATTGCTGAACGATTGGTTTTTGTCCGAGTTACTGTTCGAAACCCGGCGGGTGACGTTGTTTTCGTTTCCGGGGATCTGGACCCGAACGGAGATGTTCGCGACGCACATTCACTGTATGTGCATGACGGAAAACTGCCGCTTGATGATCAACTGTTCAGTCTGCAGTCCCTCTTCATAGTCCGGGCTAATCGAGGTGGAGAACGAGAGCAGGTACTCGCGATCAATCTCTCCAACGATCCTCTCCTATACACGCGTCCGGAAACACGTTCGTCCATCCTGCAGGGCGGAACCGGAGGAGCGCGGATTCACAGACGTGGTATCGAGCCTGGTGGACATCGCTGGGCAAATTACAAGATTGACTCAGACCTTCTCTCAGGAGCTGGAAACTATTCCGTTAGCGTGCAGCTTATCGCCGGAATGGTTCCGGTAAATCTTATCGATGCAATTAAGGTCGTAGGATTCGATTATGGACTGAGTGCTAAAGAAGTAGCTGACCGAGTTGTAGCAGGTCACCAAATTTTATGGGAGCACACCGCAGAGGTGAGCCTTGGTGAAACCAGTCGGGTAGCAAGCAATAAGTAGCAGTTTTTTTGCTTGCGCGCCGGTAAAGCAGACACAACAGGTCATGAGCTTTAAAAACATATTTCTTCCTACATTTGTCGCACTCTTTCTTGTGTCCGCCTATGCGCAGGCCGATGATTCATTGAGCTTACCTTCAGAGCCAATTCCCTATGATCCGGGGAGCATAGTAAGCCGGCCCAACCCGGTATTGGAACTGGGGGGTGATTTCCTTGGAACCGGCCCAATCGGACCCGCGTTTACCTTACCTGGCGGCGCTGTTTGGCAACCGTCGCTGCTCATCTTTGGGACGATGCGTTCCGCCGTCCAAAGTTTTAATACTGGAGAGCGAACGAATTCAGAATGGGCAAATCGATTAGATCTGTTTGCCAATCTCCAGCTTTCGGGAACAGAGCGTCTTATCGTTGGCATACGGCCGCTGGATGAGGAGCGTGCGTCCAGCGGGTATCAGTTTGAGCCATCGGAGACCGAAGGCTGGCTGAATGCATTTGATGATCAAATTGAAACACTATTTTTCGAAGGCGACCTGGGTGAGTTGCTCCCGTTCCTTGACCCCAGGGATACTTCCATCTTTGACATTGGCTTTTCGGTTGGTCGCCAGGGGCTATTGGTCCAGGAAGGATTGCTCATTGACGATAATCGTGTTGATGGGGTCGGCATTGTAAAGAATACTATCCGCTTGCCGGGAGTGACCAATCTGCTCGTTTCCGGCTTTTTTGGTTGGGATGAAGTTAATCGTGATGACAACGAAGACGACTCTTCTGCAAAACTCTACGCGCTTTTCTCTGAGGCTGATACGTACGATCATACGTTGAATTTTGACCTGGTCTATGTCGATGCCGATCGTGAAACCGGTGACGGAATTTTCGGAGGACTTAGTTCTGTTCAACGTATCGGGCAAATTAATACGGCTTTTAGAGTCCTAGGCTCGCACGCCCTAGATGATGAAACTGCGCAGGTTTCAGATGGTGTTCTTCTTTTTTCGGAGTTCTCTTTCACTCCTACCGGCACTATTGATATCGCGTATGCTGACCTGTTTTGGGGTATCCAGGAGTTCGCTTCGGCGGCACGTGGTGAGCAATCCGGTGGCCCGCTGGGTCGGACAGGAATTCTCTTTGCTTCGGTTCGTCTTGGCCGGTATGCGGCACCTATCAGTAACCGGGCTGACGATGCTGCTGGTTTCGCCACCGGATATCAGCTTTTCTCGGCGGACCAGAGAAAGCAGCTTATTTTTGAGATAGGTGGTCGGCAGAATACGGAGGGTCGAGCGCAAGGGGTCCTTGGCTTCGGGTCTCGCGGACAGATGGCGATTGGGAGCCATTTTCTGATAATCCTCGATGGCTTTGTCGCGGTACAGGAAGCTCGTGATCCCTCTTATGGTGGTCGCCTGGAGTTTCAGATCAAGACGTAGAAGTTTTCGTACTTTGTTTTTTATGAGAGCACTCGGTTTCAATTCGAGCGGTTTTAGATATAGACATGCCTACGATTTTTGCCATTCAGCCGGGACAGCTTCTCGGTCTACTGCTGTTCGTATCAATCTGTGCCAGGAGTTTGATCGAACTTAGCCAGTATCTGCGGCTCCAACGAAAAAGGCGAGAGTCATCATCGGGCGTTTCATCATCATTCGAGCAACAGATAGCCTTATTGCATCCCAAAATAGCGGCCCAGGACGAAAGTGAATTACTTGCCTGGGAAGGGTATCGCGCGCTGTGTGTTACGCACAAGGTAATGGAGTCACGGGATGCTGTTTCCATCTACCTTTCTTCGCGCGACAAGCGGGGACTTCCCAGATATCGGGCCGGGCAATATCTGACCATTCGGGTTTCGGTGAACAACGGCACGCAGGTGCGATGCTACTCCCTCTCAAGTGCGCCCAGCGCAGATTATTATCGAATTACGGTAAAGCGAATTCCACCGCCAAAAGATAATCCTCATGCACCAGCGGGAATCGTCTCAAACTACCTCTGTGACACGCTCGATGTAGGCGATGCCATATTTGCCAAGGCTCCGATCGGAGACTTTGTGTTGACTGAGAACTCAAAGCGACGGGTAGTTATGATCGCCGGGGGGATAGGTGTTACTCCCTTAATTGGAATTCTCAATTCCATTGTACGAGATGGCTTTAAGCGACCTGTTTCTTTGTTTTACTCCGTCCGTTCTCGCAGCGATGTGATAATGGCTGAGCATCTCAACACGCTTGTCAAAGAGTATCCGAGTATACAAGTTTCGATATTTCTCAGTCAGTCCGACAGCGCTTCAAGTGCCGCAGCAGAAGAGCCAATACGTTTTCCGGTTCTGGAGGATTTGGCCTCAGGCACGCAGTATCCCCTGGCCAGCGTGAATGCGGTGATTGGTCGATCCGAGAATGCGGATATTGTTATTGCTAACGAGACGTTGAGCGGCTCGCATGTCTGCATCTTTGAAGAAGACGGTCAGTGGTTTGCAAAAGATCTCGGAAGCTCCAACGGAACCTACCTAAATACCACTAGCATATCTGGCGTTGGTCGCTCATGGTCGCCCCATTTGCTCGAGCATGATGGAATACTTACCCTGTCGGAGATGCGCTTCCGGGTGTCTCTGCCGCCTCCAAGCCTCGACCGAGCCTCTACCTTCGGAGTATCGGCTACAGGCTATCCCGAATCTCCCTTGTTCAAGGAAATTACCGCTCGTCTCTCTGCGCAGGTCATTGAAGCCGAGACGGGAATAGTAGATTGCGATTTTTACATCTGCGGTCCGTCGGCCTTCATGGATGACATCTCTTCGGACCTTAAAGCGATGGGAGTAAAAAGGGACAACATCTACCTTGAGAGTTATAATGAGGACAGCGCGAAAACCCTGGCGTATCTCAATGGGAATGTTGAGTTACGTCGAGACCAACAGTTCCTGGTTTCTTTTGCAAAGAGTGGGGTGACCTGTGCCTGGGATGCGGAAAAAGGTTCAATTCTTGAGCTTGCAGAGCTCAACGGAGTTTCGATGAAGTGCGGTTGTCGGGCCGGTCATTGCGGATCCTGCGCTATGAAGATTCGTAGTGGTGAAGTTGGATACCATAAAAAGCCAAGCATACCGCTTGATAGCGACATGTGTCTTACCTGCACAGCATTCCCTCGAGGGAATGTAGTGCTGGACGGCTAACATTTTCTTAATCCGGAATATCACCTCGAGATAGGTTTAAAAACGTATGCAAAGTCGAAAAAGGCAAATAGGAATGAAAGGGATTTTTGTTGGAGTAATGATCTCGGCTCTGGTCGCCGCCCCCGGCGCTGCGCAAGATCTATCCAGGCATGTTGTCGGGCCGATGGAGTGTGGAGAGTGTCACACTGCGGAGGTCGACATCTGGAAAAAGTCCGCCCACTATCGCTCGTTTAAGGAACTACACCGCCGTAAAGAGGCAAAAGCGATCAGCAAGAAACTGGGCATAAAACGAATCAAAAGTGAAAACCTTTGCATGAGTTGCCATTATACGGCGAAGAAAAAGGGCCGATCGGAGTCAGCGATTGCGGGTATTTCATGTGAGTCATGTCATGGTCCCGCGGAAAAATGGCTGGAGAGTCACGCCAACTATGGGGGACCAGAGGCGACCATGGAGAGCGAATCTCCACAACATAAGCAGAAACGTCTTGCGTCGGTAGATGCTGCTGGAATGATTCGAAGAGATCACCTCTATAAGATAGCGGAGAACTGTTATCGCTGCCACACCACGCCGAACGAGCGCCTGGTAAACAAGGGAGGTCACCCGAGCGGCAGCGACTTCGAGCTGGTGGCATGGTTGAGTGGTGAAGTGCTACACAACGTCTTCTACTCGAAGGGAAAAGAAAACGTAGAGATTCCATTAGAGCGAAAGCGTCTCTTGTACGTGGTAGGTGCAGCCCTTGATCTTGAGTACGCGCTTCGTGGTGTAGCTGAGTCTACGACAAAAGCGGAGTACGCCATCGGGATGGCAAAGAGAGCAAAGCGTTCCTCAAAGCAGCTTCTCGCGATAAGCAAGCGTATTAAGCATCCCGAGATTAGAAAAATGCTTGATGTCATTCGCTCCGTAAAGCTCAGTCTTAACAATCGCAGCAATCTCCTGATCGCTGCCGATAAGGTTAAGGCGCTGGGTGAGGAGTTTGCGTCAAATGCCGACGGCGCAACGCTGGGGGCTCTCGATGATCTCTTGCCGAAGCCAAATGCATACAAAGGAACAGTGTCTAAGTAAATGCTTCGCTTGCGTGTTCAATGGCAGGGTACTACCACTGCCGAGTATCAGTTCGATCAGCGAGAAGTTGTTCTCGGAAGCATCGACACGTGTGAAGTGTGCTTGCGTGGTGAAGGGGTATCGAGATTTCATGCAGTCATAGTCAATAAGGGAACCGAATACGATCTGATTGACTCTTCCGTCGAGGGAACGTTTCTCAATGCGATTGAGGTCTCTGCTCACACGATAAAGGTGGGCGACAAAATCGGGGTGGGGCGTTTTATCGTAGAAGTGCTTGAAGCCAGTGCGACACCTATTGAACGCGGCGAAACCGGAGAGTGGACAAACTTTCTCGGTGACCCAATTGAACACGGCGATGTGGAACATCTCCTTAAAATGGAGCCGTTTGCCAGTATTGATCTGGATGCATTCCCCAGAAACCGAAGACTTCGCTCTATCCTACAGAACGATTGCAGGCTCCTTCGCTGCAAAGACGGTGATATCGTGTTGCGCGAAGGTGACTACGGAACCGCAGCCTACTTTGTAGTTTCCGGGGCGACCCGCTATGTGCTTGATACTCTTCCTGATGAGATTTTGGGGAGAAAAAGTCAAAGCAGGAAAAGCCTTTCCGCTCTTTTCTCACAGGCTCGTGTTAATCGTTTAATTCCCGAACTTCGCGCGAGCTCTGAACAGTCGAGTTCCCGCGTTCTTGGTCGTCGTGAGTCCAAAGGTAAGTTGCCTCGTGTCTTTCTACAGGACGTCCCCCATGTGCTCGATGAGTTTAACACCACAGTTCTCACAGAGGGCGAAATGTTCGGTGAGATATCTGCACTTGGTCGAACTCCTCGTGCAGCCACGGTGTTTGCCGAAGGCGATGTTACCCTACTTGAAATCCGCTGGCAGGGGCTGCGCGACCTTCGGCGCTATTCACCGCAGCTGAGGCAGTACATTGACAGGAACTACCGTGAAAGAAGTTTAAAAGTTCACATCCGGGAAACCAGCCTGTTTGAGTCACTCTCCGAGGAGGAGATAGATAAAGTCGTCGCAGCAACGGTCTTTGAAACCTACGGTGAGTTTGACTGGTATGGTTCATACAAGCAACGTATATCGGAGGACGGTACTTCTCGTGCTATTGAGGAGCCCGTGATTCTTCGAGAGGGTGACTACGTCAACGGGATGGTTTTGATCCGATCTGGATTTGCAAGACTGAGTGAGTCGACCGGAGGAAGTGAGCGTACAATAAGCTATCTTGGGCGTGGTGATACCTATGGGTTCCAGGAGATCGCTCATGGCTGGCGCAGCGACTCAGCGATTCCCTATCAAAGGACTCTTCGTGCGATAGGGTATACGGATGTTCTCATTGTTCCCACCCAGATTTTGGAAGAGCTGGTTATCCCGAGGATGCAAACATCCCAGCTCCCACAGTTGTTTGACCTTGAAAACAGCGCAGAGCGATTTGCTTTCGGTGAAGCGCAAGACGACAGTGTCGATCCGGCTCTTCTGGAGTTTCTCGTTGAGCATCGATTCAACAACGGAACATCGATAATGATGATCGACCTGGATCGATGCGTGCGCTGTGACGACTGCGTGACCGCCTGTGCCACGGTGCACAACGGGAATCCTCGATTCGTCCGACACGGAAAACAGTTTCGGAATTACATGATCGCGAACTCCTGCATGCACTGCTCCGATCCGGTCTGCATGCTTGGATGTCCGACCGGAGCGATTCATCGGGATCCCGAGGGAGGGCAGATAGTAATCAACGAAGCGACGTGTGTTGGTTGTTCTGTTTGTGCGGATAGCTGCCCCTATGACAATATCAGGATGGTCGCTATCCGTGATGAAGAGAGTTTGTTTCATATCGACCCTGTTACTCAGCAGCCGATTGTGAAGGCGACGAAGTGCGACCTGTGCGTAGACCAATGGGGCGGACCTGCATGTGAGCGTTCGTGTCCCCACGATGCCTTGAAGAGAGTCGATCTTTCTGATTTTGCTACGCTGCGAAAGTGGGTAAAAAAGTCATGACGCGAGTACAACGACGCATTGCGATGATTGTCGCCTTGGTCTGCATCTCAGCCTTCGTTCTTCTGGCGTATTCTGTCTATGGCACGACGCTACTTTCCGGGCAAAAGCGCTCCGGGTGGACGCTGTTTATTATCATCCTGTTTCTGGCAGGATACGGACTGCGAAAACGACTGCCGTTTTTACCAATCGGGAGCGCATCTTCCTGGTTGCGGTTTCACTATTCTCTTGGTCTCGTCGGCGTCCTCTTTTTTCTCTGTCATATAAAGTTTGCGCTTCCAAATGGATACTTTGAGCTGGTACTCGCCGGAGTGTTCCTTTTCGTCACGCTGAGTGGAATATTTGGCCTCCTGGTTTCGCGGCTACTGCCTCGAAAGATTTCGCTTCGGGGGCCGGAGGTTCTTTTTGAGAGAATTCCCCGATATAATCGCTCGATTCAGGAGAGCATCGAGAGCTTGATCGTAGATGCCGTCAGAGAAAGTGAGTCGGAGATACTGGCGAAGTGGTATCGAGAGCGTTTGATTTCCTTTCTTTCTGCGGAGCCAAAGGTATGGCCTCACCTGATGGAATCACGAAGAGATCTCTTGAGAATAAACAATGAGGTTGACGCGCTGAAAGCGACGGTAAGTCGTACAGAGCAGCGTGCATTAGAGCGAATTCAGGAGCTGATCGAACAGAAAGATTCTCTTAATCATGCCTATGTGCACCAGTTGATTCTGAAGTATTGGCCATTTTTTCATGTTCCGCTGACCCTGGCGTTAATAATCTTTTCTCTGCTCCACGTTGTCCTGGTGTATTCGTTTTCGGGGGGATTGGAGTAGTGAGGTTTATTAAACGTTCACATCGTGCAAGCAGTTACGAGCGTCCGCATGTAGAGTGGGAGTGCGGGAGTCGTTGCTCAGGAACAACCTGTCCCCTCGGACCCTCAGTGAAAGGTGAGTGTCGTGCAACCTGTGAGTGTAGTCCTCGGCTCATCGGCGGTAGTTGGACGTGTACGCGATCAGAGGAAAACGGTGGGCCATGTGAAGAGGGTCCTAATGTTGATGGTACGTGTTCTAAACCTCTCCCCCCGTGCGTTCCTCGTCGAACAGCTCGATCCCTTCGTCGCCGAATCTGCTTTCGTGCGGTCGGTATTACCCTGGGGTTGATTCTTCTCTTTGGAAGTGGGCGCTATTCTAAAACGCTGTTTTCCCCGGGTGAAGTCTCTCGGGCACACGGAAATATTGGTGATGACTGTGCCTCGTGCCACAGTGCGGGTAGTGATGGTCTGGGTGGCTGGATGCATCGCTTCCTCTTCAGTGATGAAGCCCCGAACGACAGTGACAAGTGTTTGTCGTGTCACCCGATGGGGGATTCTCCACTTACCGCGCACAATCGCAGCAGTGCGGAGTTAGAGGCGGTACGTGCGACCTGGGATGCCGAGGGAGGTGCGATTCCTCAGGCTCCGCTTGCATTACGTGTTGCCGCTGCCGCTCTTGATATCTCTTCGACAAACGAGGGAGTTCTCGATTGCATGCTCTGTCACAAAGAACATCAGGGTCGCTTGTCAAACATATCAGAGCTTGACGACAGAAGATGTCAAACCTGTCACTCCAGACAGTTTACAAGTTTAGCCGAGGGGCACCCAGAGTTTAGTGCGTATCCGCACCGAAAGAAAACACCCATCATTTTTGATCATACCTCGCACCTGACAAAGCACATGCCTGAGCAGGGCAAGGAGATAACCTCGTGCAAAAGTTGTCATCAGATAGATCAGAAGGGCATGCTTATGCTCAGCAGTTCATTTGAAACCGGCTGTGCAGAATGCCATCACGATGAGATCCGCGGAGAAGGTGCCGCTGAAGTCGGTATAGCGTTTCTTACTCTGCCCGAAGTTGACATTGAGACTCTGCGTTCAAAAGGTATTCCCGTAGGCGTTTGGCCAGAAGATGCGGACGGTGAATTGACGCCGATTCAATCCATGATTATAGGGCAGATGGGCGTCGATATCGCGATCCTCAGTGGCCTTGATTTATACGATCTCAGTGAGGCGACGCCCGAGCAGCTTCGCGTTGCCCAGCAAGTAGTGTGGCTGACAAAGAAGCTCTTTTACGATCTCGCGACTCGAGGTCAATCCGCGATGATTGAGACCCTATCCGGCTTCACCGACGACGAGCAGGCTGTTTCCCTTGTGGCGGGGCTCCCGCCCGGTCTTCTCCATCAGGCTCTGGCAGGGTGGATGCCTGGAATACGGGATGAAATGAAAGACGCGGTTGTGAAAGATAGCAAAACTTTAGATGCCTTCTTGCAGTCATTCAGCAGCGGAAAAGCCGGGGCGTCTAAAGGTGGCCGGGGTGCTGTGACCTCAGTTCGTGACACCGGTGTCCTGGAAGAGGAGCTCGTGTCCGCAGGCGGATGGTATCTCGATGGTTTTACCCTTTTCTATCGACCGCAGGGGCACCAAGATTCCTTTGTGAAAAATTGGATTGATCTCTCTTCAACCGCGCCGAAGCAAGGGCTTGCCCGAACGCTTTTTAAGTCGCTTACTGCAGAGTCGGCTCCGGGTCGCTGTGGCTACTGTCATAGCGTCGCTCAGACAGAAGCCGGTATTGCCGTTCTGCAGTGGTATTCATTTCGCCCAGAGACGGCGGCACGCGCGATTACTGACTTCGTTCATCGACCCCATCAGATTAAGGGAAGTGATGAAGAGTGTCAGGCCTGTCACAAGCGGGACAGCGATGCTGAGTACTTGAGTAATTACGAAGAGGATAGCACGGCGACTCCCCGAACCTGGGTTTCCGGTTTCAAGAATATCGAGAAAGCTACCTGTACAGAATGTCATGTTTCCGGAAAGGCACCGATTGCCTGTCTGTCGTGTCACAATTATCACGTCACAGATCTGGGAAGTGCCGCTCATGAGCAAATGACCAAAGGTTCCCCAAATAATTGATCTCCCTGGTTACGTCGGCGGAGAATAGAAGTCAGCGCGGTCGCATGATACTATCTTGCCAGCTCGGTGAGAAGCCTGCGTAGTCGTATACGCACGAAGAATATTTTTTGGTTCGGAGGACAGAGTATGAAATTCGAGGCGGTAGTTTTTGACCTTGATGGCACCTTGCTTAACACCCTTGGTGATATCGCAGCCGTGGTCAATGCTATTCTAAAGGAGCGTGGTCATTCACCGCATCCCACAGAGGCGTATCAGGCCTTTCTTGGTCATGGTGTTCGCCGCCTGCTCTTCAATGCCCTTCCGGCCGATTACCGAAGCGACTCGTATATCGAGTCCTGTGTCAGCGACTTCTTTGAGCAGTACAAGGATTCCTCTTGTCGTACGACAGTTCCGTATCCTGGGATTCCGGAACTCCTGAGTGCACTGGTTGAGGAGGACCGTAAGGTAGCAATCCTGTCTAACAAGCCGCATGTACTCACCCTCCATTGTGTGGAAGAGCTGCTTGGCGATTGGAGCTTTGAGGCGGTCTACGGGGCACGGGATGGTTTCCCAAGGAAGCCAGATCCGGCTTCTCTGCACGAGATAGCCAATCTAATGTCTATTCCTGAGGAGAGGATTCTGTTTGTTGGTGATACGGTGGTTGATATACAAACAGCGATGCGGGCAAACGCCTGCCCGATAGGTGTTGCCTGGGGATTTCAGGCGCGGGAGGATTTAATTGAGGCCGGAGCTGTGAGAATACTTGATCATCCGCTTGATCTTTTGGTCGATGTCAGCGGTGAGAGTCAATAGCGGTGCGTGGGTGATGCCGCAAGACTAGCTGCGATTCGGAAACGTAGCAGAATGCGTAGCGAGTAGCAGGAAGATCTTTTTTTAACGAGACGTCATGAGTTCAGCAAAAAACAGCCAAAGCAGTAAGTTTGGAACCTTTGATGGAGTTTTTACGCCGTGTACCCTGACGATACTCGGCGTAATTATGTTCTTGCGTGTGGGGCAGGTTGTCGGCCAATCGGGTTTTCTCTATGCGATTATAATCGTGATTGTCTCAAAATCGATTACCACACTCACGACTTTGTCCCTTTCCGCTATTGCCACTAACACCCGAGTGAGGGGTGGGGGTGCCTATTATCTGATTAGTCGAAGTCTCGGTGTTGAGTTCGGTGGTGCCATTGGTGTGGTGTTCTACTTTGCTCAGGCAATCTCTGTTGCGATGTACGTGATCGGATTTACCGAAGCTTTTGTCGCTGCATTCCCTTCGTTTACGCAGGATTTCACCGCAGTCGCGACCTTCATAAATATTGTTACCTTTGTCTGCGTATACGTGGGAGCTGGCTGGACACTTAAAATTCAGACGTACATTTTGATCGTACTCTTGCTGTCGGTGCTGAGCTTTATGCTGGGGGCACTCGGCGATTTCAGTCTGGCAACGCTACAGGCCAACATGGCACCTCGATATGAGTCGGGGGAAAGCTTTTTTAGCATGTTTGCCCTCTTCTTCCCTGCCGTTACCGGCATCATGGCCGGCGCAAACATGTCGGGAGATCTCGCAAATCCGGCGCGTTCAATACCCCGGGGGACACTCTATTCGATTCTCTTCACCGCGATAATTTACCTGCTGCAGGTCGTTTTGCTGGCGGGCTCAAGTTCCCATGAGACGCTGAACAACAACAGTTTAGTGATGAAGGACATCTCTGTTATCCCGGCACTGATTATCGCAGGTGTTTTTGCGGCGACTCTTTCATCGGCACTGGGTTCTATGATGGGTGCTCCCCGAATATTACAGGCTCTTGCGAAGGATAATATCTTCTCAGGGATGAAGTTTTTTGCTGCGGGTAGTGGCTCAAACAACGAGCCGAGAAGAGCGGTGGTTCTGACCTTTCTGGTTGCGCAGCTTTGTATACTGATGGGTGACCTAAACGCGATAGCGCCGATTATCACCATGTTTTTTATGATTACCTATGGGCTGCTCAATGTTGCGACCTTTTACGAAGCAGTGACTAAAAACCCGAGTTACAGGCCGACGTTCCGCTACTGCCACTGGACGCAGTCGCTCGCAGGTGCGCTTGGTTGTCTCGGGGTAATGTTTCTCATCAACTCCCTCTGGGCAATTGTTGCGATTATCATCATATTCCTTTTGCATCGCTATATTAAGCGCCATGAGATCGAAGCTCACTGGGGAGACTTACAGAGTGGCTATGCGTTTGAGCGTGCTCGAAAAAGTCTGCTCCGACTTGAGGACGAATCATATCATCCCAAGAATTGGCGTCCCAACGTCCTGGCATTGTCCGGAAGTACGACCACCCGCCCTCATCTTGCGATGTGCGGTAGCTGGCTTACATCCAAGCACGGAGTGTTGACTATTGCGCAGGTCGTCCTCGGTAGTCTCGAGGAACATGCTGAGCGACGAGTGAGTTATGTACGCACGCTGAGGAAATTTATAGCGCGACAGGGTCTGCAGGCATTTCCGGCTATCGTCGTTGCGGAAGATCTCTCTCGCGGTATCGAGTCCCTTGTGCAGTGCCACGGTATCGGCGGAATGCGAGCGAATACGGTACTGATGGGATGGCCGAATGATGAAGAAACAGCTGAACCCTTTGGGCACTATCTTCGGCTTATCACAAGGATGAAGCGCAGCGTTATCTGCACGCGTTTTCTCGATTATCGAAGGGATGGGGAGGGTGATGAGGAGTTAAGCGGAACGAGAACGCTGACGCTTGAAGCCCCGCGTGGCTCAATTGATGTGTGGTGGAGAGGAAAGGGAAATGGTGAGCTTATGGTAACCCTGGCTCATTTGCTCAAGAACCATCCCGAGTGGCGAGATAATACCATCCGCGTTTTAAGAATTGTCGCAAGTGAGGAAGGTCGTGCAGAAGTCCGCGATCATATAATGGAAGTAGCTACGGCCGCGAGAATAGTAGTAGAGCCTATTGTGATTGTCTCAACCGACACCATGGAAACAATTCACAAGGCTTCAGCTGATGCTGCGGTGGTCATCTTTGGCTTCCAGCCTCCGGAGAAAGGGGCAGGTCGAGAATTCTTTAGGAGAATGGAGGATATCGTCGGGGAGCTGCCGCGGGTACTTTTTGTCAATAGCGCTGGTGGTGTTGAACTGGAGTCCTAGGCGAACTATAGCTCCTGATACGCATGGCTTGTGAAGTGTGTGTGGTGCGCCTTTTTTGTCGCTATTTGCTTTCTGCATTGCTCAGTCATCCCCTCTCGCCACTAAATCCACATTGTGTGGGTATGTCTTGAGAAACAAGAGTTTCCGTATTACACTAACAGACTAATTTTCCACTAA
>JAUIMJ010000256.1 GCA_030433295.1 bacterium | reverse complement strand
CGATTCAGTTACCTATTTCCTGCAGACACTGCGAGAACCCCCTGTGTATGCTGGACTGTCCACCTGATGCGCTGGAGCGCCAGCCCGACGGTGAGGTTATCATCAAGGAGACCTGCATTGGGTGTGGAAACTGTGTCGGGAACTGTCCATACGGCGTAATCCAACTCGTGTATGACAAAAATCAATCAAAAATACCTTTGCTGGATTGGCTCGGACTCGGAAAAGAGAAGAAGAAGGGGCCAGCCAAGGCTGCGAAGTGCGACATGTGCTCGAACATGAGTGGAGGTCCTGCCTGTGTGCGTTCCTGTCCGACCGGGGCAGCAGTGCGTGTAAATCCGCGAGAAATGATGAAGCTGCTCATTGACCGACAGGAGAATATGAACTGATGCGTGATGGGTTTCTAAGTTACCGCGGTTATCGCTGGCTCTGGATATGTAGTCTTGCGCTTCTTGCGTTTATCGCCGTCTACCTTTGGGATAATCCGGTAGGGGGCCGTAACGGAGGTACCATCGTGGGTTACACCTATGGGGGTATCGCCACAGCCGGAATTCTTTTCCTGATGTACTATGGCATTCGTAAACGAGCGTATTATTCGAAGGCGACAACCCTGAAGGGAACGCTCTCCGCGCATGTGTGGATTGGCGTTCTCCTGATCTTTCTCGTCCCCTTGCACAGTGGTTTCAGCTTTGGCTGGAACGTCCATACGCTGGCCTATGCACTCATGCTGTTCACCATTTTTAGTGGTATCTGGGGAGTGGTTATGTACACCCGCCTCCCCATGAATCTACAATCCCAGCGTGGTGGTGGAACAATGACCCAGCTGCTGGAGCAGGTGAAAGCAATTTCGGAAGACATAAACAGAATGGCTGGAATCGAGGGAGCAAGTAAGGACGCCACCCCCAAGAGTGACGTGTTCCTCGGTATGTTGCAGCGTTTGGATTTCACGTTCAAGCCGAGCATCTATCGAAGCCTTTTTAAGAAATCATCGCAACCCATTGACCGAAGCCGCATGGCGGCGCTCCTCAGTGAGCTGCCGAAGGAAGAGCAGGACGACGGGCTTAAAGTAATCGGGTTGTTAAACAAAAAGCGTGAGCTCGTAAGCCGAATTCAGGACGAAGCCAGTTCGCTTACCTGGATAAGACTCTGGTTGTATTTGCATTTGCCGATTTCCTTCGGATTGCTCTTCGCGCTGGCTATTCATATCTTCTCGGTTTTTTACTATTGGTAGGCGCCTAAAGGCTTATTGTTGATGAATTTTCGCTACGTAATAGAAACGGTCAATCAAAACGGTTTGAAAGAGACCCTCATCGAAGAGGTCACCAAATCGGATATTCTCATTGGCCGCGGAGCCAGTTGCGATCTTCGCCTGGTTGGCAGACTTGTGTCGCTCGAACACGCGCGACTCACGGTCGACGACGACAGCATCAGCATTACCGACATGGTTTCCCTGAGCGGGGTCCTGGTTAACAATCGTCTCGTAAAGACTGAGAAGCTCAAGAAGGGTGATGTCGTAAAGATCGGGGCCTTTGTATTTAAGGTAACTCGTGAAGACGGCGTATGGGGTTTTCTGGAGGAACGGACTGAAGGCGCTGACGCCGGCGACTCAGAAGCCTTTATCGCAAAGCAGGCAAAGGCGCTGCGGTTTCAGACATTCCTACCTTCTTTTACCACACTATCTATACTCTGCTCCCTCGTCGTTGCGGTTCTCTTCGGTGTGATGCCCTTCGTGTTCTCGGACTACTGGTATTGGAACAGCGGTCCCATGTCCAGTGCGCACAGAATGATTGAAAACGACTGCGCACAGTGTCACAGCAGTTCCTTTGTGCAGGTACAGGATAAAGACTGTCTTTCCTGCCACAAGATGAGTGAGCATTCAGGAGTGATGAATGAGGTCTTCACTAAGCGTCCGGACCTCAACCATCGCTGTGCCACCTGCCACATGGAGCATAATGGTGACGCCGGCGTCATCGCGAAGGAATCAAAACTTTGCGCTGATTGTCACTCAGATCTTGGGACAATGATTGCAAATGCAAGCTCCCCGGACATCGCGTCCTTCGAAAAGCATTCCGAGTTCCGCGTCACCATACCCGAATACAGCATGGTTCCGTCCGAAAGTGGCGGTATGGACGAGGAGATTGTCTCTGCGATTCGCGTAAGCCTCAAAGACACCGAAAAACTTAAGGACAGCGCGCGAATCAAGCTCAATCATAAAATTCATCTGGAGCCGGATCTGGCAGGAGCCAATGGTCCTGAAACACTCACCTGTATGAGTTGCCATCGTTTAAGTGACGATCTGCGAACTATCAAACCAATTGAGTTCGAAAGAGATTGCCAGTCCTGCCATTCCCTTGAGTTTGACGCCCGGCTACCCGGAAAGGCGGTACCCCATGACAAGGCAGACCTTGTCTTCAATTACCTGTATGCAGAATATGCGAAGCTTTCTCTCTCGCCCAAACAAGACGAAAGTGATCAAGATTCAGCGCCGAGCAGACGCAGACGACGTCCGGGTGGCATTGAAGCAACGCGAGGTAACGCCCCGGTGGAATTTTCTCGTGCTTCTGTTATAGATCAAAGCCGTAACGCGGAAGAAGAGCTATTCACCAGAACAGCCTGTCATCTTTGTCATGAAATTTCCGAAAAGCCGGAAGACATTGCAGTAAGCGAGATGTCGAGCAAATACATGGTTCTGGATCCCAACATTCCAGATGTTTGGATGCCGGCAGCTATCTTCGACCATGGCGCGCATCAGTCAATGTCTTGTGAGTCTTGTCATGGCGGGGCGAAGCGTTCGGAGTTAACGACGGATGTGCTGGTTCCGGGAATCAAAAATTGTAGGCAGTGTCATAGCCAGGAGCAGAAGTTGAATTCGGTGAAGTCAGAGTGTGTAATGTGCCACTCGTACCATGCGCCACTGGTAATGAAAGAAGAAGAAAAACAAGCAATCGAAAAAATCTTACTGAAACACGCAACCTATTAGGCGACACAGTGCTTAATGAGATTGAGGAGGAGGCCTCGTGTTTACAAGCAAACAGTCGGTAACAAAAAGCATTGCTGCAATTGCGGCACTTAGTGTCGGAATCGCATCGTGTTCTGGCGGGGGAAGTGGCGGAGACGGAGGATCTCCTGAGTCTGGCAACAGAGTCTTTGGCGCAAACGAAGCGAATTTCGATTGTGATGGCAGATGCCCCAACCAGAGCCTTTCCGCAGATGACGTAAACCGCATCCTGCGACAAGCGGTGGCTGGCGCGATGTCTTTTAATGCTCCTGCAACCATCGCTGTAACTGATAGGGTCGGAAACGTGCTTGGGGTCTACCAGATGGACGGTGCGCCTGCGACAGCACTGATCACAACCGCTGGAGCTGACGGAACCTTTATGAACGGTGGTCAGGGTGGTCTCGTTGGCATTGAAGCTCCCGCGACCCTGGCCGCGATCTCCAAGGCAGGAACCGGTGCATATCTCAGTAGTCAGGGGAACGCCTTCACCACGAGAACAGCGAGCCAGATCGTTCAGCAAAACTTTAACCCTGGCGAGGCGCGTCAGGCAGGGGGGCCACTCTTTGGAGTGCAGTTCTCCCAGCTGCTTTGTAGTGACACCAACAACCTGAACCCGGACTTTGCCGCCGGACTGAGTGTCATGCCCGATGATTCCTTCCAGGGTGGTCTGGTCGGACCCCGACCGCTACCACTCGGACTGTCCGCCGACCCAGGTGGTCTTCCCATTTACAAAAACGGAGACGTTGTCGGAGGAATTGGAGTCGAGCTCAACGGACGGTATTCCTTGGATCCGGTGGTCACTAATTTTGACGACGACACGGAAGAGAAGGTTGCCCTACTTGGTCTGAGTAACGGCTTTGAGTCGCCTAGCGATCGAACGGCTGATAAGATTTTCGTATTAGGTAAATCGCTGCGCTACACGGATGTGGGCTATGAGGACTTTCCTCCACTCAGCGGGCCGCTTCCTGAACTCGAGCCACAACGCATCGTCGGGGTCCCTGGCTTCTCTGGCGCGGGAGCGCTTCGAGCCGGAGCAACTTTCGGAGATCCCTCATCCGGTATTGCGCGGGTAACTCGGGGTAATTTCTCCGCCGCGGTGCTCGTGGATCAGAACGGCAACCCTCGTTTTCCAACGCGTGCGGGAACACCCCAGAATGGAAGTGAATTGCAGCCGGCAGAAGTCGACAGCCTGCTACTCTCCTCTCTACAAACCGCCGAGAGAGCCCGTGCTGCTATCAGAACGCCGCGAGACAGTCAGGTTCACGTAAGTATCTGGGTTGTTGACGTTGCCGGTAACCCAATCGGTTTCGTCAGAACCTTCGACGGCCCTGTGTTTGGGATTGACGTTGCCCTGCAGAAAGCAAGGACTGCGCTCTTTTTCAGCTCTGCCGACGCTGGAGCAACTTTGGTCAACGCCGGTGTCGGACAGTATGTCGATGCCGTTCGTGAGAGACTCGGAGCGGATGCGCTCACAGGAACACATGCCTTTGCGGATCGCTCAGGCGGGAACCTTTCGCGGCCGTTCTTCCCGGATGGGGTAACAGGTAATCGAAACGGTCCGTTTTCGCTTCCATTCCCGGGCACTCAATTTGTCACGGACCCCGCAAATACCTGGAGCCCGTTTAACACTGGTTTGCAGCTGGATCTCATTCTCGATTCACTTGCCCAGGCGCTGTTTAACGGAAATATCCGATCGGATTGTATTCCTGCAGCAAGCGGACGTTTGAGAAATGGAATTCAGATTTTTCCAGGCTCGGTTCCCCTCTATAGAAATGGCACTCTTGTAGGTGGCCTGGGAATTAGTGGTGATGGAATTGACCAGGATGACCTGATTGCGTTCTTCAGCGCAAGTCGCCGCGGTCTGGATTTTGTAGGTGCCTCTGTTGGTGATCCTGATTTGGGATTCAACGCTCCAAGAGAGATACGAGCGGATCAGCTAACTGTTCAGCCGGAAGGCGTTCGACTGCGATACGTGAATTGTCCTGAAGCCCCCTTTAGGGGAGATAATAGTCAGAATGTCTGTGAAGGCTTATAGAGGGAAGGGTCATGAAACAAATCTTACCTCACGTAAGACAAGCTGGTCTCGTCGTTACGCTAACGTCCAGCTTGTTGTTTACGGGTTCCGCATTCGCCAATGATACCGAAGCTGATGTCAGCGGCGAAAAGGAAACATTACAATTATCGCTAGAGGAGCCACTGGCCCGAGAGGTCCTCGACCTCCGTGGTGAGGACGCCAGCTCCGCCATGCAGTTAGCGCAGTCGCAACGTCGACGCCCCGGCGCCCGAAGCGGCACCCGGCGCCAACGAGAGGACAGCGATAAGGAGCTTATTCGTGGGGCGACCACACCTGCAGAAGCAAAGAAGAAGGAAGAGGTGTATAAGCGGCTTGAGGTAGCGCCACCACCGCCATCTTCGGAAGAATTCGTTGACGTCCCCAACCGTTGGACAATGATCTATAAAGGCAAGTGGTGGGATCCCTACAACCAGAACATCCTCAAGGGTGACCTGAAAATGTGGGGTGAGGACGGGAAGCCCTGGTTTCTCGAAATCACAGCCATGTCTGATACCCTCATCGAGCAACGTGGAATTCCGACACCGGTTGGCCTGGCTACTACTCAGGATGCAAATCGAAACAACGTATTCGGTGATTACGATCAGACGTTCGTAAACGAGAACATACTCCTGCAAGCGGCCATCATTCGAGGAAACACGGTTTTTCGTCCTCAGGACTTCGAGCTGCGCCTCGGTGCATTGTTCAACTTCAACTACGCAAAGGTCGGAGAAATCGGCGCGCTTCGGGCTGACCCGGTTCGCGGAGACGAGCGAGGGGATAACGCCTTTACCTTCATTGAAGCCTTTATCGACTACCACCTGGGTGACATAAGTCGACGGTACGACTTTATATCTACCCGAGTCGGTATTCAGCGTTTCAACGCGGACTTTCGCGGTTTTGTCTATTTCGATGAGCAGCCGGGAGCTCGACTTTTCGGAAACATTGACGAGAACAAGTGGCAGTGGAACCTGGCCTGGTTCAGGCGCCTGGAAAAAGACGTCAATGCGGGAATCAACAAGCTCTTTGAAGACCGAAAAGAAGACGTCCTGATCGCGAACCTGTATCGACAGGATGCCTTCACTCTCGGTCATGACATCCAGCTTATCGCTATTCATCGGGATGACCGTTTTGGAGACGAAGGTGCTAACTTCGATGAGAACGGTTTTCTCACCAGCCCCGCGCCATTCGGGGATGAGCGTTTTAAGAACGTGCGAACGACCTACCTCGGTTTCAATACAAACGGACATATTGGTCGCTTGAATATCACTTCGGCGCTCTATTATGCCTTTGGTTCCGAAAGTCATAACCCGATCGCATCGCAGGGCACCGATATCAGCGCCTACATGGGAGCACTGGAGCTTTCGGTGGATATCGACTGGATTCGTCCGCGCATTTCGACGTTCTACGCTTCTGGTGATGACGATCCCTTTGACGACGAAGCCGGCGGTTTCGATGCTATCTTCGACAACCCGAACTTCATGGGTGGAGACACTACTTTCTGGCAACGACAGGGTATCCCGCTGATTGCTGGTGGTGGTATCAATCTGGTCAACCGTTTGAGTCTACTGCCGA
>JAUIMJ010000005.1 GCA_030433295.1 bacterium | reverse complement strand
GTTTGACCCCAAGGCCGTTGCTTCATCCAGTGTCGAAGCCGAGGTGAAAACGGCAAGCGTAGACACGCAGAATGAAAAACGTGACGATCATTTGCGCAGTGGGGATTTTTTCAATGTCGAGAAGTCTCCGACCATGAAGTTCGTATCCAAGAGTATCAAAAATGCAAAAGCAGATTCCTTTACGGTCGTTGGTGATCTTACGATCAATGGTGTGACGCGTGCAGTAGAACTGGATACAGAGTTTCTCGGCCAGGCGACTGATCCCTGGGGTAACGATCGTGTGGCTTTTGAGGCGACCGCAAAAATTAACCGAAAAGACTTCGGACTGACGTGGAACAAATTGCTGGAGTCCGGAGGCCTGGTTGTTGGTGAAGACGTAAAGATAATTCTGGAAGTTGAAGCTATCAAGAAGAAGTAACTTCCTTTCGAAAATTTCCTCCTCCCGGGTCACGTCACGCCGCGCCTTCTCCGGAACGCAGATGTGGCCCGGGACCATCGCTTCCCGTATCTCCCCGGCGTATCCTGGGCTACCAGCGTTTTCTTCGGCCACTCGCCGCTGCTCAGATCTAAACGAATTCGACCAGATACTTCCCTCTGCCGGGGTAAGATTTCATACAAATTTCACATTGCGATCAATGCCCCTTCAATCTCCCTCGCTATACTAAGCACAGTAGTATGGACAATGGAGAGAACTGATGTCGGACGAAAAACAGCATGAAGATAACAAGACCCAGCATGAATCGATTGAAGCACAGGACTTAGCCACCGCGCTCGGTGATGACACTCGCATTGAGCGCTTCCGCAACTTCTTTGCGCCGGTGGCCCTGATACTTGGGGCCTACTGGGTACTTACGCACTGGGGGTTCTGGACCCGAGGTATTTATGCCCTGGGACTTAACGCCAGCGCGTTTTGTTTCTCGCTCCTTCTGCTTGTGTGTCGAGACTCCGATACCTCGACGTTCTCCTGGCGGGGGAAAACCGAGTGGTTGATTCCCCTGGCACTGATAGCGCTTAGTTTTGCACTATACGAGAACCCCTTCTTTAAGCTTATTGCGCTTTTTGTCTTTCCTACGGCACTGCTCTTCTACAAGACGCTCTGGATGACCGAGGATCATCCAAGAGAGTCGTGGGGCTTTCTCTATGTGATGCAGGTCTTTTTGCTGGCGTTCTGCGGCTCATTCCAGTGGCTGGGAGTAGCGTCCTATCAGATTCGAATGTACTGCGCAGAAAAAATGCGCATCGAAGTGCAGCTCGCGGGAAGAATCCTTCTGGGCGTTGCCAGCTTCGCAGTGGTCGCTGCGGTCGTTATTCCCCTCCTGATGGCAGCAGATAGTGTGTTTGGAGAACGCATTGAGTCGGTGCTTTTATATCTGGAGACGTTCATCAGTCTCAGCTTTGTCATGAAGCTTTTCGTCGCCTTGCTTATTGCGTCGTTCACCATGGCCTTTGCTATCCTCTGGGCGGGAAAGATAGCGGTCCCGGGAGAGGCCCGCGTGTCCTCACTGGATTCTCTGGTTGCAGGTATTGTCGTAGCCGGACTCCTTGCGGTCTATCTCCTCTTTCTTTCTGTTCAGCTTGAGCGCCTCTTTGTCAGTGAGTTGCCAATGGAATTTCTTAAGACGGAATCATTGGTGAAAAGCGGCTTCTGGCAGTTGTTCTTTGTCTCCGCTATCAACGTCAGTTTGTTTGTCTTCATGTATAGAAAAACCAATCAAACAGTTGAATACCTCTTGCGCGTCTTCGCCTCCGCATCTCTGCTGATACTCGCCTCCGCGGCGCACAGGATGTTGATGTATGTCTACTATTACGGTTTTAGCTACGAAAAGTTTTATGCTCTGTACACGGTTTTGTATTGTGCAATTTTGTTGGGTATACTCGTGCTTGTTGCTTTTTCTCCCAAACGCCACGAACCGGTTCGCATAGGATTTGGCCTGCTCATCTGGATGTTTGGAATAGTCAGCGTTTTTCCAACGGAGCGCTTCATTCTGGAAAGCAATCTCATTCTCGCGAAACAGGACGGATCGCGGATTCGATTGTCGGAGATGCAAATGCTGTCGACAGATGTGCTTTCTGCAGTGAGCAGGTATCGGAGCAACGGTGTCCTACCGGAATCCAAAGAGCCGTATACGTATAGGGTCACCCCTGAGGGCCTACGTGTACCTAAATATCGCGATTCCTGGGAGCACTGGTGGCAGCAGCGCCATCGCGATTTGCGAAATAAGTCCTGGTTTGAATACACGATACCTAACTTCGTTACTGCGGTTGCCGTTTACACGTGGGCCGACTTTAAAGGTAGTCGAATAGAAGGAGAAGAATAGCCGATAAAATAAGTCGTTTTGATGAGGTCGTGCCCGGGATTATTTATTTAATACAAGCTGTTTTTTGTTTTTGCTGACCTAAACCGAATATTTTTTTAAGTTCTTCTTTAGCAGGCTCGCTGATGATATGAAGTAACTGCTTTGTTCATCAGTAACGGTGATTGAGGAAAATCACGAAGGGAGCCTGAAAATGAAAACAAGACTTTCAAAGATATTTGCAATGCTGGCGCTTGTTGTTGTCCCGACTTCTGCATTTGCTGACACGGCCTACGTAACGGTTGGATCTCGTGTTGCAAACAACAACAATAACGGACTAGAGAGTCTGGTCGCTGGTGACAGCGTTGTCATCAACACCGTGAAGAATCGCAGTTACGCCTGCAGTTTTCTACCTGAGGACGACAGTAAGGTAGACATGCTGAGTACGGTGATTGATGCAAACGGTGATCCAATCACGGCGGTCCTTTGTGGAGATTCCGAACCAATTGTTTCCACCGTTGATGACAACACCAAGGACGACAATCGACTGTGCTTCATCGCTCCTACCAGCGGCGAAATGTCAATGGGGGTCGGTGCTATTGAAGGAGGAAGTTTCATCCTGGCTTCGATAGAGTGTCTGGAAACGACTCTGTTTGGTGGCTATAACACCAACGTCGCCTCTTTTGTCTTTCTCGAGTTGGAAAACAGAACTTCCGGAAATGTAACTGCCAGCATTACCATTCGCCAGAATGACGGTACCGTGGTTGCTGATGGCGTGCTCGTCAACGTCGCTCCAAACTCCAGGACGGACTTTGATGTTCACAGTGTTGCTGGTGCGAATCAGTTTGGCTCGATTATCGTTTCCAACACAGCGCCATTTGGTGGTCTGAGTGGTCGTGTTTCGAGTTATTCATCCTCGGCGAGTGGTGGTTTGTCTCTCGTTGGTCAGACCAGTATGTCGGGACGAGAGCAGCAGCTGTAAGGAAAGTGCTCGTTTTCGGATAGTTCGACGAAGCGGTCTGTGGATATGGCTGGTGGCCTCGTATCTCGGACCGCTTCAGTCGTTTAGATCAGAGGGGAGCTGTAAGGTAAACACGGAGCCGACTCCGACCTGGCTACTCACATCAATTCTTCCGTTGTGGTACTCCACGATTCCCTGAACTGCCGCCAGACCCATGCCGGTTCCTTTGCCCGGGGCCTTCGTTGTGAAGAACGGTTCGAATATGCGCTCAAGGTGGTCCCGATTGATGCCACATCCCTGATCACTGATTTCCACGCAGATCATGGGCTTGCGACCCTGGATGATTTCCATCATTCGTATCTTTAGTATTCCCCCCTCAGCTTCCATTGCCTGAATGCCGTTTGTTATGAGGTTCATAACAACCTGGTACAGGTTTGTTTCATTTCCATGTACGTAGGCGTAGTCGACCTGACGTATTATCTCGATCTCCACATTTTTTGGAATGCTGTGAGCAAGCATGTTCATCACCTCATCGAGGACTTCAACCAGGTCAACGCGAACCCTCTCTTCGGCGCTATCTCTTGTGTAGGCAAGAATTTGTTCAACGAGATGAGACGCTCGCTGTGCGGCAATCAAAACTTCCTGTAAGTTTCGCCTGGTAATTGAATCTTCTTCAACGTCCTCAACGGCGAGTTCCGTGTAACCGATTATGGAACCCAGAATGTTGTTGAAATCGTGGGCGATACCGCCGGCAAGACGACCAAGGGATTCCATTTTTTGCATTTCGTCAGCACGCGCCTCAAGCTCCTCTCGCTCCCTTTCGGCGTGATGTCGAATAAGCACATTTTCAAGGGTAAGGGGTAGCATCTTCAGTGCCCCACTCCCGGTTCCCTTTATCAGGTAGTCCTTGGCTCCTGCTTTCATAACACCGACGGCGATTTTTTCGTCACCACCGCCGGTCATTACGACGACAGGATATTCGTAAAAGATAATGCCGAGCTCAAGACATACTCCGTCGGGAAGGTAGTAGTCGGCAACTATAATATCGAAATGTTTGTTCGCCAGCTTCTCCCGAGCCTCGGCAAGGCTACCGACCGCCGTGACGACAAACGGCATCTGTGAACGCTCGACGTATCTGCAAAACACGACCTGATCTACCGCGCTGTCCTCGATCAGTAATATTTCAATGTCGCGGAAAAAGAGGTCCCGGAGGCGGTCGTACGACTTCGGGGTTCGCCTGTTCTGTTGGGAATTAATCATCATGCCACTCAGAGATTTCCGGAAAGAAATTATTTCCAGGGATTAGCCAGTGCCGCGGCGAGACTATCCATAAGCTGGTCTTTAGTGAATGGTTTCTTGAGGACACCGACTGCGCCCGCACGCTTAGCAATTGGCAACCATGAAGCCCTTCCACGTGAACCTCCGGACATAGCAATCACCCGCGCACGTGGATAGGAGGCAAGCAGGTCCTGCAATGTCATCAGACCATCTCGTCTCGGCATTACCATATCCAGAAGTATGATGTCGGTTTCGAGGTCGGCATAGCTCTCTAAGCCCTCGACGCCATTTGAGGCCTCGGTGACTTCAAATCCTTCCCTTTCGAGCATTTGCGTGACCATAGACCGAAGCTGATCGTCATCATCTACAAGTAACACCCGCGCCATAATTCTATCTCCGAAAATGTTTGATTCCAGCGACGATGGGAAAATACCTCACCGGACAAGTCTAAATAGTGTCCGCGTTCCGGCTGTTCACCCCGCTACCTAATAAGTCGACCTCTGGCAGTATCTACTTTAGAGCCCCACTGCTTTGCGCATCGCGGAGAGAGGGGCTCGACAAAATCCCAATAAATAGGGATTCTTAGCAGTTCCGGAGGCCAAGCAGTTCGCGGTTCTCGACTTCCGAGAACTCATGCGACAGACCTCATGGGGGTAACTGAAAACTACCTAAGCGGATAAGAATCAGTGTAGTCTTCAGAGGGACCCTCACAGTGTTGCTCGGGCCTGAGCGCGGCTGATATTCTGGAAGAAGGCCTTTGCGGGCAGGCTCTGCCCTGCTCTTCATGGTACGTTTGCCCGGCCGCGTATTGATTCTAACGAATGGGAGAAGATGCATGCCTTTGTCATCAACAGTTATATGTGCCGCAAAGAGAACCGCCATTGGAAGTTTTAGTGGTGCGCTAAGTGGTGTGGCGGCCCCGCAACTCGCAGCGCCGCTCATGAAGGAACTGTTGTCGACGACGGGACTTTCTCCGGAACTCGTAGAGGAAGTACTTCTTGGCTGTGTGCTGGCTGCGGGTATCGGACAGGCGCCGGCACGACAGGCTGCACTATTTGCAGGCTTGCCTGAACGAACTCAGGCAATGACCATAAACAAAGTCTGCAGTTCAGGACTGAAGGCCGTGATGCTGGCCGATAATGCAATTCGATTGGGTCAGGCTTCATGCATCATTGCCGGTGGTATGGAAAATATGTCGCTCGCCCCTTATTTGCTCCCCTCAATGCGTGGGGGAGCCCGACTTGGACACTCGGCGGCTGAGGATAGCATTATTCGCGATGCCCTGTGGGACGTCTACAACGACTATCATATGGGTAATGCCGCTGAGCTTTGTGCTCGCGAATATACCTTAAGCCGCGAACAACAGGATGAGTATGCAATTGAGAGTTACCGACGTGCGAATGACGCCATCGCTGCGGGTTACTTTAAAAATGAAATTTGTTCGCTCAGCGTGAAGCAAGGAAAAGCAGAAGTTACCTTCGATACCGATGAAGAGCCGGGTCGGGGAAAACCAGAAAAGATTCCAAGTCTTCGGGCAGTGTTTGACAAATCCGGCACAGTGACAGCCGCTAACGCAAGCTCGATAAATGACGGTGCTGCTGTCCTGCTGCTTTGCTCTGAAACCTTTGCGAAGGAGCAGGGGCTGAAGCCGATGGCGAAAATTGTTTCGCAGGGCTGGAGTGCGCAGGCACCGGAATGGTTTACTACGGCTCCGGTGTCAGCGGTAAAGAGTGCCCTCTCTAAAGCCGATATGGCTGTTGATGATATCGATCTTTTCGAAATCAATGAGGCTTTCTCGGCTGTCTCCTTGGCCTGCCAGCGTGATCTCTCAATTCCTTCGGAAAAGTTAAACGTCAATGGTGGAGCGGTAGCGCTGGGGCACCCGGTTGGAGCCTCAGGTGCTCGTATTCTTGTTACCTTGCTCCATGCGATGGAGCGACTTGATGTGAAGCGCGGGGCCTGTGGCATATGTAATGGCGGAGGTGAGGCCACTGCTCTGGTAGTCGAGCGAGGGTAGGTCCGTAGGCAAGTAGAAGCTAGAACTGGTAATACGCTTCCGAATACTACTCTGAGCGATACCTCAGCGTTAGCGCAGCTACACCCTTGCTGGATGCCTTCCGGGCAACAATTCTATTAATTGCAAAGACACAAAAACAGCAAAGGGCCAGCATTGATGGCCATCCGTACGGTCCCAGGATTATTCTTACTTCTTCCATCAGGACGATAAATATCATTATTGAAGCCGGAACGGTATTGACCGCGACCAGCGTCAGACTGGAGAGAAGCAGGGCGAGTGTTCCAAAACCAGAAGATATCTGGCTTGGAGTTTCCCAATCAAAACTTGCAAACATTGACCCTGTTCCGAGTGCAAGACCGGTGGCCCCGACCGCGATATTGCCGCTTACGAAGGCCGAAACAAGAAGCAGGGGAATATCTATCTTAATCGCGCAGGCACCGGAAACGGTAAGAGCGAGAGCGATTGTCAGTACCAGAGGGAACCAGCACCAAAATTTCGCATTCAGCAGAGAGGAAAGTCGAATTGGTCCTGAGTTAAGAATCCAAAACGCGCGTCCCTCCATACTTATGGATGGGAATATCAGTCTGGTCATTAATGCCGAGATGATGAAGCCGGAGAAGAGTATGTTCACGGTTCCCAGAAAACACCACCAGACGCGTAGCTCTCGCGGGGCAAGATCCAGTGCCAGACTCATAAAGTCAGTCACCACCAGGTAGGCAAATGCGATACCGGTATAGAGAAGGAGCTGCATTGACTGCGCTCTGTCGCGGAGAAGGCAGGTAATATCCTTGAGGATTATTGCTCGTATCTGCGGCGGTATCGGAAGATTTAAATAGATGGCTTCTACAATTCGTCGAGGGGTGTCGACATGTTGTTTCTTGCTTCCCTGGGCTCGTGATTGAGTTGCTGCTCGAGAGCGCGTACTGAAGGCAAAAAAATCAAACAGCAGGAACGCCAGTGCCAGGGAGCCGAAGGCGGAAGAGACCAGCAGCAATTGAAAGGCCTGCTGCTCCTGTATCGGACCGCTGATGTAGGTTGACAATATCTCCGAGATCCAGCGGGAGGGAAGCCAGATCGGATTGGGGTTATCGAACAGTCCAATCATCCTGACAATAGCTTCTGTTCCGGAGCCATGTATTTTTTCCCCCTTCAAGCTACCGAGAAGCGAGAACAGCAGCCATACGAGTATTCCGGATACGAAGATAAAAAAGAAGGCGCCCCGTTTCCAGACTCGCGCAGCGAGGCGAACGAAGAAGGTGGAAAAAACAAATGCGAGGGAGGCCGGGATTATCAGAAAAGGGACTGAAAGCAGAAGAGCCTCGAGCAAAAATGCAGCCGGTAGTTTTAGTGAATAGCTCAGTGCGAGCAGAACCGGAGAAATGAAAACAAAGTACATTATTGCCGTTTCAAAAAGCGACTCCAAAAATTTAGCGAAGAACAATCGGCTGCTGGAGATTGGTGTTGAAAGAAACAGATTCATATTGTCTGCAGTGTAGATATTACCGATGTGGGCGACCGAGTTCGATATGAGCAGAAGTATAAAGAAGGAGTAGAACAGCAGTTCGATGATTTTTGTGCTGAGAATTGCCGAGATTGTTGGCAGGCCTTTGATCGTGGAGAACACGATGTGAAAGCAAGCGAAGATACAGCCCATTATGATTAGGGTTGTAATTGCAAGTAGTATGTCGCGTTTTACATACTGACTACTTCTTGAGCCATCGAATCGCTTCTTAAAGGTCAGAACGTAGGGGTATAAAATTGTATGCGGCATGATCCCTGTGCATTTTAATTGACACTCCTGGATTTCATTCTCGAATAACCTGAGCGTACAGGAGAAATTGAAACCCTCCAGCCCCGATCGACAGGCTACTTGCAGATAGGATATTTGATGCGTTTTCCAAGGGATATGCTGCAGGCAAGCGGGGGAACGCGCAGAAGAAAATTATCAAGGAGCGTGCTTCAGCGGGCAGAGGTGTTTTGAGGAGAAAGCTACTGTCGCTGTCTCGAAATTTTGCCTAGACGAACGTCATAGTTTAGGAGAGTGAAGTCAGCCTAGGAGAAGCTGGCTGTGTTTCAAAAACGCTTTGCGGCACGGTGGGCGGGAAGAGCTGCTGTCTGAGGGGCAAAGCGGGACGTACATCGCCTTGTGAATGTCGAGATCTTGACTTTTCCACTGTCTGTTCTATGCTATCCAGCCCTTTTACAAATTGTCTAAGAACCAGGCCAGAAATTGACAGAAGCGCGGCAAAATAGAGATCAGGAAGTAATCAGTACCCGGCAACAGCCTGTTGTTTTTCCACGTGCGGTCTTTGCAGGATTTTTCACCCTTGGCAGGAAACCCACTGCTATTCAAAAGCTGATCTTCTCTCTCGCTGACGAGGTTATTGCTCCCTCTATATTTCTGGTTGCCGACGCGCACTTTTGCGAAAAACTCCACGCATACATTCGTGGAAATCTTGATGATCGTTTACTTCCAAGTGCTCCTGATACGGACGTACTTGAAGTATTCTTCGAAGATCTCGATGGCTTCGATTCTCGCGATTATGAGCATGGTGTGTCGATGCTGCGGATGATTGATCCCGCCTTACTTGAGCTTGTTTCTGGTCTGGACTGGAATGGACGACATCCGGCATCGCAGCATACGCGCCGTCGTTTTGAATCCTTTGTTCGTACTAAGGTGGTGCCTTCCCTGGTGCGCCGACGTCTCTCTGAGTACGGTGCCTCACTCAAGCGGGTGAGAGTCTTCTCTCAGCGAGGTATCCAGCAGTCTGCGTTTCGTGTCTCCTCGGATTTACCTTCCCAAGACCCCCGAAGAAGGATTTTTCTCGAAGGCCTGCGAAGAGGCGGTTTGATGTTTAACTTTTTTAATGAACTCGTGCAGCAGGGAGTGACGTCTTGTACGCATTTTTGCGTTGGTCGTTTTGGCTCACTTTTCGTGGAGGCGGAGGAGAGCCTGGCGCAGTTTCTGGCCAGTTCACCCGAGTACCATGACCTGCAGTTTTCGATTCAAGGATTGCCTTTTCGTAGTCCAGAATTGCATGCGTCTCAAAACCCAATTATTGTCCCGGATCAAAGGTCAGCTGACTTTGTAGCGCTGGGTCGGAGTCTGTCGCTTACAGACGAGAAAGGCCCATCATCTCGTCGCGCCGCCTGATTACACGGGTTTACCGAATGAAATTCTCTTTACCCCCTCCCACCGCGTGGTCCCTGTTGTCGGGGTAGGAAACGGTCGCTTGCGGACAGTGAATTCAGGGAGTTAGAAACCTGTTATCTAGCTAAGGCGGTGATTTGAGGCAGTGCCATGAGGTACCTTCTGCGCTAAACTCCTTCATAACAAAGGGTACTCGCTTCAAGCTCCAGCGGGGCTGGAGTCTCTAGTTGAAGCCGTTTTTCGTTGCTGACCGTGGGTTAGCAGGCTCCTTGTTGGTACTAACTATCTAGAATGTAATATACTATGGGTGATTTTTCTTTGAAGAGACGTGAAATACTCACCGGACTTGCCGCTCTTGGCGCTGCTCCTCTTTTGCTCACTGGGTGCGAGAGACATCGGTATATACCACAAAATAAGGATCTGGACCTCGGGCCCGTCAGTGAACTCCTCTATCGACAGGTGTATCGCAGGAACGCGGGTATTATTCTTTTTCGAAGTGCTGATGGTTGGCGAGGACTAAGTGCACGGTGTAGTTATCGCGGCTGTGATTTGACTCTGCAGGAGCCCGTGCTTCTTTGTCCATGCTGTAAGACGCGATTCGGTATGGACGGTGTGCCGTATAAGGGTTGGCCTGCGACCAGACCTCTTCCCTGGGTTAGCCTGTTTTACAAAGATGGTCATCTCTATGGGAACCCGGGAAAGCCGGTGGCACCCAGCTGGCATTTTACGACGCCGGAGATTGAGGAAGCCATTGCAAAACTGCGCAAGCGGATTAAAGAAGAAAAGCTTCGGGATGAGGTTGAGATTCCAAAAGTGCTTCGTGGCAAAGGCGACGGTGAATTCGGCATGATGTTTCTTGAGGAAGATCCAAACCTCGTCGACGACCTGAAAATGATCCGCTAGAAAGCGTTCTTCTCCACACTCATTTGAGAAATGCTCTAGTCCCTCTCGGGATGCATCGCACCTGATTTGTATCGGGTCCAGTAGTCCGTGAGCAGTTCTTTTACTTTTGGTGCCAGTAATACGCTGCCGATTATGTTCGGAAAGGCGAGGCTCAGAATCATCAGGTCGGAAAAGTCGAGGACATTGTTGAGCGTTTCAGTCGCACCTACAATGACAAAGCCAACAAACAGAAGTCGGAAAATAACGACTGTCTTCAAGCCACTATTGCCAAAGTGATCAAAGATATATATCCAGCCTCGCTCTCCGTAGTAGCACCAGGAAATCATTGTCGAGTAGGCAAAAAGGCTGACACAGACAGTGAGCACATAGGGGAACCAGGGAATGACGGTCGCAAAAGCAGCAGACGTGAGGAGTACTCCCTTCTTTGTGTTATCCAGATCGGCCGCCCCCTGAAGTACTTCCGGGTTATCCCAGACTCCAGTGATGATAACCACGAGGGCTGTCATCATACAGACGATCATAGTATCGATCACCGGGCCAATCATACCCACGATCCCCTCTCGGACCGGTTCGTCTGTTTTTGCTGCGGCGTGTGCGATGGCGGCACTTCCAAGTCCACCCTCATTTGAGAAAGCGGCCCGCCGCACTCCCATGACCAACACGCCCACAAGTCCTCCGAAGAACGCATTGTTGGTGAAGGCCATGGTGAAGATCAACCCTATAGCTTCGGGGATCTTACTGGCATTACCTAGAATAACCACAAGCGATGCGAGAACGTAAACGCCGCACATCAGAGGAACGATCCGGGAGGTTGCCAGCCCGATTCGCTTGATGCCGCCGAGAATTACCAAGGCAACGAAGGCGGCCATAACGGCACCAACCGTCAGTGAGTAGGACTTGGGAAGTGACAGCGTCGACAGGACAGCCGCGGTAGTCTGGTTTGCCTGGAACATATTTCCCCCACCAATCGAAGCCATCATGACCAGAGTCGCGTAGGTGAACCCAAGAATTTTTCCGAAAGGCCCAAGTCCAATATGCTTGAGTCCGATGTCGAGGTAATACATGGGACCACCGGAAATCGAACCATCTTCGTTTTCCTTCCGATACATCTGAGCGAGCGTACAGCTGGAAAATTTTGCGGTCATGCTAAACACCGCGGTGAAGAGCATCCAGAATACGGCTCCTGGTCCTCCGAGTTGTATTGCTAGTGCAACACCGGCAATGTTTCCCAATCCCACCGTAGCCGAAAGCGAACTGGTCAGGGCGCGAAAGTGAGAAATCTCTCCCTTATCCTGTTCTCTGTCGAATTTGCCGCGTATGACATTGATGGAATGGCGCAGTCCCCGAACATTAATGAAGCCAAACCAAAAGGTGAAGAAAATCGATCCCGCGAGCAGGAAGGCAAGTAAAAAGGGGATCGCGATTTGCTTTTGTTTAACATTCCCCTGTTCGTCGAGAACGGCCTGTCCGTGGACATCAACTTCTTCAACTTCAATCGCGCCCTGCGAGATGTCAAAGAAAAGCAGTTCGGCGAAAGCGGAGTTAAAGTCTTTTAACCAGGAAGCAGACTCGGCAGGCGGTGCCTCAGCCTTTTCTTCGCCGAATGAGGCTCCGGGAAGAGATGCCAACAGCAGCAGGGAACAAACAAAGGAAAGAAGGAGAGTGATTGTGCGTGTCTTACCGTGCCTGCTCATAAAAGAGAATGCTCCTTGTGTGTTTCGACGTCATGATCTCGATAGCTCTAAATTCCGAAAGTCATCTTGTGATCTATTACCAATACCGCTGGCATTAGCATAGCTAAACCGGATTTATTCAATTAAAACGCCTGTGAGTGCTCAGGTAAGTGTGCACGAAAATAGAGAAACTGCAGCCGCTGTGGAATACCGCATCCTTACAGGAGATTAATTTTATTGATTCCTTGGCAGAGCTGTGGGGCTTTAGCCGCTTTTTCAGATTTCTGGCGGCTTCCAGGGGCCCTGCTCTAGGTGAGCGAGGAGCCGCGAAGTGAAATGTCCCTAAGGAGGAGTGGTGAGCGGAGAAGGCTAGACGTCGTCGAGATAGTCGGACTAGAAAAAGCTGACCTCTTCATACGATTCGGCAATTTGTTCGCTGAGTGAGGGAGAGAGCATCCCGAGCTGGTTTGCGCAGCAGGGGCAGCTAAAATTCAACTTCTCTGCGCTTTTCTGAATTTCATCGCTCGTGTTGCCGGTCCACGTGCAGTCCGGGCAGCGAAGCTCGTGTTTGTTTCCGGTGTCGTAATACTGAACAAATACTCTGTCTCGTATCGTATACGCTTTTACGTTTATCATGGTGTTTCGCTCTCCCTTAGACCTGATGCGCTCTCAATACAAAGGCGTCTGATGAAAGGATAGTAGGGGAAGTAAGCGAATAGACAAAATAAATAATGCAAATAAGTTCAATAAGAAACTCTTATGGAATGGAGTGCGCAGCCTGCGGGGTGGAGGCCGGCAGGTGCGCGTACCTGCCGGGGAGTTCCAAAACGACTTACTTCTCCGCCATTATCTCGTCTTTTTCCATTATTTTGCTCGAGGCCGCCTTGGGGGACTGCTCCGGAAGGCTTGGCTCAGGTGCGAGCATTTCCTTCTCTTCTGCTGTCCAGGCATCCTCCCAGGCCGGTGCCTGAGGTGCCCACATCTGCCCCTGAGGCATGGTGGGTGCGTTGTAGGCGTATGGCGGCCAGTAGTGAGGGGCCGGAGCTGAGCGATAGCCGAGATGGCGGACAGGAATTCTCTCCAGCGAAGTGGGCTGAGAGCTCGTTCTGAGCAGTCGCGCAATCTCTCTTGTTTTTCTCATCTCGACCGTCCCCGCAGACAGTATCATTGAGCTGGTGGGGTCGATCATTCTGGAATTCAGATACACTCGCTCGGGAGAAGCCGCATAGGTTCCGACCACAATCGCTGATATCTCCTGATTATCACGAATAATTCCCGTTTCGCGGGATAGGCTGAATTCACCGGATTGGAACATGATTTGCATTGAATCAGACAGGCGCATCTCAACGACCCGATACCCCCTCATGGCTAGTTCACTCATGAGTTGCTCGGCGAGAATGCGGCCAAACGTGGAGGACTGATAGAGGTTGTCGACGTCAACGAAAGTCGTGACCGCGATTGGAGCGTTGGCATGTCCCCGAAAATATGCATGAATTTGGTCAGCGAGATAGCTTGTCTTAAAACGACCGACCGAGTGATTTACGGAGTCTGAGATTGGAAAAGCGGAAAAAACCGGCAGGTTGTGATAGCGCTTGCTACAACCAGAGAAGATGGCGATCAACAATAATGAGGCCCCCAATGAACAAAAGAGCTTTAAACGCAGCGTTCTTCGAGAATGTATTGGGCTTGTTTCCATCTTCTAAATCCCTGTTCCTTGTCACAATTTTGGCACCACTGTTTCTCCAGGGGTGCAGTTTCCTTGGGGTGGCACAACTTCCCCACGTGCGAGAGGGATGCAAGATGCGGACCTACATTAATGCGGGCCTTTTGGAGTATCTAAGTAGCCGCTATCACTCAGAACATTTGCCGAGAATGGCGGTTATCCCTTTTAGCGTGCCGGAAACATTTGCCCCTGGGGGGGAAGAGTCTCGCCACTTTGGTCGAGAGCTGGCGGGTCTCTTTCAGAGGGAGCTACTGAGAACTGGAGAGCTGGCTATTGTTGAGTTGTTTAATCGCGAATCCTGGCCGGGAAAACGGGCAGAGTTCAATTCCGGTAATTACGGGGCAATACGCTTTGCCCGGGATGCGGGTTATGACCTCATCCTCGTCGGATACATGGATGAGATTACCAATGCTAGCGATTTGACGGTGTATACCCGACTCATTGACACAGAGAATAGTGCCACGCTGTGGTTTGCCAAGACGGTTTCCTTCAATAACGACAGAAAGCGAAGGCGAATTCTTGCAGATATACCCTTCTCCACGTACGAAGACCGGCCGGATCTCTTTGCTTTCCCCGAGCGAGCCGAACGTCTCGCAGAGTGCACGACCAAGCATATACTGGAAGATGATCCCCTGAGTCCCTCACCCGATTACGAGGTAGAGGCCGAAGAGGGAACGGAGCGGGCACTACGGGGAAGCAGAAGGCCGGGCGTTTTTCGTCCGCGCTAGAGCGGCCTTCGGATAAATATAGTACGATTTTATCCTGCGACCGCTCTAGCTTCTCTTTTCCCGCGCGGACTTGCGTCCGCGTTCTCAAGCATTTTTCGCTCCGCTTTTTGAAAAATGCTCCAGAGCGGCCTTCGGATAAACATAGTACGATTTTATCCTACGACCCTCTTTTCCCGTGCGGACTTGCGTCCGCACTCAAAAGCAGTCTTCAGACCCTGAGTGTTCCTATGCAGCCAGCTGTTCTGTGGTTTTTGCGCAGGACTCCGGGGAGTCGATGGAAAATCCTTTCACGGAGGAATCAATTCTCTTCATGAGCTTTGACAAAACTCCTCCCGGACCAAACTCAACAATTGCCTGAACATTCATTTCGGCACACATATTCTGCATGGACTCGGTCCAACGAACGCTTGAGCAAACCTGTTGCTTGAGCAAGTCACGAGCTTCGTCACCACTTTCTATCTTTGCTGCGGTGACGTTTGCGTAAACCGGTAGCTTTGGCTTTTCAAAGGTAATCGCATCAAGATCTTTGCTCAGCTTGTCTGCGGCAGGCTGCATCAGGCTACAATGAAAAGGCGCGCTTACCTGGAGAGGAATGACTTTACCGCCTTTATCAGCAATCACGGTGGCGAAGGCATCTATGCCTGCAACGTCACCGGCAACGACCGTCTGACCGGGGGAGTTAAAGTTTGCCACTTCGACAATGCCTGAACTCACTTCTGATATCGCGTTCTCGATATCCTCTACACTCGACTTAATAACAGCGAGCATTTTTCCTTGTCCGCTTGGCACGGCTTCCTGCATGTAGCGGCCGCGTTTGTGGACGAGCTGCAGGGCGTCTTCGAAAGAAAGACTCTCTGCGGCAACCAGTGCGGTGTATTCTCCCAGACTGTGGCCGGCCAGGGCATGCACAGTAATGTTTGATTCACGGAATGCGAGGTAGCCAAGAGCGAGAAGGGCGGGCTGCGCATTCTGCGTCAGGGTAAGCTCTTCGATCGGCCCCTCAAAGCAAAGACTCGAAATGGAGTATCCCAGGGCTTTGTCTGCCCGTTCAAAAAGTTCTTTTGCGTTCGCACTCTGCTCCGCAAAAGCAAGGCCCATACCCACTGACTGAGAACCCTGTCCCGGAAACACACCTGCTAATACTTGCTCACTCATACCAATATCCGATGTTGTTGAAATCATGGGCTTTCGGCCCCGAGCCGGGAAGGTTAATCGCATTTTCAGCAAGATGACAAGCGAAGCGGCCTACGGCTTCGAGGTATTGAGGTTTATATAGTTATATTATTGGGTTACCTCTTTTGGGCTCTGGAGGCCACTATCGAAAAGCATGCCCCCGATCACCAGTAATCGCATCGCATCAGTAATGTATTCAAGAATCTTGTGAGGAACGCCGATAATCGTTAAGTCGGGAGGGATCTAGCTGAAAATCCATTTACCCGGCACCCCGTCTGCGCATGGAGCTGCGCAGACTGAGATGGAATGTTGTTCTTTCCAAGGTTGTATTATGTCGCTGCAGTATCAAAGCGAACGACTTGAGTCAGAAGATGAGGTTGGCGTGTCAAAGGATGTCGCCCAGATCCTCGTTGTTGATGATAGTCCTGAAATTCTCGAGGTGATTTCACACGTTCTCACCCTGAGCGGTTTTGCGGTGACGACCGTCTGCTCCGTCAATGAAGCAATAGCTTCCCTGACTGCTTCTACCCCCGATTTGATAGTTTGTGATGTGCTCATGCCCGAGCGAGATGGCTTCGCCTTGCATCAGGAAATCTGTCGCAATCCCGACTGGTGTGAACTGCCGTTCATTTTCCTTACTGCGGTGAGTGGTGATGAGGCTGTGCGGGACGGGAAATCTCTTGGGTGTGACGAGTATCTGACAAAGCCCTTCGACCCCGATGATCTGGTTGCGATCGTTAAGGGAAAAGTTTCTCTGGCAAAGCGGCGCCGGAAAATGTCGAGCATCAAGATGGAGGGCTATCGTCGCCGAATTATTCATACCCTTTCTCACGAATTCAGAACGCCTCTAGTGTCTATCAACACAGGGACAGAGTTGCTCATCGAGCAGCATGACGCACTCAACCAGTCTCAGGTTGTGCGTTTGCTGGAATCGATATGGCGGGGTGGTCAGAGACTTGAGCGTCTCGTTGACGACTTTATGTTGTTGCAGCAAATCGACCTTGGTCACGCGGCGCATACCTACGAACTCTACAAACAGCGCTATCCCCTTGTTCAACTGGTCCGCTCAGCGGTGGACGGATTTGCGGATCCCACCCTTAGGGGAGCTTCGGCTCAGATGGAAGTTGTCATTGCGGAGCAATCCGAAAGTGAGGACATGTATGTGCAGGTCTACGACGTGCAGATACACAATGTGTTACAGCGACTTCTCAGCAACGCACAAAAGTTTGGCGGGAGCGACAACCGAATAAGCGTGTGCATCGGACGTGTCGGTGACCTGGCTGAGGTCGTTGTTCGTGACAGAGGTCCCGGTCTGCAGGGAAGTGAGGCAATTCTTGAAGAGGCGTCTACCGCATTTTCTCAGATAGACCGAGAAACCTTTGAGCAACAGGGCTGTGGCCTGGGGCTTACTATTGCTCGCTACTTTTCTCGTATTAATGGTGCGGCGCTTTCCTTCCGTGCACCGGAAGAGGGACCCGGGCTTGAAGCTGTTCTAACCATCCCTCTGGTGTCCTCGAAGAAAAGCTGAGATTAAACGCTCAGGAATAAGGCTCTTACCTGCTAACAAGAACACAAAACTCCCAATTTCCGACTAATGAAATAATGTTTGCCGGGCCATTTGCGCCTGCGCGAGAGCTGTTTATTTAGTATTCAGCATTTAATTTTGTTGATGGGCGCGGTTTAGTCCATACTTACCGGCACTAAGACGAACGTCTGTCGGCGGTAAGCGGCTGCCTGGCGTCAAAGAATTTTGCTTCGCTTACGATTGTTTATTTGTTGCACAAAACTTCAGGAGATTTCCGCATGGCTTACGAACTTCCGGCCCTTGATTATGACTACGCCGCCCTTGAGCCACATATTGACGCTCGTACGATGGAGATTCATCACACTAAGCATCACCAGGGATACGTGACAAAGGTCAACGCTGCTCTGGAGGGTACTGCGTTCGAGGGTAAGCCGATTGAAGAAGTCCTAAGAAGCATTTCAGATATCCCGGAGGATAAGCGCTCTGCTGTGCAAAATAACGGAGGAGGCCACGCAAATCACTCTTTGTTCTGGAAAGTGATCGCTCCCCAGGCTGGTGGTTCGCCTAGTGGCGATCTCGCTGCGGCCATCGATAGTGAGTTGGGTGGATTTGAGGCGTTCAAGGAGAAGTTTTCCAATGCGGCAGCTACCCGCTTCGGCAGTGGCTGGGCCTGGCTTTGTGTCGATGCGGCGGGTACGCTCGTCGTCGAAAGTACCGCTAACCAGGACTCGCCTCTGATGTCCGGAAAGACTCCTATCCTCGGACTTGATGTATGGGAGCACGCCTACTACCTGAATTATCAGAATCGTCGTCCCGACTACATCTCGGCATTTTTTAACGTTGTCTCCTGGGATGAAGTTGCGCGTCGCTACGCCGAAGCAAAAGGCTAAATGAGCTGGCAGGGTGCGCTCTTTTGATCGCACCCTGCACGCGACACCGTCTTGCAGCAACGCGCTGTTACCTTAAGCGTTCCCTTAAGCGTTCTCTGGCGAGCGCAATAAAGTTCTTAAGGGCAGCATCGATCTGCGAGAAGCACTCCTGAAATTCCTCTTCCGGTCGTCCGTAGGGATCTTCAACGACGAGCGGATATTCCGGCACCGCAAGGCTTCCCAAAAAAACAGCTTTTCGAAACGAATAGCGATACAGTTTAACAATCCCGCGAAGGTGCTTTCGCTCCATGACGAAGATAAGATCGGCCTCGGAGAGAGAGTACCCATCTGCCGCGGTTGCCTGATGAGAGTTCAGGTCCACGTTTCGCGTGAGTGCCACCGTTGTCGCCCGCTCATTTGCCGGTTTGCCGTTTCTCGTGTCCAAGCCCACTGACGACGTCTTCATGGGAATGGTTCTGAGTCTTTCATCTTCCTGCCAGTATTCGGCCAGCCGCTTTTCTGCGTAGGGGCTTCGGCAAATATTCCCCCGGCAAACGAAGACGATCGACAAAGGGCTTTCTTCGGAGAAGGACTTTTCATCAGATACGCGGAGGGACTGTAGGCCTCGCTGAAAAGACGTCCTAAAGCGAGAAGGTGCGTAGGAGAACAAAAGCCCGCCGTAAAGATTTTCTATGGAAATCATAAGTTTACGAAGGCGGTACATGATAATCCTCTCTGCGCATTGTGGTGGTTCGGGTACCTGTGAGTCCGCACTTTTTGCAGTACCCAGGTAAAACCGCTTCGTCTATTATGAATCACATCAGTGAATCAGAAAAGATAGCACTAACTCCCCGTTTTTTCCGGTGTTTTCAGAAGTAATTTGTTAAGGGAATAGACCTGTTCGTCGAACTTATTAGAAGGCAGGCTTCGGGCAAGGGAGAGCGCATTTAATCAGCTTACAAGCGAGTGTACATGGAAGAGGTAGGAGAGTTTGGTAAGGCCGAACTTGGTATAGATGAACACGAAGGCGCTTCCTCGGAGGAAAAGGCCGACGTTCATGATCTGGCAGCCGCCTTCAATCGGCTCGCACGGGGTAGTGCTGACAGCCAGTTCGCTTCGATCCTCATCGTTCTTGCCTTTGTCACTCTTTTTTGCCGTCCGCAGGATCTTCCCGGATTGTCTTTTATAGGGACGATTCGCTTCCCAATGCTCTTGTCCATTGCTGTTGGAGTGATGACCTTGTCGCGGCTCGGTCGTGTGCTCACTCCCCAAACCTATCTGATGTTTTTTGTCATTGGCTTTGAGGGCCTTCGCGGCGTCGCAGGGTATCATCTTGGTGATGACATCGTTCGAAACGATTTCTGGCATTTCCATACCTGGAAAGACCTGATGCTTCATTTCTTCGGATTAAGTATTCCGATGATTGGTTTTATGGCCTCTACAAAAAGGATACGAACTCTATTTTTAACGGCTGCGGGAATCGGGTTCTTCTTGGGGCTGTATTCCCTTACTCATTCGGGAAAGGGCCCGGGTGGTTTCGTCGGAGATGAAAACGATCTCTGTCTGGTCCTGCTCATGTGCTTGCCATTTTCGATTTATTTCACCCAGCAGAAGCGACAGGGGGTCTTGCGCCTGGTGGCGCTTGCGAGTGTCTTTTTCACCCTGGTGGGTATTCTGGCCACACTGTCTCGCGGAGGATTTCTTGGTTTAATCGCTGTGTTGGGAACTCAGTTTCTGAAGTCCCGGCGCAAGTTTGCGCTCATTGCCAGCGGCTTGTTTGTGTTCCTGCTCATCATGCCGTTTGTGCCAAAGAAGTACTACGGCGAGATGAGTTCCATTTCGTCGGACTATAGTGAGGGTGAGGGTACAATACAGAAGCGGATTGAGACCTGGCACGTAGTTATCAAAATGTGGAAGGACCCGCGACATACGCTTTTTGGCGTGGGGCTCACCAACTCACCGTATTGGTTCAAACATTACGAGAAGGGTCTCCTGAAAGTGCAGAAACGAAGCCTATCCGGCCGTCAGACGCACTCCGTGTATTTTCAGGTATTGGGTGACCTTGGACTCTATGGAGTGCTCGTCTGTGGTGCCTTTATTTACTTTTCTCTCATGGGAAATCAGCGGCTTGAAAAACAGGCGAGGAGAACGAAGGATCGGGCGTCCGCAGCAGCAGCTGGATTTGAACGGATCCGTTTTGAGCTTCGTTCGCGGATAGACGACGTGAATGTGGTCGAGGGACCCGATGATCAGAATCTCCTCGAGCGGATAGTTGAGAAAATGAAGATGGCGCAGCGCATTGCGGGAGATGCTCAGTACATTGAGACGGCGGTGCCGATGGTTTCAGTGTCCTTTCTCGGGGTTCTTGTCGCAGGTCTTGGTATATCGGTCGCCTATTACCCTCCCGTATGGTTGTTGGGATGTCTTTCTGCGACATTTGCAGTGTATTGGTCCCGCAGCTCACGTTACTCCGGTCGGGTCCTTGATTTGCTAGAGGCTGATTATTCAGAACTTCGGGCAAGCGACTCTTTTCGCCACATCTTTACGGATGACGAGGAAGGAGCGTAGCTATTAGTTGTATTGAAAATATGCAACTAAAGGGCGCGTTTCAGGTAGGTACGTAATCGCAACAGTGCTCTTGAGCGAATTTGAGAAGCACGTGATTCGGTTACGCCTATGATTTCACCGATTTCTTTGAGGTTTAGCTCCTCGTAGAAATACAGGGTAATCACCAGACGCTCCTTCTCAGGCAGTCGGTCCAACGCTCTGGCTACTATCTCGACCCGTTCCCCGTCGAGCAAACTCGAAAGAGGATCAGGCTTTGTAGTCGGAAGTGTTTCATCTGCTCTGAAGCGTTCCTCACCATGGCCAAACCCCAGCTCTTCAAGGCTGAGCATGACGACGCCGGTAACCTCTCCCAGCATTTTGTGAAGAGTGTTCAGATCTACGCCGAGTTCGGTTGCAACTTCTGTTTCCTCAGCAGGGCGTCCCAGCTCCTGTTCAAGTTTTTGATACGTATTCTCGAGTTTATGTGCCTTGTGGCGCAGGGAACGGGGAACCCAATCCTGTACTCGAAAACTGTCGAGGATCGTTCCGCGAATACGAAACTGAGCGTAGGTGGAAAAATTTGTTTCATGACGGGGATCGTACTTTTCGAGAGCATCAACCAATCCGATGATTCCGGAGTTAAGCATCTCTTTTACGTCGACCTCAGCAGGTAGACGTCCGGCAAGCCTGTGCACTACCCTTTTGACCAGGGGGAGGAAACTACGAATTAACTCCTCACGCTCATCCTCTCCTATCGTGCGGAAAGATTCGACGCTTGGCTTTTTCTTCGCTTTCACCAGCTTAGGCTCCTTAAAAAAATCTTATCGTGTACTAGCTTCTTCCCGACCCTGTTTTGACCATTTCCCAGGTAGCCCAGAGTCGAATAATGAGCTTAGTCGCTAACAACAACCCAAAGTAAACCAAACCTGCGTATATGGCGGTCCATGTTGCCGAGGTTCCGCTCAGGAGGGACCCAACGAGCACGATCGCTACGCAAAGAACCGTTATCCCCGAGAGAAAACGGTGAAGCCCTTCATAGGAGCTGTAAACGGTAGTTTCTTTGCCCATACCCCATTTAGAATATGTACGTAGCCACAAAGATTCAGGGGATTTCGCTATGTTTTAGTGCTGGAGGTAACATTTTTGTCACTTTAAGCTAAGCGGCTGATAACAATGAGATTTTATTTTTGCTTCGAGTGCGTTTTCTTCTCGAAAAGGCCTCAAGAGAGCCGCGCCACTGTGGCAGATACCACCCGATGTGAGCGGGTTCAGCCAGGAAGCGATCCCTGGACCTCGACCGGACTTGTCTTTTTATCAGGATGAATCCGAAGCGACGTACTCGCTCTCGGAAGGATACCTTGGGGATTTCTTTCTCTGGTATTCGATCCTTCTTGATAGAATTGGTGTGCCCGTACTATCCTCCTCCTTATCTGGATAACATAAATCATAGCCTGAGATTCGTACGCGTGGATCCCATCTCAACTATCGGACAACTTGGTCTGTCTGCATTCTCTGTTTTCTTTTTGTTCCTTCTGGTTCTGGTGTTGAGCTCCTACATCAAGCTCGCCACCGTCTTAGGGATTGTGCGCATCGGCTTTGGCGTTGATAGCCTGCCATCTACACTTATTACGGGGGGCTTAGCCCTCGTCTTATCGTTTTTTGTTATGTGGCCAACTATTTCCCAGTCCTGCGAAAGTATGGACCGTGTATTGAGGAGCGGTGTGGTCGATGATCAGCTGCGTGCCAGAGCGCTTAATGCGGGCCTTCTCGAGTGGAAGCAGTTTGTTGAGCGGCATGCGGAGGAAGAGGATCGCAAGCGATTCCTTGAGATAGCCAATCGTGGCAAGGGTACGGAGGTACAAGAGGCAGAAGATTCGTGGCGCGTGCTTGCTCCGGCGTTCATGGTATCTGAATTAAAAGAGGCCTTCGCGACAGGACTTAGTTTATTCCTTCCGTTTCTCGTTATCGATTTACTGGTTGCCAGTGTGTTGGCTGCACTGGGCTCAGAGCACCTCAACAGCGCGCTGGTATCGTTTCCATTCAAGGTACTGCTATTTGTCATGGTCGATGGTTGGGCAATCATTACTACGAATTTGGTCGCATCGTACTCGTGAGGTCTCGGGTATTTTTGGATTCCACCTTGCTCGAACCGAGATGTGCGGCCGGGGGCAGTAAAAACGGATAATTTCGGAGATTTCCATGACTCCTTCCTTAGTGATTTCAGCACTCCAGTTGGTTGCGTACCTCGGATTTCTCCTGCTTGGCAGCATTGCACTCGGCGGAGGTGTTACGGCGATCCTCCGAGTCGTAACTCAGATAGACGATCCCTCGATAGGGTTTCTCGGTCGAGCCGCGGGTCTTGCCTTGTTGCTCTGGATAAGCTCGGGCTATTTGTCTTCGGAAATCCTGGATTTTACCGTTCGCGTCTGGGGCGGCGCTGACTTCTATCGGTGATTCTTATGGATTGGACTCTGGATGCAGCGACCCTCCATGAAGTATCCGCTTCCGGCTTTCGTGCCATCGGCCTGACTATTGCTTTCTTTCTCGTGCCGCGCGGCTCGCTACCCGGTATCGCGAAGGTTGCGGTGTGGTCAGCGGCTCTGATGTGCACCCCTTTCAAAACCATTGATATTGGATTCGGAGGTCTGCTGGTTGGTCTGGATTCTAGTGTAAGCGAAATTGTTCGGGGTTCTTTTCTTCCCTATACAGCGATACTCCTTGAGTCGGGAATTGGTGTACTACTTGGAATTTCATTTGGCGCTTCGCTATTGCTGGCCTCGATCTTTGGGCACATGCTCAGCGCATCCATTATACAGAGAACGGGGTTTCCCCTTACTCGAGTCGAAATCAGACCCCACCCACAATTGTCCGTCCTTCCCGTGCTGATTTGTTTTTCGCTGATTCTAGGCTCAGGAGCATACGCAACTGTTTTTGCTCAGGTTGCCGACTCCTACGCCAGTCTTCCTCTGGGATTCACGGAGCTTCCCGCAGGAGGATTTGTTGCGGTATGCGAAGTCGTATTGAGAGCTGGCGCTACGGCTTTGATGCTTGCTACCTATCTGTTCCTACCACTTGCACTCTTGTTTTTTGTTTGTGATCTGAGCTGTATTTTTTCCTACAGAGTTTTTCGAGAACTAGAAGCCCATTGGTTTTTTAAGGGCCTGCGAATACCCTTGCTCAGTTTGTTTTTAGTGTTGAGTCTGTATCCTTTCAGTGAGCAGCTCGGGGCATTCTTCGTCTCATCAAATGGTCCCCAGGCATCGAAAACCATAACGAATCTCTTCCACGTACATGAGCGATGAAGCAAAAAGATTTCCGGCTACGGAACTGAAGCTTGAGCGTCTTCGCTCAGAGGGCATCGTGCCGCAAAGCAAAGAGGTTCTGCTCTTTGCTGCCTTTATTGGAGTCGGGATGGGGGTGTCGATTGCTCTTGCTGTTTGTCTGCCGGATTTTGAGTTATTTGCGGCAGAGCTTGTGCGAAAGCGTTCTGTAGCCAGTCCTGATCTACCCAAGTTGTTCGAGCGGGTTCAGATGTTTCTTGCCGTCGGTGTGCTCGCTATCTGCGGATGCACGGCACTGGCAGTTGCACTCTTCGGACTCCTGCAGACGCGTTTTCTAATCGTAGTTAAGCAGGCAGTTCCAAGTCTTGGGAGAATGGCCCCGAGCTTTTCTTTTGCGCCGGTAGCAGGACTGAAAAGGGCAGGTCGCAGTATCCTTCTGATTGCCGTGGTTCTCTTGTTTCTTTCTTGGTTTCTGACCCAGCTGTTCTACGACTACAATCAGCAGGTCGTAGGATCCCTGTCGGCCCTGGGGCTGAGTGATGATATCAGTAGAGTGGCGTTAGAAAAGGCATTCGAGACCCCGCTGCTGTTTGTCACGTCCTGGGCCCGCTTTTTCTTCATGAGCCTGCTGTTCATGCTCTTTTTTCTGGGACTGGGCTGTTATCTGATTGATTACTTCTCTTTTCATCGTGCGCAGCGTATGACGCGCAGTGAGTTGGAAGAGGAGTATCGAGAGATGGAAACCAGTGGCGATTTCGATGCCAGCAGGCGGGAGCTTCTCGAGGAGTCATAGGTCGGAGAATGAGTCTTCTCATTGTTCCGAACGCCGACAAAGGGCTTGAGCAAAGCGTTCAACTTGCGTTGCTGAAGCGAACCCTTTCGGGCCTGAGGAAAAACGATAGTTTTTTGACACGCCCATTAATGCTATGAAAATACGATGAGTGACGAAGAAAATATACCAGCGGCTCGACAAGGGACGGCCCCGCCAGCTCGAAGCTCTGCGCGAAATGAGGCAGCAGCGAAGCGAAGCAGGTTACCGGTTATGCCCCTCGCCGTTCTGCTTCCTTCGGCTGGTGAGGTTTCTGATCTGGCCCGATTGGGAGATCAGCTTGAGCGTCGACTGCTCGATTTGCAGAGTGCTGAGAATGTCGCCGATCTGGCTGATTCAGAGGCGCAGTATAGGCGTGCGGCCGAGGAGTCAATGCTTTCTCAGGTAGTGCAGTGGCTGACTGTGGGCCTGGATAAAGAGTGATCCTATTTGGGGAATGGTCTCGTGGTAAGTGAATACTCAAATGAGGAGTTGGTTGCGATTTTTGAACTGGGTCGCCTCTATTTCGAGATGGGATACTTTGCGCCTGCAGAGCGGATTTTTTCCGGACTTGCTGTGGTTGACGGCGAGCGAACCCCATGTCGGATTGGGCTTGGCCTCGTAAAGTTGGAGCGAGGATTGTATCAGGAAGCAACCACTCATTTTCGTCAGGCTCTGCAGATAGGAAATTACCCGGTTCTGGCTAAGTTGGGACTTTGCGCAGCCTTTGTTGCGATGAAAGAGATGTCCCGGGCGCAATCTATTCTGGCAGAGATATCAAATGAACCGGATCGTTTGCAGATGATCGATCCCGATCAGCAACGCCTGTTCGAGGCACTCGTTCTGCGTTGTCGAGTGGCAGGATAAAATCCATTGGCTCCTCAGAGGATTTCTTTATTCCTCTTCCGGTAGAACCCCTGACTCCAGTGCCATTTTAACTGCACCCTTGACCGTCTTCTTTCTCTTCTCAGCGGCCTCATTATCATCACCAAAGAGTTTGTCCGCTTCTTCATCGATCATCTGGAACAATTGTTCGCGAAGTTCCGGGGTAATTGGTGTGCCGGCCGTGCCCACACTCCCTGCACGGTCAGTGGCCTCACCGCCCTTTACCTGATCGACCTGGCCAACTTTGGAGCTCTCTACGGTTTTTGTCGCCTGCACCGGTGAGGTGCCGCTGGTGCGTCCGGTTTTCTTGCCTTGGATTTTCTTTACCATAGAATGCCTCGCGAGGTTTCTGTTGAGTTTGCTGCCATATGCTGATTGAGCGGAGCGGTAACTGAGAATAAGGCAGTAAGGATGAGAAGAATAATGGCAGCAGAAAGGAACTTACTAAATGACCCTTCATGCTGAGCTTTCCTAAGCTGCTGCGCAACGGTTCGAAGTCCTCGTCTGATTTTAAGCTTTCGCAATCCCGCCCTTGAATTTGGAGCTTCTATTCTTGCAGATAAGAATCGCAGTATTTCTTTGTGTTCACGGATGACCGAGAGGTCGTCGATCTTCCATTCCTCCGCCAGTTTTCTCATCGACTGGCCTTTGTAGTACACCGCGTAAAGAATTTCCTGATGCACGGGTTCTAGTTCCGCGAGGACTCCGATGAGTTGTTTGTATTCGAACGCAATTTCTGGATTTTCGCTGCCGCTTTCTTCAAAGGCAGCCATCAGGCTCGCGCTGGTCAGCAATTGACGAACGGAGCTGCGAACGGGGTCGCCACCACTTGAGTCATTGCTCGGCAGATATCCGCTGCGAAGTTCAGGGAAAACATTAAATAACTTGGCACTCAATTCTCGGGCATCCTGCTCGACTTGAGTGTTTGCGCCCGTGCCGCGCTGCCAGGACTTTGATTTCCTTGCTTCCTCGGTGCACGCCTCGTGAATACGGCGTCGCGCATACCCGCGAAATGGAACTCCTCGGGCGGGGTCAAAACGTCTGGCACAAAACAGGAGTCCTTCATAGGCTCCGCCGTCGAGACCATCCAGCTGCCAGTCCATATTCCAGGCCCGAGCAACGGATTTTGCGATACTCGTCGCCCAACCCATGTTTTCCTCGACGAGTTTAGCAACAAACTCCTCGCTACCTGGAGTGTGTTCAGCGGTGGTTTCTTCGCTGGTCGTCATGCAGATCTTTTTCCTTAGCTTGCTTTTTCGCCCCCCCTTCTCCTTTCGGACGGGAAGACATCCGTTTCTAGAGACTTCGGCATGATCTCTTGAAAAACTTTAATCGGCCATAGTTGAGCGTTAATCAGCAAAATACGCAATGAGTTTTGATACTTACTTCCTGCGATTTCTCCCTTTTCTACCGCCTGCCTTCCTGTAAGGCCCACAGCGGCCCTCTATTAAAAGCTAGTGTTTATAGATACTTAGATTTTTTGCAGAAGTGTAATGCTTCGGGGGGCTGAATAGTGAGTGTTGTTGGTCAAATACATCACATTGGGCGCCTGAGTTACTAGGGCGCATACCGCGGCGAAAGGCGTGGTTGACAGGGAATATGCCGATCCGAGGCAACGGATCTGTGCGGTTATGTTTAAGCGGAGCTGGGGAAGCATGGAGCAAGAAGTGGTTAGCGTTAAGGAAAAAGCTAAGGTTCAGAAAAAGAGTGCAACGAGAAAGTCAGCCAAGAGAAAGTCAAAAAAAAGGAGCGCTAAGACTCCTGAGTTGAGAGTTGTTTCCGAAGAGGAGCAACAAGAGAACGAAGCGAACATCGAATCGCTTATTTTAGATCACCGGGAAAATGGCAGAAAGTTAGCCAGAAGTATTCTTCGCCGATGGAGAGTGCGCATGTCGGGCGATGAGGTTGATAGTATTGTCGACCTGGCTCTTTGTGAGGCTGCCAAGCGATATTCCCCGGAGCGTGGTGCTTCGTTCATGACCTTTTACTTCTATCATCTGCGTGGTCATTTGGTTCGCTCGGTTGCCCGTGCGGCACAGGCGAGCAATGTCTTCCTGGCGTTCGGACAGACTGCAGGAACGGATACTTCGGAATGGCGCTATGTGAGTAGCGAGGCCCTTTGGGGTAATGCTCCGGAGCACCTGGTTTTCGGTCAGACTGATATTGAGACGCCCGAGAATGCGGTGATTCGCAAGGAGAAGATAGAGGAGTGTCGACAGGCGGTTCGTCAGCTTGATGATTTGGAGAAAGAAATTATTCTTCGCTCATTCGGTGGTGAACAGGCACTGGTCGATATTGCCAAGACGCTTGGCTATAGCCGTTGCCATATCTCTCGAGTGAAAAAGAGTGCCCTTTCCCGACTGAGAAATATCATCGGGGAACAACAGACATCTGCTGAGGAGAAGGAAAGTAAGCCAGCAGAGCGCAAACGCGGAAGCGCTGGTCGACGCACCAAGAGAAGAAGCAGGCGCAGAGTGATAAAAACTGAGTTGTCTTCCTCAAAGACAAAAGCTGCGTAGCAGGCAGTGATCTCGATGCACGGGTTCGGGCATATGTCCGGCCCCGTTTCCGAGAGAAGCCTACCATTTTAGTATCCAATCAATCTGGATCATTCCCTCCTTTCGTGATACCCCATTGCCCTCCTTTCGCTGAGTCCGGGAACAAACGGCCGTGGCATGTTTCTCTTGCGGGCTAATTCTTCTTGCGGCTTAAACTTCCACAACCTAACATGGGGCGTGGAGGTTTTCCGATGGTTTCTCTGTCTTTTGCGAAAGCCTGGTCTGTATTCTTGATTCTTGCTTTAGATTCTTGCTCTAGTGCAGCCCTTGCGGAGGTCGAGCGTTTCCGAACGCAACATGGGTGTGTGTTTTAGAAAACATGGGAGGAACTCCAGTGAGTTTTGTCGAAGTTACATCATTTCTCTGTATCAGTGTTCTGGTTCTTTCGATGGTTTTTGGTGACTGGACTTCGTAATCCAATCCCTTAATCCATTCCGATGTAATGCATTCCCATTTTCGGATGCTTTCCTCTACCCCATCTACTTACGCTACCTTACTCCTGCATTACCGTCTCTCTGATGATCGTCTGATTACGCCCCCTACGTCCCCATCCTGTTGCTTTCTCTTTTTCAGCGTGTCCTGAGTAAACCGTCTTGTTTTGTGTGCAATAAAAGACGATTTCGCTGCCCTCGGGTTTGAGCTTCTTCCTCCCTTGATATAGGTTTTCAGCATTCATATGGAGGATAATTCATGAAAAGAGAATCTCTGTTCACTTTGCTGGCGTTCCTGCTGTGTGCTTCGCTGGCACATGCCGAATCAAGTATCCAGAGCGTAGCTTCCGCGCCTGCGGCTTCTGAAATCGAAGTCACGGTAAGCGGGGAAGAGAGCGGAAAAGATTTTGTGACGATTGTTTCGCCCGATGCACGCGAGGGGAAATACTCACCCGGTTACGTGTACACAAAGGGAAAGACTTCTATAAAAATTCGCGTACCTGCTCAGGTGGGTAAATACGAATTGCGTTTCCTCAAAGGGGACCGTGGATATCCCACAATGGCCAAAGCTGACTTAGAGGTTACTCCCGTATCGGCTCAACTCACTGCGCCGAAGGAGGTAGTAGCGGGGGCCAAGGTCGATATCGAGTGGCAGGGCCCCGAATATCCGAAAGACTTCATCACCATCGTAAAGAAGGATGCAAAAGAGGGGTCCTATGGCCCTGGCTATGCCTACCCCGGAAAGCCCAAGTATGCGCGGAAAAAGCGCATGACACTCGTTGCACCCGAGGATCCGGGCGAGTACGAGGTGCGTTACCTTCTTGGTGGTGAAAGGCTGACGCTAGCCAGTGAGCCGATTACCGTGAAAGAGGTCCTGGCATCAGTTACGGTTCCGGAAAAGATCGAGGCTGGTACCTCCTTCGAGGTGAGCTTTGAGGGACCGCGCAATGACAAGGATTTTATCACCATAGTTGAGGCCGACGCTGAGGAGGGGAAATACGGCCCCTACGCATACGTGAGAAACGTAACGCCGCGAAAGCCGATGAAGTTAACTGCTCCCGATCTTCCTGGTTCGTATGAAGTTCGATATCTAAGCGGAAGTAAAAGATACACGCTGGGCTCTGCACCAATTGTTGTCGGTGGTACCGATGCAACTCTGACAGCTGATGAGAGTGTTTCTGAGGGCTCTTCGTTTTTTGTCGAGTGGACCGGCCCTGACAATCCTAAAGATTTCATAACTATCGTGGAGGCCGGAGCGGATGAAGGGAAGTACGGTGATTACACCTACACGCGATCGAAATTTGGGCCGCGCAAACTCAACAAGCTTTCATTAACTGCACCTGAGAAATCCGGTGACTACGAAATCCGCTACCTCAGCGGTCAAAAACGATTAACGCTTGGCTCGCGTCCGATAAAAGTTGTCCCGGTGAGCGCATCCGTAACGGCGCCGGACGAAGCCGCCGCCAGAGATGTGATCTCCGTTAGCTGGGAAGGGCCCGGGAACAGCAACGATTACATTGCGCTCCAGAAAGCGGGAGACGATGAACCGATTAGTGAGAGCTACGCCTATGTCAGACGAGGGAAAACACTTAAGATCAACACTCCCAAAGAGGCAGGCAATTATGAAGTGAGGTATATCACGGGTGGCAAGAAACGCGTTTTGGCCAGCAGACCTATCGTCATTGTGCCTTCAAAGGTTCCCGGTTCGCTTCGTGTTGTCTCAGCAGAGGCCGGGGAGTCGGGCTCTGGCCTGGGTGCACAGAAGATGAACGTGGCTCTGATTTTAGATGCCTCAGGAAGTATGCTGAAGCGAGATCAGGGAAAGCAGCGACGTATTGAAGTCGCCAAGGACGCTGTGCAGCAGCTTATTAAAGGGTCCTTACCTGAAGGAACGCCCTTTGCTATGCGGGTTTTCGGACATAAGGAGAAGGACTCCTGTAGAACGGATCTCGAGATTCCCCTTTCGCCCCTTAAAAAAAGTGCTGCAGGGAAGACCGTCGATGGTGTTGTGGCGATGAACTTCGCCAAGACTCCGATTGCCAAATCTCTGGAACTCGTCCAGCAGGATATGGAGTCAGCCGAGGGTAAGCGTGTCGTGATTCTTGTTACAGATGGTGAGGAGACCTGTGATGGGGACCCGGAAGCCGCAATCAAGAAACTAGCTGAGTCAGGATTTGATACGACCGTGAATATTGTTGGTTTCGCCATCGATGAGTACATGCTGAAGGAAACCTTTCGGTCCTGGGCGCGTATTGGAAAAGGTACCTACTTCGATGCTCAGAATTCTGAGCAACTAAAGAGAAGTCTGGAAGAAGCAGTTCGCCTTCCGTACGAGGTCTTTAATGCAAAGGACGAGTTTGTAAGCTCTGGGGTGGTCAACGGGGAAGCTCTAAGTCTCTTGCCGGGCACATACACCCTGAAAGTACTCAGTGCTCCACCAACATCAATAGAGACTGTCGTAGTAGAGCCTGAGAAGTTGAATCAGGTTGAGCTACCTGCTGAGGATGCCGGATAGGCATCCCTCAATCGAAGGAAGGGCGAACGCTTCACGCTTGTGTGAAAAAGTTCCGGCTCAAGGTACGGGGATGCCGAAGAAAGTAAAGAAAACGTTTAATTGGCAGAACTATAGCGATGAGCAACTGCTCGACCTTCGGCTTAAAGATCTATCGTTGACGATAGAGGGGACTCCTCTCGAGCGGAGGATTGCTCGTCTCTACCAAGAACTCAATGAGAAAAATCTGATTTTCAGGCCCCATTTCTGGCTTTCGCGAGAGTGGTTTGCCCCTGAGGATTCGCCGGGAGTTGCCATACCGTTCTATTTGGCCCACCCCCGACTCATGACTTTGGAACGACGCGAGGTTTTTGAGGTTGAAGGTGGAAATGAGGCCTCTTGTATGAAGCTTTTGCGGCATGAGACGGGCCATGCCATTGATACCGCTTACGAACTGTTTCGTCGCAAAAAATATCGAAGCATATTCGGCCCGGCCAGTAGAGAGTATCCTACTCACTACACGCCAAAACCCTACAGCAATAAGTACGTGCTACACCTTGACCTCTGGTATGCTCAGGTGCACCCGGTGGAAGATTTTGCGGAGACCTTTGCCGTTTGGATGTCTGGTGAGCGTCGTTGGCGCAACCGCTACAAGGGCTGGCCAGCTCTGAAGAAACTCGAATATGTGAACGAGCTCATGGAGGAGATCGCCTCCCAAAAACCCAGGAACCGCGCGCGTAAAAAGGTCGAACCTTTGTCTGGCTGCTCGATGACTCTGCGGGAGCACTATCAGTTGAAGCGTGAGCGCTATGGCTTGGACAACAAGGGTTTTTACGATCAGGAGTTGATGCGATTGTTTCCCGAAATTCCGTATGAGGGCTCAGTGACGGCGGCGTCTTTCCTGCGGCGGCACCGACGCGTTCTGCGAACTCTGGTGAGCAAGTGGACCGGTCAGCAGGCTTTCATAATCGATCAGATAATACAGGAGTTGATAGAACGCTCACGTCAGCTTAAACTCAGGGCATCGTCTGATTCTGAAAGCCAGTTACTGGACGTGCTCTCAATGGTTTCTGTGCAAGTGACAAATAGCCTTTTGTCCGATCGTCGGAGTATACCGGTTTGAAACAGCTTCGCGTACTTGTGGTAACCGCCAAAGGACTAAAGCCGCCCGAAGACGCATCGGAGCGTGACGACATCCAGAATTCAAGTTGGAAAATGGAATACGATGTCTCAGGTGCGCTGACACGACTGGGACATGAGTTTGAAATCGTCGAGGTGTATGACGATCTGGGGTCGCTGAAGAAGTCGATTGTCGATTACGCACCGGATATCGTTTTTAATCTGTTGCAGGAGTTCCACGGCGTAGCGGTGTATGATCATCATATCGCCGCCTATCTTGAGCTCTTGCGCCAGCCCTACACAGGATGCAATCCGCGGGGTTTGATGTTGTCTCGGGATAAAGTGCTCGCAAAGAAGCTGATGTGTTATCATCGAATTCCAACACCTGATTTTTTCTTTGTCCCATTTGGTAAACAGCCACGGATTCCGAAAAAGCTCAGGTATCCGGTGTTAGTGAAATCGGCAATAGAGGAGGCGTCGACCGGTTTGTCGCAGCGATCGGTCGTATATGATGCGGAAAAGCTCAAAGAGAGAGTCGAGTTTATTCATGAGCATACCGGAGGCGGGGCCCTGGTAGAAGAGTACATCGATGGTCGTGAACTCTATCTGGGTGTTTTAGGGAATACCCGATTGGATTCTGTTCCTCCCTGGGAGACAGTCTTTGCCGACATGGCAGACGGTTCAATGCCGATTGCTACTCATCAGGCTAAGTGGAATGAGTCCTATCGGGAACAGAATGATATACGATCTGAGTTAGCCAAGTCCTTACCGGAAGGTGTATCGAAGCGATGTGAAACCCTTGCGAAAAAGATTTATCGAACACTCTTCTTGACCGGGTATGCCCGATTGGATTGTCGGCTGAGGGAAGATGGCACCTTGTTTTGTCTGGAGGCAAACCCTAATTGCGATCTCTCCCTTTACGACGAATTTGCGTCTGCGGGGGAGGTGCTCGGGTATGGGTACGATCGTCTTGTTCATAAAATTCTTACATTAGGTCTGAGCTATGAGCCCGCCTGGAAACAGTAAATGTCATGGCGTATGCGATTTTGCAGAGAGATAGAACCCCGTGTCTGAAGCAATACCTGTGTCGCAGCCTCTCCGTACCTTCTTCTCCGTCTACCGATGGGAAATCGCTATTTGCCTTTGTGCTCTGTTAGTATTTCTGCCGCTTCTTTCTCTGTCAGAGGTGTTTCAGGTCTCTGAGGCCCGGGAGGCAGTAGTCGTCCGGACTATGCTTGAAACGGGTAACTACACCCTCCCTCTGCGACACGACCAACTCGTGCCGTCAAAGCCAATTCTCTTCCATTGGGTCTCTGCCCTCCTGGCCAAACTGATCGGTGAATACAGCGTCTTTGTCACGCGTTTGCCTTCGGCGCTTTCCGGTATCGCGATGCTGCTCGTTCTTTTTGGAACACTGCGTCGTGTCGCTGATGTTCGTGTCGCTTCAATCGCGGTGGGAATCCTCAGCAGTTCATATGGATTTTTCAGACTCTCCTCTGACGCCCGGGTTGATATGCTTTTCTCGTCCCTTGTTGTGGCGGCCATCTGTTACTGGATCGTGGCGGCGCAGCGAGAGTATTGTGAGGGAAAGTCATTGCGATTGCTTTCCGGACGTGATTATCGGGTCGTAGCATTTCTTTCTGGTTTGGCAGTGCTGACAAAAGGGCCATTGGGTCTTGTGCTGCCCGGTCTCGTACTTCTTGCATGCCTATACCGCCTGGAGGGGGGGAGGGCGTGCTTGTCTGTGTTTCGTATCGATTGGCTTGTGGCCCTTGCCGTGGCCCTTCCCTGGTATCTGTTGGCGACGCTCTCCGGTAAAGATTCTTTTTTTGCCCGGCAGATAGTCTTTGAAAACTTTTCTCGTTTTTTTGGGGAGAGTGGAATCGCGCGAAAACCACCCTGGTTTTACATCGGACACATATTCTCGCAGGCCGCTCCCTGGTCTTGTATTGCTTTCTTTGTTCTGCTGTATCTGATTGGCACCCGGAGGCTGCAATCGCTGGTTGAAAAGTTTTCACCGCTATCGAGGGAGCGCAGATTTGCCTACGCCTCTTTTTTAGCCTGGTTTGTTTCAGTTTTTATATTCATCAGTTTGTCGAGTGGCAAGCGTCGAGCCTATTTGCTTCCCGTGCTGCCCGCATTCTCTGCCTTGCTTGCGCTGGCGGTGGTTGACTGCTGGGATCGTTTTGAGTTTTTTCGTATACATATCTTCCGGGGATTCTCGCGAAAGAGCATTCGTATATTCGTTCCCCTTGTTTGGACGGGCCTCTTACTTGCTTTGGCTGTACTCGTTTTTAGGCTGGAGTTTCTTACAGAGTTGTTTGGGGATAGCTGTCCCAACTGCGAAGTAACGTTTCGCTCGATTGTTTCAGTAATCAATTCCGCGCCTCTTGCCCTGGTTGCGCTGAGTGTCGTTTTAAATATAGGATTTTTTGCCTTCTGGTTTTTGGGTATCCGTCGCAGAAGTCTGCAGTTTTTGTTGCTCGCTTGTGCCAGTGGGATGCAGTTTGTTTTCTGGGTAGTGGTGAACGCTTCTCTTTCGACCAAAGCGACAACCCACTCCTACAAGGATTTTGCTCAGACTTTGTCGACGCAGTATCATGGAGACGCAGTTTTCGTTAAGACCGCAAACGACGAGTCATATGAGTCACTCTTCTACTATTTCCCACGGCTATTTTTGCTCCATAATCCGAAGCGACCGCTTTTTCCTGAACAACGCTATGTAACGAGAGTTCAGTATCTCCAGAAGATGTTCGGGCAGGAGAAATGGAAAAACCATGTCGATGTTTTCCTTGAGGGTGGTCGAGATGTAGATGAGGATGGGGAAGAGCTGGTCTTATTCAAGCTTCGGTGAACGAGCAATCCCTAAGTCGAATCGCCGCATTCGACATCCCTTGTCTCGTGCTACTAAATCAAATTCTCGATAGTGTTATTTAACGGGGTTAGCGTGGATAAGAACCTTGCTTACGAGGGGATCGGCCTCACCTCTGTCCTTTGCCGGCTCCAGGGTTAACGGAAGTAAGTCGGCGGGCATTACATATTCGGCACTAGCGGAAGCTCCCAGAGAGTCTGGACCCTCCCCAGGTACCAATGTGCCGTCTATCAGCTCGAAGGCTACGCTGATTCCGGAGTAAGGAGTTGCGGAGTTGTTTTTGATACTGACCGAACACGAAGCGATAGCCCCTTCTGCCGTCGTAGAGATCTGGACCTCGTCATGCTCCAATTCAGTTGTTGCGTCAGCGTCGCTTACTTCAGGCTCAGGTGTCCCGAGTGAGCCAAGCTGCGTGCCCGCTTCGTTTCTTACTGCCCCTTGTGCCTCTCTCCTTTGTTCATCCCATCCGAGGCGCTTCAGCATTTTGTCCGTCGAGTAACGGGAAAGGGGCTTTGTGTTTAGCTTTTTGACTGACTTTGCGTTTTTTGCAGGTTTACTTCCGAAGTAGGTCCTTCCGTCTGCACCGACCCAGCTATACGCGGGCTCAGCGACGGCGGTTGTGATGAGCGCAAGAACGAAAACACCGGAGAATAGACCGACTAGGCATCCGGAGCGGACAAAGTTTCTAATGGGCTTTTTTTGAAATGACATTCGTTCAAATGACAAGGATGAGGATGAAGATTCTGTGGGCCAGCGAAGAGTTGTCATAAGTATATTACTTCATCGGGAGAAGCAGAGCGGGAATCGGGTTCTTCGTGCGGCACGTAATCCCGAACAAGTCATACTGCTTCCGTTTTTAAAAGCGCATTGCGACGCAGGTCAGCATTGCTCAGTCTGCAACAGACCACTACCGTAAAAAATCTCCGTAAAAACTAACAGATGGCTATTGCCCCGGCAATCCGGGTTTTATCATGAAAACCCTGAAAGAATGAGGCGCCTTAAGAGGGGTCTGGCGATCATAGGGTCGAGAGATTGCGCAACGGGATGAGATTTGTGGTATTTGCGCAGAGCGAAGCGATAACGTAATGAGTGCTTTGTTGCCACCTTCATGTGCGGATAGCCCTCATACTCAACCAGTGCCTTTGGAGTTCTATATGCGTTCAGACGGACGAAAAAAAAGCGAGTTGCGGACGGTAAGCATACGTCCTGATGTAAGTCCTTATGCCGAAGGCTCTGCGGAGATTTCATTCGGTAAGACCAAAGTGCTCATAACCGCAAGTGTTGAGCGCGAGACCCCTCGTTGGATTCCCCCCGGGGAGGGAGGCTGGATTACGGCCGAATATGGAATGCTTCCACGCTCGACTCATGAGCGAATGAGGCGAGAGGCGTCTGCAGGTAAGCAAAGCAGTAGAACGCAGGAGATTCAGCGCCTTATTGGTCGTTCACTGAGAGCGGCGATTGATCTGCGTGCAATTGAAGGCCTCACAATCAAGTTGGACTGCGATGTTATCGTGGCCGATGGTGGTACGAGAACGGCTTCTATTACTGGTGCCTGGGTCGCACTTGTGCGAGCTATTGATTGGGCCAAGAATCAGGGGCTGGTGGCCGAAACCACCGAGTTGCATCAGATCGCCGCAGTTTCCCTTGGGTATGTGGCAGGAGAAAGCCTGGTGGACCTTTGTTATGCGGAAGACAGTAACGCCGATGTAGATCTGAACCTTGTATTTAATGATCGTGACGAGCTTATCGAAATTCAGGGAACAGGTGAGAAGCGAGGCTTACCCGTTGAGCAACTTTCTGAATTGTTGACGCTCGGCAGAACCGCTGCTGAAGAATTGTTTGAATTGCAGCGACAAGCGATAGAAGCGAAGTAGCAAGCGTTCTCGCTGGATTTGTATTCCGATGCACGACACCTCGCCCATCCTTGTAGCAAGTACAAATGCCTACAAGATTGAAGAATTACAGGCTGTAGCCAGAGAGTTCGGTCGTACCTTATTGAGCCCGGCGGAAGTAGCGAATGGACGTGCTATTCCTGAGGTGGATGAAACCGAAGATACGTATTACGGCAATGCTCTGCTCAAAGCCAGGGCATTCTCCGAATGGTCCGGCCTTCCAGCGCTGGGTGATGATTCCGGCCTGGAAGTCAATGCTCTTGGTAAGCGCCCGGGCATTCACTCTGCGCGCTATGCCGGGGTGGAAACGCCACATCTTCGGAAAATGGAGTTTTTACTCGACGAACTCAGCGCCGCACTGAAAGACGATCCCCACGCGGGACGGGAAGCCGCCTTTCGATGCAGTCTCGTACTCTGCTCTCGTGATGGTACAATTGTTAGCAGCGAGAGTATGCTCGAGGGCGAAATACTCGAAAAGAGGCAAGGCGATGGGGGATTCGGGTATGATCCCATAGTGTATATCCCCTCCTTGGGACGAACCCTTGCGGAGCTGGATTTTGAAGAAACCTGTAGTCTGGGTTTTCGTGCGGTCGCTGCCCGTCAGCTTTTTGCGCAATTATCAGCAGGGTAGAATGCTTAAGCAGTATCTTTACTGCTTCTTTCGATTTTTGTGTTCTGCGGATTTTGCTCTACTGAAGATGTTGAGTGAGTGATTAGGATCGAGAGAGTGAGTTTTCGCGATACCCGGGGGGGTAACGGAGTCGCGGATTGTTTGCGTCCACTGGATTGAGGATTTCAGATGCTGCACGAAGTACGAGTCGAACCGGGTCAGGAGGTGATGGAAACCTTGACCCAGCAAATCCAAACACTCGGAATAGAGCGGGGCGCTATAGTCTCTCTAATCGGTGCAGTCGATTCCTGCGAAATAAGCAATATGCCAAGGTCTGATGCAGGAAGGGATCTACTAACTGAGTATTATGAGCCCATGGAGTTGTCAGGAACTGGGGAAATTCGAGATGGGAAGCCGCACATTCACTGTGTACTTGGACGCGAAGGTGATGCTGCACTTTGCGGGCATCTTCATTGGGCAAGAGTGCAAACGTGGTATGTGAGCGCGTATGTCATTGCACTGGAGTAAACATCTTTAGTAACTCATATCTAATTCCCAAATATCCCTGCTCGTTTTTAGTGGCGATAAGATATGCTATGTCTCGGCGTATTACTGCGGGTAAGCGGGCTAACATGAAATCCTTACAGTGCTGAGAGTATTACATGAAAACGATAGTCTGCTACGGAGATTCAAATACCTGGGGCTATGATGCTACGACCGGAAGTCGGCATCCTATCGATGTTCGATGGCCCGGGGTCCTCCGTAGCCAGCTTGACAAAGACGCACATATTATCGAAGAGGGCTTAAACGGTAGAACGACTGCCTTTGATGAACCATTTCGGCGAGGACGCAATGGTCTTGCTCCGGTTCAGTGGCTATTGGAGTCTCACGACCCGATAGACCTTTTTATCGTAGCGCTCGGTGCGAATGATATGAAGCCTATCTACAATGCGTCGGCTTATGATTCGGCGCAGGGTCTCGAATCAATACTACGAATCATCAATAGAAGTACCGCGGGACCGGGCAGCAGGGCTCCGGAAATTCTCGTGATAGCACCCGTTGTGTTCGGAACGTTCTCAGCAAGAACAAGCGAAAGGTTTGCCGGAGCACATGAAAAATTTCCGCTCTTGCTCGAGGAATATCAAATAGTCGCTAAGGCACATCAGGCGTACTTTCTAGATCCCAATCGTCACAACATTACGACCGATATCGACGGAGTGCATCTTGATGCGCAAAACCACCGGGATCTTGGAATGGCAGTCAGCGCATTGAGCACCGAAATCTTCAGGAACACGGAGAATGAAGGATCCTTCGCTTCTGAACATAGGGAGCAGGAAAAGCAATCATAGTGCCGTGGAAGCAGTGCTTTCGAATGCCCCCCCCCACCCCTCATTGGTATCAGGTTGTTTACGAACTCTGAATATCCCATACACAGATTAGCCATCTGAGATGGTGTGCCAGTGCAACGATGCGACGAATTGA
>JAUIMJ010000255.1 GCA_030433295.1 bacterium | reverse complement strand
CGGCGTAGTTCACACACCGGGCAATCATCCGAAGCACGGGTGAGCGAGGTGAGGTCCCTCACAATAAAATACCGTTCAGGATTGGCGGGGAAGACCTTCAACACACCGCGATGCAGCAAAAACTGTGCGATACTTATTGCCACGAGAAAACAGACCGCAAGGGCCATGGCTGCGAGCCGGCCGTTAAAGAGGTTTCGATTTCCCCTGACCATATACCAGAAGACGAAAGGGGCACAGACGACGATGCCTTCCTGTCTGCAAAAAATCGCAATGGCGAGCACAACGCATGCAAGAATCTGCAGTCCAAGTGGATTTCTTTCTGTTGAGGACAAAAGCAGCAGGGATGACGCAAGGAAGAGGAATACGGCAAATGTTGCGTCTCGCGACACCAGAGAGAGAGAGAAAAACACGCCAGGTGACAAAAAGAGCAGTAAGGAGATGATACCCGCGTAGATCAGCCTGATGTTCAGAGACAGAAGCAAGAGAAGCAGCGCGATACTAAACAGCGCAACATGGAGCACCAGGATGGAACTCACTCCCAGATTAAAATACACCAGGGGCCCCCAGAGAACAGAGACCGCGGGCGACAGCCAGTCACTGTAGTGGCTGCGCATGAACTGCGAAAGGATTGCAACCACGTCAAAAACCAGAACACCTGGTAACCAGAACCACAAAAAGAAAAATGCCAGGCAGCTAATCCAGAGAGCGAGAAATAATCTGTTTCTGAAGCTATGCATGCTCGATGCTATACACTTAGGAGAGGACGAGGAGATTGACCCTTCGAAATTATAACGTTCCAGGTCCCGCAACAACAAGTTTTCGCAAACATGGGTTTGTGCAATTAAAGTCTTCTTCAATACGCTGCGTAGCGAAAAATGCCTTCGTGCACTGACTTATAGAAATAAAAGGAAAAGTAATATCAGAGCAGAATACCATGTTCTCGGGTCGCACCGCAGGATGTGCGGAACTGATACAAAACACCTTTTTCCCCGAGTCATCACCGGGGCGCATTCCTCCAAAAAAATATGCGGACATTCAAGAGCAAGACGGGCGCCTGCTGACACATTCCATCAACAGCGTTTGGGACATTCGACGAGACCTCAACAAAAGCGCCTAACTAGTTGGATTTACTAGATATTGCGCTACCAGCCCCCTTGCCCGATAAGAAACCTTATCGGGCAAGGCAGCTTTTAGTGAGTAATCTGATATTGAATCCTGCTCCCGAATAGCGCTATAGTTTCAGACTCCGCACACCCACTCTTTCTAATACACATCTGCGTGTGAGGCCTGCGCCACCAGATTGGCCACCGGGCCCCTCGGCTTCTCTTTGCGTACCTCTGTTTCGATTTACCCGCTACAGACGTACGCAGGATCAATGAACCCCAGAACAGAAAGGTTTTATGTTCTACAATAACTCACTTGGACGCTGGGCCCATTTTGGTGGGCTTTCTCCCGTTAAACAATCACATTTCACCGCGGACGAATCCGCGATGACCTTTTCGTCTCCGCCCCGACGTCGCGGCATTTATGCCTTCCAGGCTCGCCTGGTCGATCTCTTCATGATTGGCAGCACCTATGAGGTCGGCCACGTCTCGAACAAATCGTTTCGACTGCGCGACGACAACGGCACGGTGCTCGACTTTGATGATCACCTGTGTGAGCGACTCGGCCCCAAAGGCTGGCGCATCTCCTGGGTCTCACCACAACTGCGAGCGCTGCTCAAGAAAAAGAAGATCAAACAATCTCAGTTGCAGCGCGACGACTACGGACTCATCACGGTGCTTCGCAAACCGCGCGTATTCTCGTACACCGGATTGCTCTGGCATCATTTGCTGGAAGCGGTGGATCCGGAAGCGGTACTTGAACAACGCGGCAAGTGGGTTCTCAGTTCTTTTCGCTCCTGGCGTGATGCCTTCATTCGACAGCGACATGTCGATTTGCAGGAACTTCACACAACGCTGGGCGCTGACCTGGGCAGTGATGTGCTCACACAACTCAGCAAGGATCCCTGGAAAGGCAGCGGCATGAAGATGTGCACCGACCACCTCGAGGTCTTCATCGAACGCCCGAAGTAAGAGCCCGAATGGGACAAATCGTTTATGCACGCAGGGTTTTCATACATTGATCCCTGCGTGCGCTCATTCCCCCTCACCTAACCTACCAATATGATGTATGTTTTACCTCTCACATTCGCGGGTTCCTGAACGAAGCACTCTCAGTATTTCACGTGTTCCGGAGACTTTCATTCATTCCTCAATAGAGATATAACCGACTTCTTTGATTGGGATTTACATCCTCCCTGCCCTCTCACATATCTTCTTTAAGTAGACTCTACGTAGCCTCTCGCGTGAACGCCTTGATTCGAGAGGACTGCGACATCCAAAATCAGGGTTTTTTACCTGCGATTTTCGCGCAGCGTCCTGCTCGACTTTCTTTACCACGAAAGCATAGCCATGGTGGCTTATGCTGTCCCTACTTCCTCCAGTGGAGTCTTATTTCATGTCAGACAAAGAAAAATGTAACCCAAGTGCCTGCGCCTTGGTTCCCAAAGCGCTTTCACTCGGAGCCGTGAAACGTGGGCCAGGCGTGTACGACTGTAGTGGCGGTACCTTCGAACTCGGTCTCCTCCTGATCGAGATGATCAGTGGTGGAACGGTTACTGCGACCCGCCAGCGACAAGACGTTGATGGCGAATATTTCGACGGTCTCGACATTCACTGTACCGAGCCGCCGGCACTGCTTGCCTGCCAGGCCGCAACTCTTGAGGTACGGGGTTCGGACAATTATTTCACCTATGCCTCAGGACCAGCACTGCTGCGAACAACGAGCAAGTATTCGGAACGCCTTGGCCTGGTGCCCTCTAGCGCCGAGGAGGCCTTTGTGTTCCTGGAGAGCGGACATCCCCCGGAAGACGCAATTGCTTTCCTGGAGAAAAAGATCGGATTGTCTCGCGGCAGGCTGAAAATTTTCTTCTGCCCCGCAGATTCCATGGTCAATGCTGTTCAGGTGTACGGAAGAACGCTCGAGACGGCCTACAAGCGTCTCATCGATGTCGGCGGCGATAACGTTGATCCAAGGTGGTTCGTCGATGCGAAAGGTGGTGTCGTCCTCGGACCGGCCCCCACGGACTGGAACGACGGTTTCTGTCGCCCAAACGAATTGATTATGTACTCCGGATATGCCGATTTCAGCATCGTTGATGGTGCGGACGTCTTGCCGGAGCTGCTCGACCAATGTGTCGCGCAGGCTTCCGAGAAGTTCTACGGGATGACGATGCCTGCGATCATGGAGGCCGGAAAGACTGCTTCGGGATTTGATTTTTCATTGATCGAAGATGCCTTCGCCGTCGCCAGCATCAGCATCGACGGAGCTGAGCTCCTGGAACCAGTGTTCGCAGGCGAGGCGAACTTGCGCTGGACGCTGCGTGCTCTCGGTGCTCAAGCACCTGCCTGATACGCAAAACGACAAACGTCCGATCTGCAATTTTTCTAAGGCTTAGATGCAAAGAGACGTGCACATGAAGTCTCTTTGCATCACAACAAAGGAGGATGCCGCAGCACCCTCCTCATCTACCTAACGGCCTGCTACGCAGAAACTAATTGGCTACGCCGATAACGCCACAGGCGACCCGCCCACCAGCGGCGCCAGTTGGCTGACTTTTTAAGTCGTCCGCATCGGCATGCACAATCATTCCCCGCCCTATCACGTTGTTTTCACCATTAAGCGATACAAAGGGCAGCACAACCTCGATATTTGCAAGTCCCTCGGCGTCCGCTTCGATGTTCCCAAGATCGCCCACATGCTTTTCCTCGCTGTCCGGCCCCCCGTGCTTGTGATTTTCCGGGTTAAAGTGAGCGCCGGCCGACTTACCATCAAGAGATGAACAATCCCCAAACTGATGGATGTGAAATCCATGTTTTCCCGGTGTAAGCCCGGAAATCGAACCGGCTACTTTTACGCCTCCTTCGACGCTCGAAAATTTCACCACTCCGGCGGCAGAATTTCCCTTAGTCGGATGCAGGGTCGCGGTCGCTGAGCTAACGTCCTCAGCCAATGAAACAGCGCTTAAAAAAAGTGTGGAAAGAAGTGAAACAAACAAAATGTCTCTTATTTTCATGCTAATCCTCCTGGACTAAAGGCAGTTGCTTTGGATACGCTCTAAAGGGAATTACTATCCGCTCGGTGCCTGAGCATAAACAAACGGAAGGTAAAAACAAACGTTTTTATGGCAAATTGGGGTAATCCGGGCCCTATACTTACATTTTTCCTGCTAATGTCATGACTCGGGTCACTCCGCATATCCACTGCTAACGCTCGGACCAATAGACGATGTCCTTCAAAGAAAAATGCACTGAACTGATTCTGCGACTTCGATGTAACTTTAATCCGGCCTTTCGCGGCACCGGCGCGCGCGTACGCAGTATTTCGTCGGATCTTAGTCACGTCGAAGTTGTTCTGCCCCTGAACTGGAGAACGAGGAATTACGTGGGCTGTATCTTTGGCGGCAGCATATATTCTGCGGTTGATCCCTTCTACATGCTCATGTTCATCAAATTGCTCGGCAAAGACTATGTCGTCTGGGATAAGGCAGCCACAATAGATTTCAAAAAACCCGGGCGAAACACCCTGCGTGCGAGTTTTAGCGTAGACAAAGAAATGCTCGAAGATGTTCGCTCAACGCTACGCAGTGAGCGAACCTGCCTGCGCAGCTACCCCGTAGAACTCAGGAACGAGCAAGAAGAAGTTTGTGCGCTTGTGGAAAAAACTCTCTATTTCACCACACGTGAGAACGCCCGGCGAAAGAAATAGAAATCCCCCGAGGCTTCCCGCAATTTAACTCGTTATTTCCGTGACTTAGCATGCGCAAACTAGCTGTGTACGGCCTGAATCCCCTTCCCTGAGAAACCATCTTAATCTCCAGCGGTATTCTTTTGTGTTTTAAGGACTTACTTGAGCAGACCGTGTTAGAGACCTCGGCAGACATTGTGGGAAAACGATTGGTCGACTGCAGCTCCTGGGCGGAGCTGCTCGCAGCGTACGAGGCCCTGCCCCAATCCGAGATTGGTCACGCTATCTACGAACTAATCCTCGACGGAAAACACGCCTGGGCAAACAATCTCGCGCGCATGACGCTGAGGAAGAATCCCCGCGGCGTATGGGCTCTCAAGTCAGCAATAATCTCCTGCACCCATTTGGATGCCACTCAGCAGAATCTGATCTTGTGCGAGCAACTGCTTCAGCATGAACCTGACGAAATCTTTGCTCGATGTCATGAAGCCGCTGCGCTCCAAAAACAGGGGCGATACCAGGAGGCACTAAATAAGGCCCATCAGATCACCAAAGACGAGCCCCTTGCCGCTCAGGCATGGCTGACTTCAGCAGTCTGTGCAGATAGACTGGACATAAAAAAAGAAGCCCTGTTTCTCTGGCAGAAAACACTTGAGGTCGACCCCGGAGATCAGTTTGCGCCCGGGCGCATTCTGGACCTACTCACCGAGAAAGGAGATTTTTCTCATGCCTCCGAGGTACTCCGCTCGGCCTATGAGAAGGGACAGCAAAGCGGATTGGAGGCACCGGCGCTCGCGAAGTTGCAGAACTTGCTTACTCTGGCAGAGTGCCGCCGTGCCATCGGCGATCCGGATATTTTGTTCGAAAAGGCAAAGCTATACGCAAAGCGTTCGCAGTTTGAGGAAGCGCTGGAGCTCTATGAGAAGTTTCAGGAAGCCTATCCCGGGGTATTTGTAGTCGAGCGTTACAATATTCTTCGTTGCCTCGGACGCTATGATGAAATTCGAGTAGCTTTAAAGCAGCAGGCGGAAGCCACGCCAAACAGTTCGGAGGGCATCGCTATACAGGAAGCCTACACCTGCGCTCATGAGGAGCGCTTCGAAGACGCAATACACATCTTGAAGGAGTATATCGAGAACAACAAACCAGCCCCCTGGGCGAGTCAGTATCTTGCGGTGCGCTATAGGCAGGCCGGCGATCTTGCTGCTTCGAAATCCACAATTTTAAGCTGCCTCAACTCGCCACTGATTGGTAAGGACGCTAGAATCGGCCTAACCATGTCGCTCGCAAACCACGAAGTCTTCGACCATAAATCCGAGAAGGCAATAGCCTTGATGAAACAGTTGTGGGAGCACATGGGCGAGAAGGCTTTCAAAGAGCGCTTTCCCAGACAAATAGTGTGGTGGCTGGTACAACAGGGACGACTCGCAGAAGCCAGGGAGGTTTTCAATGAGCAACAGAAGGAGGATCCTTCAAGAACTCTCCTTCCCTCGGCCCCGCTTGAGATACTGAAGGGAAATGCACTTGCCACACTGGGAAGACAGCGAGTTGTCCTCATCGCCGTTGCGCACAACGAGATGGAGCGAATCGAGAGCTTTCTCGAGCACTATCGGGCAATGGGCGTACGACTCTTTTTGTTCGTCGATGACGACTCTACCGACGGCACTCGGGAATTCCTACTCTCACAGGAAGATTGCTGTGTCTTTTCTACTCCCGAAAGCTATTCTTATTCAGGCTTTGGAATTACCTGGGTGCATCAGCTGATTGACACGTATTGCCTCGGCAAATGGTGTATTCACGTCGACATCGATGAGCTGCTTGTTATTCCGCATTTTGAAAGGGATACCATAGAAGTCGTGCTGGACTATATGGAGCGCTACGGCTTCAAAGCCCTGCCTGCCTTTATGCTCGACATGTTC
>JAUIMJ010000254.1 GCA_030433295.1 bacterium | reverse complement strand
ATGGCTATTAAACGCCACAGCGGATAGCCCACACCCCAGAGGATTGCTCCGGCACTGACTTGAAGTACGCCCTTAGTGTAGCTGCTCATCACGAATAACAAACGGGTAGGGAAAACGAAAAAGGAATGATCAATCTGCTGCACACTAGCATTATTGCGAGCCTCTGTCAGTCGGGGAGAAGCCTTCGAGCAGTTCCAGCTTTTTTGCCGGATGAAGAATTGGTAACAGGGCTATGCGGTATTCAGCGTCACCCCCAAATACGATTGGTACATCCCCTGCGCTCGCTCGTGCCGCTGCCGGGAGCTCCTGCCAGGCCGCATAACGGGCGAGGAATCGCTGCATTTCGCTGCCAAAATTATAATAGCGTCGGTATGAGATACTGAGAAAAACCTGCGAGAGGATAAACGCGCCAAGAAGGTATCGGCGAAGGCGTTCCGAGCAGAGGTGCACGCTTGGAAGCAACAGTAGAAAGAGCCCTGCGAGGCTCAGGTTGCTGTAGCGGAAGGTGAGGGAAAGCTCCGGAGAGCGACCGAGGGCGACCAGCATTACGGGCGCAAATACAATGCCGAGGACAAGAAGGAGTTTTCGCCATGAATACCTACCCGGCTGTCGCAAAAATACTACCCCGAGAATCAACATGATACTCAGCCCCAAAAACCCAAGTACTTCAGGGTCCGGATACAAGGTGCTGAGCCTGGTGTCTGCCACGGGAAGCAGTCCGAGCCCCCTGAGCACAACACTTAGCAGACTGACTGCAAACAAGCACTCCAGGCTCTCGCGTATGTTGGGAGCCTGAAAGGTTTCGAGGGTATGGCCAACGCCGCTTCTGAAGGAAATGTACAGCAGAGCAACTGACGCGATAGAACATGCGGATGTCGCCGTAAAAAATAGAAGAGCTTTTAATCGCTGACGTGAAAGCAGGGAAGCTCTATTGTCTGCAGCAGGTATGAACAGAACCAATGGGATAAGGACTGTCAGGACAAAGCCCCATGCTGCGCACAGGGGGGCCGCGGTCGCGGCGAAAGCCGCAATAATTGCCGAACCGCGAGTTTCCTTCTCACAATATTCTCGAGAATATTTTAGCGAAAGCAGAATGAAGAAGGTGGATAGCAGGGTGGTCTGGCAAATCATCCACTGCACCACCTCCGCATGCAGGCCGCATATGACGTACATATACGCAACAAGGGTGTGACCACTACGTGAAATATTTGGAAAGAAGGTTTTGCTGAGGTCTCGAATAAGAAGTCCGTTTGCGGCGAGTATGAGGCATGAAACGATCTGATACAGGACGTAGTTCTCACCGAAGAAGCCGATCTCAAGAAAGAGTATGCTCAGGGAAAGCGGGATAACATGTTCGTTGTGGGCTTCAAAGACCGCACGTACTCCTGGATGCTGAAAGCGCTCCAGCAGGGCCCAGTCGTCCATGTGAAAAAACGCCTCCGGGCGTATGTGGATCAGACTTGCGCAACAAAAAAAGAACAGAAAGTGCAGAGCGGGTGCATTCCATCGAGAAAGCTGTGAAAGCGTGGTAAGGGAAGCGAGGACTGCGCCGAGCAGCGCCAGGGCTGCTACAAGGTATCGTACACCCCCTCCTTCTTGCTCCGCGAGAAAACCTCCTCCGGCCGAATAAAAATTAACTCGGTTTCGGACGGCCGCCCAGCCGGCATCTGCGGAGTGGTCCACTACGTTAATGCGGAAGCGAGCATTGGAGCTATGATTCTCTTCGAGGTGGATGCGTCGAACACGCCATCCTTTGGGCGCTTCGCGAAGGGGAAGCGCTATGGAACGTTTGAATCTTCCATCCTCGCTTTCGACCTGCAGGTATACGGCTCCCGTCTGTTCTGCGGAATCATACCCCGCGACGGCGAGTTCCAGTATGCTTCCCTGGGGGCTAAACCAGGTGCTTGAACAGGATGCGCGTTGTGAAGGATTTGTCTTGCTCCAGGTCGCGATCCGCTTAAGTGAATCAAATACGTGCGAACGTCCTTCTTCCTGACTACATCCCGAGCCGGAGAAATGAAGTGTCTCGTGTCCTCGATACTCAAGGGCGTCACCCCCGACAATTATGCGAAAAAGCGTTGCGAAAAGAAGCAGAACAAGAAGGCCGCTGAAAAAGTCTCTGGATTTCACTTGGACTCCGGTCTGAAAGAGATGCCTGCGGTAGCCATATGGGATCAGGAGCCTGTACTCATAGCGATCATCTCACGATACAGAGAGATGTATTGCTCTGCGACCACTTCCACGGAAAAACGTTGCTCGGCCGTCTGTCTGCAGTGCTCGCGGGAAATAGCAGAGAGCGCAGCAACTTTCTCAACAGCGTCTTCTACCGAAGAAGTGAGATACCCGTTTTTCGCATGTTCCACTATCTCCGGTGCGGCACCTCGACCGGCACTGGTGATAATCGGAGTTCCGCAGGCCAGAGCCTCCGTAAAGACAATTCCGAAGGGTTCGTTCCACTCTATTGGCAAAAGAAGAGCCTTTGCCGAGCCGAGGAGTTCATTCTTTTTCCTGTCATCCACCGCTCCGATGTACCGTATCTGCTCCCCGTCGAGAGCTGGTTCGATCTGCGTTTCCCAGTACTGCTTTGCATCCGGAAGACTCGGACGATTTCCCGCAATAATGAGTTTTGATTGCGAAGCGCGAGCTATCTCAATTGCCGTATGCGTGCCTTTTACGCGTTCAATGCGACTGAGAAACACCAGGGGCGCCTCATTAGGGACGTGATCGACAAAGGTATAGGAGGACGGTTCTATGAAGTTGTATATTGTCTCCCATCGCGGTTTCGATGAGGGTTCTGTACATCTCCTCCCCTGCGAGGTGATATAGGAACTGCATCCGGTAAAGCAAAGGCTATCCCCGGCGAGCCAGGATCCCATCTGAACGGCCCGTCTCCCCGGCTCTCGCTGATAGCTCATGATCTTAGGATACCGACCCGGGAGCAGTGGCGTCAGATATAGCAGGCGGGCAAAACTATGTATTACATCCGGCTCAAACGCACGTACAGCCGCTGTGACGCAGTTGATATTTCTTACTGAGTCGAAGACATTCTGTGAGCGACGACCGCTAAGGGGATACAGATGCGAAACCGCTGTTTTCGACTCAGGGTGGCCCACCAGAGCGACCTCAAACCCACGTTTGGTATAGGTGCGGCAGAGACTATCGACAATTCGCTGGATTCCGCCATAGAGGAGGGGCGGCACGGGAATCTCCGGATCTGTCGTAAGTAAAACTTTCACTGTCCACCCGTGTGGTTTTTTAAGGGTTAAAATACTTTGGAACATCACTGAAGTTCGTTACTCAGGTATCCTCTAGCGCCCGCTCCAGTAGTGTTTTGTATTTATCGAACTGCATTTCAAAGTGATACTCGTTTCTTGCTGCCTCAAGCGATAGGGCTTTGATGCGCTTCAATGCCTCCGGGTTTTCCACATAATGACGTATGCTTGCGCTCAGACTTTCGATGTCATTCTTCGGCACGCTTTGCAGATCCTCTGCCCAGGAACCCATCACTTCCATTTGTCCGGCTGTCTCGGAGGCTATGACACCGAGCCCTGCGAGCATGTACTGGAAAAGCTTGTTGGCAACGGTGAGGTCCTTATTCAAGATACTTTTGTCTTCGAGACAAATTCCAATATCATGCTCGGCAATACGGGAGAGTAGCTGCTCGTTAGGGACGATGTCATGAAAAAAGATATGGTGCTGAGGAATCTCCTCAAGTAAGGGTCGTATCATGTCTTTGAAACCTCGGGATAGTGTCCCGCGAAGGTGTAACTCTAAGGGGTGCTCAACCAGCACCATTGCTTTTAGTAAGGTGTCTAGTCCTCGCCCGGCACCTATCGTTTGGGAGAACCAGTGAAGGGACGGGATACCCCGGTCTTTTCGATCCCGAGTCTCTCCGTCAAGAGAATCGCGATCGCTCAGGGGAAACGAGTTGTAGACTACTGTGGGAGTTGGGGCGTCATAATGCTCAGCAAGCGCTTTTGCCATTACCTTGCTAGTGGCAATAGTATATTTCGATGTGCGCAATAACGTTTTTTCCAGAGCTCCAAGTTCGGCGGCTAGCGCAGGTAGTGTGCTACTGTCCTTCGAAAACCAATCTTCAAAATCGACCCCAACGTTGTAGCCTTTTTGTCTGAGCTTTAGCGCTACCCACATAGTAGCTTCCGAATGAGCTATCGTAAGATCAGCCTTTTCCTTGAGTGCGGCCTTCAAAAGAGCTCGAGGCGCGTATCCGAACAGTGCTGGAATTACTATGCCAGAGAATTTATAGAGCCCCTTTGCAACACGATGTTCCACGCGACAAGTGAAGCTTACTATTTTTCGAGAACTGCGAAAATCGAGGGCCGGTTCGTACTGGAGATACGAGTGTTGGCGCAACAAGATTTTGTCGTGAGTCATAGCCTGCTCGTTCGACCAGGTACCAATAATGCGAACGTCATGTCCCAATCTACTGAGAGCCAAGGCTTCCTTCTGCGCTCTTGGCGCGGTATTGATATGTTTACCTATTAGAATAAGTATTCGAGCCATCGCTAAATCTTTTTTGTCTCGTTCGCGGGCCTATTAAGAAACAGCCGATCGAGAATCTGGGACATAAGTTTGGAGTTTGCTTCCAGGTTTGCAAGATTCACAAGCAAATCTTCAGCGGTGCTTACAGTAGCATAATCAGCTCCAGCGAGGCTTTCAGTTGCCAGGGCGTTTTGCGGAGGCGGACGCAACTCTGATGCGCAGTTCTCGACGAGCTGTGCCAGGCCGGCTTTGTCCGTCTCCAGATGGAACTGCAGTCCCAGGTATTGGTCGTCGACGAGAAACGCCTGATTCTCACAGGTTTTATTGCTCGCGATATGAACAGATGAATCGGGTAGAGAAAAGGTGTCGCCGTGCCAATGCAGGACACAGTGTTCAGGAGAGACGCCTTTGAAGATATGGGTAGTCAGACTTTCATCCGTGAAGCGAATGGGGTACCAGCCAATCTCCTTTTGTCTGTGAGGAAACACTCGTGCGCCAAACGCCTGTGCGAGTAGTTGGGCTCCCAGGCATACGCCCAGTATGGGCTTCTTCATGCCTATCACGTTTCGGATAAATTCCTTTTCCTCCGTGAGCCATGGGTACTGCTTGATGTCGTCGACGCCCATGGGTCCGCCCATAAGAATCAGTCCATCAATGACCGATGGTCTATCATCAGCCGGGGAGAGATCGGGAAAAGGGTCTTCCTCGTATACTCGGAGCGGAATCAGAGTAACCTTGCGACTTTTCGCCCAGTGCTCAATGCTCCCAGGTCCCTCAAAGGGCACATGTTGGATATAGTATAAGCGCATAGTATTGGGGTATTTTAGTGCAGGGATATACATCGTGCACTATCTAAATTCCCCGTTGAGAAGGGCGTATACGATGGCCTGGGTCACTGGAAGTATTTTCCGAGGTGCATTTGGCGGAAAGGGCGATAAACCCGCTAATCTTTACGTGGATCGGGCATCATACATTTTGCTATCTTTTAAGGGGCAACACCCTCGCAGGAAAGACGTCCTCTAAGGAGACTACGTTACAATTTTTGTTGAAAAGGAAGCCGCGTAAGATTCAGCGATGGAAATAGATTTGGTTATCACCTGGGTCGATGGGCAGGACCCTGCCTGGCGTCGTCGCTTCGAGCAGGCGCTTTCGCAGTATTCCTATGAGTTTCCCTCGGAGGAGTTTGAGGTCCGATACGATTCCTATGACGACCTGAGTGTTTGTCTCAAATCTGCAGAAGTATTTGCCCCGGGTCTCTTTCGTAAGATTTGGGTTGTGCACGATGCCGTGCAGAAGCCGGCCATTTCTGCGCCGGGGGTGGAGTGCGTTTCTCATGAGGACATAATGCCCCCTGAGATATTGCCAACGTTCAACTCGCTGGTGATAGAAGCCTATCTTCATCGGATACCGGGGCTTGCGGAACATTTTGTGTATGCCAATGATGATTTTTTCTTTCGCGAGCCCGTAAGCGGGGAGACCTTCTTTGATGGGGTGAAGCCAAAGGTGTATGCATCTCGCCCGGTTCCTCCGCTTGATGAGGTTCTGTCCGAGGAGATAGAGCTGAATGGCTGGCGTTTATCGCTTGCCTACACCAATACCCTTCTCAACCGCGTTTTCACTCCCGATCAGGCACCTGATCAGTATTTGAGAATTCACCCCGCTCATGTGCATGTGCCGATGACCAGGGAGATTGGAGAGCTTAGCTGGAAGTATTTTGGAAATGAGCTCAGAGAACTGTCGTCATTCAGATTCAGGCCACTCGCCGTTTTTGAGCGTAAGCTGATTGCTACCCTGAATATGTTGTTTCCCTGGGTCGGCCTTGAGACAGGGCGTTCCGTTCTGGCGGGAAAGCCTGAGGAGCTGCGCTGTACGTATCCGAAGCTGGGACCAAAAAAACGAAGAAGAGCTCTTGCTCCCCTTCGTTCAGCAGGTGCCAAGGACGTGCGCTGAGAAACAGCGAGATATCATCAGGCAAGATCGTAGCCGAGTTCTTTGAGCAGACCTCCTGCGCGTTCCTGAAAAAGAGCAACCTCTTCTTTTGTGAGCTGTTCTCGCCAGGCATGTATCCTGCTCGGGTCCGGAGCCTGAGCCAGACGCTCGTGTATTCCGCGGATGGCATTGCCTTCGACCAGACCGCTCTTCGTGTTCCAGTCTCCTATTTCTTTCATTCGCTCGGAAGCCTGTTCCTGATACTTAAGCATTTCCGGTTCGTAGCTTAATTCGAT
>JAUIMJ010000253.1 GCA_030433295.1 bacterium | reverse complement strand
GAGTGTGCTACCAATAGGGGAAAGAGAAGGAGCGGGGCTCCCCGTATTGTCCCATGCGCGCCACGGTTATTCAAGCGCATCCCGGCAGGGTATCTTCGGGATTGGGCCGCTGCTTCTTGTGCCTGGTATTGTGATAAATCTTAGGAGCTTATCCGGTCTACCTCCGGCTGCGGTCTCCCCTTTTTCATGGTGCAGGGGGAGTAAAAAATACCTAGGATATCGCCATGAGTACTCCTGAGGGACAAAGCAGATATCATCTCCGCGTCGTATTGATGTCAGCTCTTCTGCTTGGCCTGCTCAAGTTCATTTTCATGCCCCTGCAGTTTTCTGCTCTGCTACAAGATTTCTGTGTGTTCCTACTCCTGCTTCAGGGGCTTAGCGTCCTTGCCTCGTATTCCTTCGCGAAGAATCTGTTCTTCTGGCTTGTGTACCCCTGCGTGTTTTTCATTCTCGCTTTATACACCTTGCACTTTGAACTCATTTCGCTGGCGGAAATAGCGATTGATTTACGCATTGGGTTTAACATCGCGCTCTTGCAGGAGCTTTGGGAAGAACAAATCAGTATCGATTACCTAACAATTTCAATCATTGTGCTTCTTTTGTCTTTTCTGTTGAGCGCAGTCTTTTCTGAAAAACTCAATAGAATACTTCAATTGCTTCGTGCTCGATTGTCGGGGGCACACCTTTGTTTGCTACTCGTGTTGTCAAGCCTTCTTCCGCCACAGAATCCTTTTTTTGAAACGAATCGTGCTCTTCTCCAGGGTTTACTCAGATACCAGCATGAGAGTATCCCCCCCGGGTCGACATCCGGAAAATGGTCAGTGACGGAAGTGTACCGGGAGAGGGATTTCACATCTGTCACTTCCCTTCCGGTGGATAACGTTATTCTTCTTGTCATGGAGACGGAAACGATACGCTCTTTTGAGCGCAAGAGGTCTACTTCCGAGAACGAGTTTCGCGAATCTTTCATCCGTCAGTCAAATTTCTACACCAACTTCTACACACAGAATTCAGCTAGTCGTACTAGTTTACTGGCAATGCTTAGTGGGATTTTTATTCCTCATCGTGCGTATGCGGTCCGCTGGGATCAGTATCGTCGAGTAGGAACAAAGCTTGAGCTATTGAGTCTCTTTCATCGATTGGGATTCTCTCGAGTCTATGCGACTTCGCGAGTAGACCCGCCCTTGATAGGACGACTGGATGATTGGGATCATCGCATCACCCAGCAGAACTACGATATCAGCGGAGGGAATCATGTCTGCTTACACGTCCTGAGAACTGAGAAAGCCTGCGAAGACAAATCGATGATAGATCCGATAGTGTCGTTTCTCGAAAAGAACGATAAGAATCTGGTGATCCAGCCTTTCGTTGTTAATCATTCCAAAAAATATATTGCTGCGCTGAAAACAGACTCTGTGGCCTATGTATTTTCTTACCTCGAAGAGCTCGTCCGAGGCCTGAGGAAAATTGGAAAGCTCGATTCCACAGCGATAGTGCTGGTCGCGGATCATGGTCGACGTACTCAGAGAGCGGCGATGAGGCGCGACAATTACCGGGTCCCGCTACTGATTTGGAAGAAGGGACGGAAGGGAAAGCAGGTACATGGATTCTACTCGAATACCCGCTTCCTCGAGCTACTCGTCGCCGATCTTCTCGATGCTGAAGATTCAGTTCGACATGAGAAGCGGTTTCATGTCGTCGGTCCGAGCTGGCTCGACGTCGTTGGAGAGATACGTGCAGATGGTACCTATGTCTTTGTGGATCGAAACACGAACGCTATAGAAAGTAATGTCTCCGATACCATACCCGCTGCAGCAATGCTTTCCGCGCTGGAGCAATACACCAGAGCTTTTAAGGCCTGGTGCCTTTCGGAAAACAGCAGCTGAAAGGACATCCGCCTGCTGGTAAGCCCCTGAAATACATAGAGTTATTCCTCTGTGTCCCTTCTAGTTCGGGAAGCGACTTGTGGGTGCTCGGTCATTTCAGATCGCAAATGACACGCAAAGGTATCAAATCCGTACAATATCATTACGGGGCGGAGTACACGTAACTCCTCAGCAGCCGCTTTAGAGCGACGCGGTTTTAGAGCATTTTTTCGTATAAGCGTAGCGACAAATGCCCAGGAGCGCGGACCCAAGTCCCTGCGGGAAAAGAAAAATCAGAGCAGTAGTACGAAGCTCTCCCCGAAAAAGAGGTTTAAGGAGGTTTTCTGATGGGAACATCAACAGTCACGGAAACAGAGCAAGCGACGAATACTGAGGACGCAAAGCGCGATCCCAATACATTTAAGCTCGAAGGGTCACAACGTCCTGATACCCTGCGATTGCCCGATACCAGGGTAGTACCACCAAAAGTCGAAGATATCGTTCCTGCCGACAAAGTGCAGGCGACTACCGAAATGCTTGAAAGCCTTGAGCCGCGCTTTCAGCAGGTAAAATCTCAGGCCCACTATCTCACGCATGAAGAATACGATCGCTTTTCAGAAAATCTGCAGGAGCTTACTAAAAAGCTGAACGAGGCGGCACAAAAGAAAGACACTGAAACATTTTCTCAAACGCTGGCAGCTGTCGACACCGCCCTGAAGAGCATGTCAGATTTTATGGAATACGAAAAAAGTCAGGGCTTACTGGCTACTCATGCCGAAAGTGGTGTCAGAATTTATCATCTTAACGGAGAAACCTATCTTTGTACTCCCGACCAAAAGGCCTTTAGTGACATTGCGAGTAAGGATCGAGCGTCTCTAAGTGAGTTCGTAAAAGCGGTCACTGGTTTAGAGATCGACTTTAACGACGCGGATTTTCAGTCTCAGGGTAAATCGGATGGTCGCAGTCTTCTGGGATGTCGAATTGATAAGCTTGCCCTGAAAAGCGGTCACTCTGAATTCGAACTGCGCACCAAGGTGCGAGATCCCGGAAAGAACTTCACTCCGGAAACAATACGATTTTCTCTCGCGAATGCCGCCGCCAGTTTCGGTCATAAGAAGGATGATAACCAGGATACCATCGCAGGGGGGATTGTCCCCGTTGGCCGATTGGCCAGACACGGTGTCACCGGGCCGGCGATTGTCACCAGAGTGCAGGCACAACGAGAAAAGCTGCGCAGACCACCCGCGGATGCACCCGAAAACACGAGCCAGCCAAGGCGACCCTCGCCGACCGACTCGGAAGCGCGTCGCCTGTTGCCATCGCGCAGTTATACACGTGCAAGCCAGCTAAGAGATCTGAATACGATCAAGGCCCATCGGCAGCTGCTGCGCGAACTGGATCCAACGGACCCAAAGATTCAGGAGAAGCTGAAAGCACTTGCCCAGGAAGATGCTCAGTATCGGAAAGCATACAATCGTCGTCTTGAACATTTAAAGAAACAGCATGCGAAAACGCCGACGGAAAGGCTGGCAAAAACGATCGCCAGTTTGGAAAAGAGTCATGCCGATGCGGTGCTTAAGCGCGCAAAAGTATTGGAGGACATACTGATAAACGGCACGGACGATGCGACGGCATTGGGAGTAAAGTCGAGAATTGTCGAGCTTGCCGCCGATGTCGACGAAGCATATCAAATTAAACTTCAGGATCCAGACCTTACGCCGGATGCAAAATCGGCTTTGGAGACCTCGCGAACTCAGTTTGCTGAGCGCGTAGTCACTCATGAAAAGGCGATTCAGACCTGGATTCGAAAAGCGTATCAGCGAACCAAAACGTTTACCTCCGAATTGTTAGAGGGAGGGCGTCGCAAACTTGCTGAGGGATATGATCGCGTAAAGACAAGTGTTAAAGAAAAAATCGGTTTGGGCGAAGAGAGAGCCCGTCGCATTGCCCAGGAGCGACTCCAGCAGACAAAAGACCTGCTTGATACTGATCTCGATGGCGTAAAGTCAAAAAAGCTTCCAGGTCAGGAGCAGACTCTCAAGCGAAATGCTGAGACATTGCAAACCCAGGTAGAAGCAGTCGAAGGAAAAATAGCTTCCGGAGAAAGTGCTCTTGAACCTTCTCTGAAAGAACTCAAGGATACGCAGGCAAAAGCATCGTTACGTCGAAAAGAGATTCTCGAGCGAAAAATAGTTGAAGCCGGCTCAAACGAGAAGCTGAGCCAGAAGCTTGCGGCAGAGCTCTTTGATGAGATGGGCGACGAGATTGATGCGGCATATCGCCAGCTTGGTCAAACCGATGCTGCTGATGAATTTGCTAAACAGCGTGGTGAGTTCAAGGAACGTGCAAGCGAACGGGCGCGGCTTGAGGAATACGGAAGCAGTCACGGTGTTCGAAGGGCTGTTGCAAATCGGAAGGCGGTAGAAAAGCTGCTTGCGAAGGCAGAGCCTGGTTCCCGAAACTTCGCCGAGCTGCAAGCTGAGTTAAAAGTCGCGCGGACCCAGGAGAAGCTTGCGGTAGCCGAGGCTGCCGTAGATAAACTGGACCGAGATTGTTATCTGGACCCCAAAAATGAGTCCCTGCGTGCGGAGCTTGAGGCGGAGCGTGCCAGAAGAGATTCACTGAGAGCTACTGAAGGCGAACAGCGGATTGCCGTAAGCGAGGAGCGACTCAATACCACTCGTGGCAAGATCGCAGATATTGACGAGAAATTAGCGAAAACGGATCTACCAGATGCGGAGAGAACAAGACTGACTGCGGAGAAAGAGCAGCTTCAACATAGGGTTAAGGCTGGTGAGGCGGAGATAACGCAACTCAAGGCAGAGGGATCTACCGGGCAGATAAAACGAGAAGTTGCCGTCCTGGAGAGTGAGCTCGACGAAGCGCGTCGTCGCCTGGACGCAGAAACCGATAGTGCAAATAAAGCGGCGATTGAGGAGGAGATACGAGCAAAGAAGCGTTCGGTTCTCGAAAAACAGCGGAGTCTGATGGACGCCGAACTGGAGGCAACAAGGAATGCCAGGTCTGCCGTGGAGAAGCAATTGACGGCAATTGGCGATGAGCTCACTGCTCTGGAGGAACAAGCAAAAACCGGTAGGCTTGATAAAACACAACTAGAACGCAAGGCCCAACTCGAAAAACAAAGAAAAGGCCTCCAGGGTAAGGCCAAAGCGCTTGAGTCTGCGGTGGAGTATATTGGTGATCAGAAGCAGCTTATTCGTCTTGAGCGACAGCTCGCCAATGCGGATGCAAATTTATCAAGCGCAAGGGGTGAGCTTAAGGGACTTCGAGAGATCGATAGCCCGAATTCTCAACAGAAAGCTCGTGTTGCCGAACTTGAAAAGAGAATTCTCGATATAGAGGAACACGTAAGCAGCGCCAAAGCTAATCTTAAAACTACCCAGGGGCGTGTAAATGGTAAATGGAATGGTCGTCTGAAGAGTGCGATACGCAACTTTGAGACAAATACGCTGCATCGCCTTGAGCGAATGGCGCAGAAACATCCCGCAAAAACAGCAATTGGTGTTGCGGTTCTCGCTGAAGGTCTTTACACGGCAGCCGCTGCGGACTATTCGGTCGGCTCGCGACACACAATTCTTCCGTCGCTCATTTACATGCTGAACGAGGATATTGAAGACTGGGATGCTTTCCACATGACGGTCACGGACAGTAAGTGGAGCACCGCTCAGGCGGTGGCATACGAGGGAATCAGTGGCGGTCAGAATGCCCTGATTATCGGTGGTGGACTCATGGGTCTTCAGAAAGTTTGTGCAATGACTGCTGGTCGAACTACCGCCGGTCAGTTTGTCGGTCGCGTTCTTGCGTCTAAGGCAGGGGGTGCATCTCTGTCGTTTGCCGGAGGGGTTGTCGATGGGTACATGACCTGGTCTGATCCGAATACCCTCTTATACGATAATGACCGTCAGATCATGGTCAAAACAGGGAGCCCAATTCTGATGGGTGCTGCTATGGGTTCATTCTTTGGGCCTCCAGGTGCGGCACTTGGAGCGCTTGGAGGTGCTGTGGGTGAAGTGGCCGGGGTCACGCATGCGTTGATGAAGCTCGACCAACAAATCGAGGATGACTGGGCGAAACGTGGCGTTCGGGATTCACTCAAGCTTGCTCAAAAGGGCTTTGTCTATGGCGAAGATCACCCCACCTATTTGCGGAGAAAGCGTCGTTTTGACCGAGCTGATTCCATCACCGAGAAACTGGAACTGCTCAACTCCAATGAGCGTGACGTTGTCACCACGCAGATGAAAGCGGCCATTCTGGGGCAGATGTTCGGTCCGGAGAGTCCTTTCAGTTCCCGTGAGCTACGTGCTCTGGGATTTAAGACAACCCGCTCATACGGTAGCGATGCAGAGAAAGGTCGACATAACTGGGAGCGCCTCGGTGAGCTTCTGGAGTCCCCTCGCCACCGCTGGGTCTGGGGAATCGAGCGCGACGGCTGGAAACTCTATCGCTACAAGCACAAGATCTGGCAGAACGAGAGCGAAAAAGCCTACGAGAACCCTCAAACGACGAAGCTCATGCGACGTCTCTGGGGAATGGAGTCAAGAACCGGAGCTCATGTTATTGATCTCTACAATCGCTCAATGCGAGTTGACTACGAGTTGTATGGCAATACTTCCGCGCTTGGTGCAGCGGGTAACGACATACTTCATCTCTACTCTTTTGGACTTCTCGGCGATGCTCCGGGTGTGGGCAGCTCCAGTGGGGTGAGAATAAACAGCGAAATTCAGGATTACCTGGTAAGCGTATCCAATGAGTTCAGAACAAAGTTTGCCGCTGAGGAGAAAGCGATTGCGGCTATCGCCGACCCTGCGGAGCGAAGGGCAAAGCTTGGAGAGCTTGGCGATAAGCAGTGGAAGTATTT
>JAUIMJ010000252.1 GCA_030433295.1 bacterium | reverse complement strand
AGCATTCGCAGAGTTGCCGAAATGCTCAAGGCGGTATAGAAAGCGATTGCCAGCGCCCATAGCTCAACTGGATAGAGCAACAGACTTCTAATCTGTAGGTTGGAGGTTCGAGTCCTCCTGGGCGCATACATTCACAGTGGCACCGACTATTCGCCACTAATAATTACAGGCACTTAGCTACTCTTATTAGCTACTTCAGGGCTGAAGGTCTCTCCGAACAGCAGTTCATACTCCCGGAACATACCGGAGCGAACGCCCTTCCCCGTCCTGGACCATGCTTCGCCTCGAAGAATCCCAGAATCACTGCTTCCCTGCTGCCCCCTGCAAGTCCCCCTGATTTAAGCGAAAGACCTGGCTCTGGCGCCAAAATCCCAAATTTCCGAGTAGTTCCCTAACAAAGGATTTCCGAACCCCCGGATACCTTTTTGCCATCGACGAATAGACGGAGCTTGAATAGGATGGGCCGCAGAGTGCCCGGGCTGGCACTCGCGCACAGTGTTGTAGCCGCAGTACAGCGACCTAGCGAGCAGGAATCTATTCAGGAGGTACGCTTCTCCATTTCGATTATCAATCGGTGGGCATTGTGATCTCACCCTCAGTGAAGACTTTATCGGGGAATATTTATAATGAAGACCACTTCTCTCCCTTCAGTGTATCGTTTTTCCTTATTCCTCCTGGTCGGTTTGCTCCTCCTGGGATCCAATCAGACTGCCGAAGCTAAAGATCCCATCAACCTTACGTTCGGCATTTATACTTCGGTGAAACCCACCGCAATGATCAAAAAGTTTCGACCCCTGACCCGGGCCATTGAGAAAAATATGAGCGGTGAGCTCAATCGGAAAGTAAATATTCAGTTCAAAGTCGCACCTACGTATGAAGCAGGAATCACGAACATAACCAAAGGCCAGGTCGATTTTTCCCGATTCGGACCTGCTTCGTACATCGAGGCGCTTAAAGAGAATGATAAGATCCTGCTTCTGGCTGCTGAGAGCAAAAAGGGATCAAAAATAGCCCAGGGAGTTATTTGCGTCAGAGAGGACAGCCCGATTAAAACGGTTGCCGATCTCAAGGGCAAAAGCTTCGCCTTTGGCAGCGAACTTTCCACCATTGGTCGCTATCTCTCCCAGCATCACCTCCTCGAAAATGGCGTCACCGCAACTAACCTCAGCGAGTACGAGTATCTCGGTAGGCACGATGCCGTCGGAGCGGCTGTAGGTGCCGGACGATTCGATGCAGGCGCACTGAAGGAAAAAACATTCAATAAACTAAAATCAAGCGGAACACCGCTTCGCGAACTTGCTCGCTTTCCTAATGCGCCCCAGTCATGGATCGCTCGTGAAGGACTTGACGAAGAGGTCCAGGGCGCCCTCAAAAAAGCTCTTTTTTCTATTACTGACGAAAAGGCTCTCGGTGCGATTAACGCCGATGAACTGGTGTCCGGTGACCCCGGTGACTATGTCCTCGTCAGAACAGCAATGGAGAAAAATGAGGAGTTCTTTCAATAGAAATCGCCTTACGGCAACCTCGGCTCACTGAAACAAAACAGAGCTGAGGGGTGAGGCAATTCTCGACGAGGTTTTTTAAGGAATATGAGATACTCAAATTCAAAATCCAAGTCCGGCGTTTCGCGCTGGCCACTCTGGCTACAACTGGCGGTTTTTTTGTTGGTCGTGATTGTGGCTGCGGCAGGAGCCGGGGGGCATCTCATTCGGCAGGAGGTCAGCTCCTATCTCACTGAGAATCTCAAAGAAAATTCCACTAAGACATTTGCCATTCTTTCATCGGTATCGATCGACGCCGTAATCGCCCAGGATATCCCGCTACTCGAAACTATCGTCACCCAGGCGACCGAACGGGACCCGAACATCGTGACCATGGTAATCGAGGACTCCTCCGGCAAGCAGTTAATGAAGTGGAATCGGCGTGAAAACGTTGCCCGCGAAGATGCGATGTATTTCGAGCAAGACATCACGCTCGAAAACGAAAGCTTCGGTAAGATGAAGATCACCCTCAACGCCGCCTCCATGAACCAGGAAATACGGCAACACGTAAAACACGTGCGCCTTATGTTCATCGCCATTCTTTCCCTGCTCGCACTACTGTTGATAGTCGGTCTGCACAAAGTCGTTATCAAACCTATCAGGCTTATCGACCAACGACTGATTGCTCTCAAAGCAGGAGACCTGGATTCACGAGTTCAGATCTCTGCGGCCAGAGAACTCATGGGGCTCGCCAAGTCGGTAAATGACCTCGGCGCAGCCTGGAAGCTAAAAGGAAAACGGGAGCGTCAACTACAGGAAGCACAGCAAGCGCTTGAAATTTCCCACAATCAGTTGGCCGAACACAGTAAAAACCTGGAATCCATCGTGGAAGCGCGCACCGCTGAGTTGGCGACCGCAGCACACGAAGCGGAAGAGGCAAAACGAGAGGCCGAGCAGGCAAACCTTTCTAAGAGTAGCTTCCTCGCGACAATGAGTCATGAGCTTCGCACCCCCCTCAACGCGATAATTGGGTATGGCGAAATGCTCATCGAAGAATGCGGTGAGCTTGAGCCAGAAGAATACAACGACGATCTGGAAAAAATTGTTTCTGCCGGAAAACACCTTCTCGGTCTTATAAATGACATCCTCGACCTCTCTAAGATTGAGGCGGGGAAGATGGACTTTTTCCTTGAAGACTTCGATCTCGCGGAAACACTTGAAGGGCTTAAAGATATCATTGCGCCAAAGGTCAAAGAGAATTCGAACACCTTTGACTTAGTGCTCAGCGACAATCTGGGAAGTATCCACGCCGACTGCACCAAGCTTCGACAGTGTGTGATCAACCTGCTCGGGAATGCCTCAAAGTTTACGGAGAACGGAACCATCACGCTTACCGCAGACCGATTTTCACAGGACGAGGAGGACTGGATAAGCATCGCCGTCAGTGACACCGGTATTGGAATGACGCCGGAGCAGGTCGCAAAACTTTTTCAACCATTCTCTCAGGCCGACTCTTCGACTACTCGCAAGTTCGGCGGAACCGGACTTGGCCTCACTATCACCAGGCACTTCTCCCAGTTAATGGGAGGCGACATCACGGTAAAAAGTGAAGCGGGCGTTGGTTCGACCTTTACGCTGAAAATACCGACCCGGGTGAAAGACCCGGCGACTCTTCCGGCGCTGAAGTTTGATCAATGTGAGGATGAACCGAGACCGGGAGATTCCGAGACGAGAGTACTCGTTATTGACGATGACCCACAGGTACACGACCTGATTCGCAGAACCCTGAAAGACGGATACTGGGTTTGCTCAGCCTATCGGGGAGATGAGGGATTGCGACTTGCGAAGGAGCATATTCCCGATGTTATTACTCTGGACATCATGATGCCGGAAATGGACGGATGGCAGGTGATCCACTCCCTGAAAGAGCAGAGCGATCTGGCGGAAGTGCCCGTAATTGTTCTGTCCGTAGTCGACGACCGACATAGAGGTCTGGAACTTGGTGCCAGCGATGTGCTGACCAAACCGATAAACAAAGACAGTTTGCTCAAGGCAATCGACAAGCTGAAATTGCCCTCTAAAGCCCCACACTAAAAAGGTCGACTTACAGTAGAGATCACGGCGGGAAGCTGCGCCGTGTGGAGCCGGTACGTGCTCCGCTCATATAGTTCAACCTGAAAAAAATCTTAGTGAATCGGTATGCGGGTAGTTTCAAAAGTAACTCGAAAGGCTGTGCCTGAAAGAGGAACGCTCATCACAGGCTGTGTCCTTGCACAGGTACTCTTTCCTGCAAACTGCTACGCTATCCCTTCCCCTGATGTAATCGTTAACGTATTTGCCAGTGCCGGTCAGGTGCTCGGATTGGCCTCCGTACTCTTCGGTGCGTCCTTTATGCAGAAACGGCGCGGCGGAGGCAGAGGCGGACGTTCGCGTGCAGCAAGCGGATGGGGATTTGCCATCTGCAGTGTCTTGCTCCTCGTTTCTCTGGCCGCGAATGTACTGCAGTATACGTCTGAAGTTGATGCCCGAAATCGAAGACTGTACAGCAACCTTACCCGTCCTTCAGTGGAGGATGGGAAAAAGGTGGGCGATGTCAATCTAAAGACTCTCTCACTAAGTCAGCAGGTCGATCATCCGGCTGGTATCAGTACGGAAGAATTCACGAAGCTCTGGCGATTTGATGACTTTTCTCGTCGTTACGAATTCATTGACGTGCGCACGCCCGAAGAATTTGAGATGGGAAACATCGCCGGCGCCACGCATATCGTTCAGCCTGACCTTCGCCAGAACAAGGAAACCCTCTTAAGCAAGGGCAAACCGTTCATTCTCATCTGTGAATCGGGGAACCGCAGCGGGGAGCTCTGCGCAGATTTGAAAGCACAGGGGTATTCCTGTCGCTTCCTCGTCGGGGGCTTTTCAAAATGGATTTTAGAAGGACGGCCTTCTGAAGGACTGGCAAGAAACAGCAACTCCCGCGCTCGAGACATTGCAGACTACCCGACCAAAGAAGTTTTACTCGACACGCCTCAGGTTCAGGATCTGGTAAGCAGTCGACAGGCCGTTTTCGTCGACGTTCGCTACCCGGGTGACTTCGCTATCTCCCACCTTCCGGGTGCCTACAATATTCCGATTCGCAAGATGACCAGCGATGAATGGACAAAGGCGCTGGAGGAATTGCCTAAAGATAGACCTATTATCGCACCCTGCTACGACAAACGCAGCTGCTTCTACTCTCTCCTGATAGGACTCCGACTAACACGAGCCGGTCGCGAATACCTTGGACGCTATACGGTGCCCCACGAGTACATCCATCTAGATTCTCAGATGGCCTTCGAGAAACAGTGGCGCGAAACAAACGAGCAAACCTTCTTTTCGCTGCTGTCGCAGCCTCTGGAAGCAGGAATGTCCTTTATCGAGAAACACACCGATAACTATCTCGTCGCAATCATTTTGTTTGTACTGGGACTTCGCGTTCTTTTTCTCCCTTTTACCTGGAAGAACGATCGGGACCAGTATGTTCAACGAAGCCTGGCGGATGAGTTAAAGGATATCAAGACGAAGCATGCCGACGATCCCGAGCGACTCTCGCGTGCAACAATGCGCTGGTATAAAAAGAATAAAATCACTCCCGTTTTCAATTTGTGCGGGTCTCTCGTTCAGCTTACGGCGTTTCTCCTGGCATTCTTTGTTATTCAGGACCATGCTAAAAAATACAAAGACAGCTTTCTCTGGCTGGACTCGCCTTCTTCGATCGACACCCACTACTATGCGCTATCAGCAATTCTCGGATTTTTACTGTTTGCCTTGATGCAGAGTAACGCCAAAGAGCAGAAACGACTTACCACAGCCTTTCATATAATCGGGGCGCTTGTCATAGTCGCTATCACCCTCCCGCTGGTTGCCGCAGTCAATTTTTACCTCTGCGTTAACGTATCTCTACTGCTGCTTCAATCAATTGTCCTTTCCTTCTTCTTCAGCCTCAGTGAGCGGCGGGAAGAGGAGCAGACCATTGAGGACCCCGGAGTACTCGCCCTTGCCAAAGCACATTTAGTCGCCGGTTCCGGAAACAAAGCCGGACGCCTCGGGAGACTCATGAAGGAAGGCCTTCCCGTTCCGGACGGACTCGTCGTCACCGAAGCAGCATTCGACCGCTCTGGCGAAGATGCTGACCTTCCCCCCGAGCGCAGTAGGGAAATCGAACAGTCGCTACGTAAGATTGGTGGCGATGCCTTCGCCGTACGCAGCTCCGGCGCCAAAGAAGACGGGGAGGAGCAAAGCTTTGCAGGTGTTTTTGACTCCCTGCTCAATGTTGCCCTGCCCAAGGTTGACGAGGCGATTCGAGAAGTCCACCGCTCGCTCTACTCCGAACGCTCTCAAAAATACAGTGGTGAGGCCGGCGGCGGTGGCGCGGTCCTCATTCAGGAGATGGTCGCAGCAGAGTATGCCGGAGTCATGTTCACCGAGCACCCGAATGAAAGCGGTGCCATGCTCATTGAGCTGACCAAAGGTCTCGGCGACGCTCTGGTATCAGGCGAAACCAACGCCAGTGCGTTCCGCTACGGGCGCGCCACATTGAGTTTGCTGGACGATGAGGACCCACCCATACCACTGCGCGATCTGGTCGCCCTCGGTGCAAAAATCGAAGAAGTCTTCGGCAAGCCGCAGGACATCGAGTGGGCCTATTACAATGAAACGTTCCATATACTCCAGGCACGCGATATCACCGTTCTCTCGCGCGAAGGCGAAATAGGCGAAGATACAAGCCGTCTCTTCGAGCGAGAGCGGCACAAACTCATGGAGCTCGTAAAGGATGCTCCGGCAGATGAGATCGTCTTTCAACAAAACGAACTCTCTGAGATTCTGCCTAATCCTACGCCGCTCAGTCTCTCGTTTATCAATCTGTTTTTTCGCCCCGGCGGAACCGCAGATCTGGCCTGCCGTGACCTGGGCTTTCCCTATGATGTCCCGGAAGATGCGCCTGACAGTTTTGTCACGGTCTTTGGCAGCCTGTATGCAAATCGCCTGGAAGAGTCAAAACGCGTCTCCAAGTCACTGAGTGCTCTTACGACATACAAAATGGCTCGAAACGCAGACATGATTAAGAGCAATTTCTGCGATGACTTCCTGCCCGGCTTCTTAAAGCAGATGGACACCCTGATGCTCATCGACGTGAGTAAGATCGAACAGTCGCGACTGATATCATTGCTCAAGGAATGGGTTGAACATTTTGTCACCGAGACCTACGTAGAGGCAGAAATTATCAATGTTGCTGCTGAATTTTATCTAAAGACAGCAGAGACCGAGCTGCGCAGTAAAGGTCTGAATCCAGCCGCCTTTC
>JAUIMJ010000251.1 GCA_030433295.1 bacterium | reverse complement strand
GATCTTCCTTGCCAGCGGCTCAGCCCGCTCAGGGTCTGCGGTCCAGATTGAACCCGATAGTCCGTAGGCACTACGATTAGCGACCTCAACTGCCTCAGCATCATCTTTAAACGGAATTATCGCAGCGACCGGGCCAAAGAGCTCCTCCAGTAAGGCGGGAGAATCCGGGCTGGCGTTCAATAGTATGCATGGCGCAACGTAGTTGCCGGCATCGGGGAGTACGTGTCCGGTCGTTACTTGATGTGCTCCGCTCGATACACTCCTGCGTACCTGATCCAAAAGACTGGATTTAATATCATCACGAGCCAGCGGGCCCATGGTCGTTTCTCGTTCTGCGGGATCGCCAATACGCTGATCCTCACAACATGAGGCGAAGGTACTGCAAAACTCATCATAGCAGGAGTTGTGGACGAGAAATCGCTTAGGCGCACAGCAGACCTGACCACTATTAAAACATCGCGCTGCGGCCCCCTGTGTAGCTGCACGCTTCACATCCGCGTCCGCCATCACGACAAAGGGATCGCTTCCCCCGAGTTCAAGTATAATCGGCTTCAAACTCCTGCCGGAAACCTCTGCCACCTGTCGACCTGCACGCGCACTGCCGGTAAGAGTAACTCCGCGAATGTCTGGATGCCCAATAAGAGTTGCACTTTGTTCCTTGCTGAGGAAAACATTCGTGAACAAGCCTTTGAGATCACTCGCTTCAAGCAGTAGTTCAGCTACGCGTAACGCACAACCGGGAGTATTCGGCGCATGCTTCAAAATAAAAGCATTTCCTGCGAGAATCGCGGGAACAGCGGCCCGAATAACCTGCCAGAAAGGAAAATTCCACGGCATGATGCCGAACACTATCCCGCTCGGGAGATAACGGACACGTGCCTTGCGGCCGTCCAACATTACACGCGTGTCGTCACGCAGATAGTCCTCAGCGTTCTCAGCGTAATGCGTGCAGCTCGCGGCGCATTTATCGATTTCCGCGAGTGCGTAAGAAACAGGCTTACCCATTTCTGTGGTAATCAGAAGAGCGAGTTCATCACGATTAGCAGCCAGGAGTTCCGCAAGCCGTGCGACTACACTGCATCTCTGTGCAAGTTTGAGTTCACGCCAATGTGAATACGCTCTACCGGCGTCAAGAACGGCAGAATCCAATTCAGCGTCGGTGCACGCTTTGTAGGTAGCGAGCGTCTGACCACTCGCCGGGTTAATTGTTGCGTAGTGCATCGGTATTCCTTCTAGGTTCGTTTGCCTTGCTGCTGATACAAGGTTTTAGCAGAAATACCGAGGTGAGAGGAACTGTGCTCAGACGAAGGCGCCTGACGGTGCACAGCTTGCACACAGCGTTCGCTGCATGGGAGTGGAGCTGTGGCTTGGCTTTAGGCCTTAGCCGCCGACCTAGGCGGCTGTAAGCTCCAAACTGCTTTCCTCCATCCCATACTCCTCAAACTTTCGACGAAGACTCTTTCGTGCCATGTGTATGCGCCAGGAGACGGTACTTTCTGCGCAACCTACGTTGTCCGCGATTTCCTTATGCGAGTAACCGTGGAAATAACTAAGACGTATGGCCTCGGCTTCCGCTGTCGGGAGCTCCTCGATGAATGATATCAGCAAGTTGCGTTGTGCTTTCTCGGTCCCACCTGCGACCTCATCGAGTTCACCTCTGGCCCTGGCTTCCTCCAAAAGCGCTCTCTGCCGCTTTTTTCGCCGTAGCAAGTCCCAGGCGGTGTTTACCGTTATCCTGTGAAGCCAGGTCGAAAGCTTGGATTGTCCTCTGAAGCGCGATGCACCACGAAAGGCCTTTATAAAAGCCTCCTGCGCAATATCCTCAGCTTCATCCGCTTTCCCCGAGAGCTTCAACGCAATACGAAACATCCGTGAGTAATGCTTATCGTATTGCTCAGTAAAACCTACTAAAACAGCATTACTACTTTCTAAACCTATACAACTACTATTCATGCTACCTCCTAAAGTGTGTGTATATATCTATAATACTACACACTTCCGCGCACTTCAAGAGCTTTAATACACACCCCTGCGGTTTTTCGAAAATATCTATTTATTTTGTATACTTACTACTTCTCGGACTCCAGGTCATAGTGCTGAACCTTGGCTATAAGGTTACTTCTGCTGATCTTGAGAATCTTTGCGGCCTGAGATTTGTTCCAATCGGTCTCCGTGAGTGTCTGCAGCAACAGCTTACGCTCCAGCTCCTCCAGGGCCGCCTTAAGGCCATGGGTCGCATCAACTGCGGGTGTCGCAGCCTCCTCCAGCCCGGCGATATGTTCGGAGAGCAGATCCACGTCGAGAATCGCGTCGTCAACACCAAGAATGAGCATGCGCTCTATTTCATTCTGCAGTTCCCTTATATTCCCATCCCATGAATGCATCATCAGCTTACCCATGGCGGCTTCACTGATTTCTTTTACGCTGGCGTTTCTCTTATTGGCATGTTCCCTGAGAAAATACTCCACGAGGAGGGGAATATCTCCTTTGCGTTCACTAAGCGAAGGAAGGGTCAGGGTTACTACCGCAAGGCGATAGTAGAGATCTTCACGAAATTCACCGGCCTGCGCCATAGTTCGCAAGGTTCGATTCGTCGCAGCAACGATTCGAACATCGGCTGAAGTTTCGACCGTACTACCAACCGGTGTAAAGGAACCATCCTGCAAAACTCTAAGTAATTTTGCCTGGAGCTCGAGGGGCATCTCGCCGATCTCATCGAGAAAGAGAGTACCCCCATCCGCAGCACGAAACAGTCCGTCCTGATCTTTCGTTGCACCGGTGAACGCCCCTTTCACGTGCCCAAAAAGCTGCGACTCAAGCAGTGTCTCACTGAATGCGGCACAATTTTTTGCAATGAACGGTTTATCTCTACGGCCTGAATTGAAATGTATTGCCTTTGCGAAGAGCTCTTTACCGGTACCAGAAGGGCCCTCGATAAGCACTGACGAGTCACTTTTTGCGATTTTCCCAGCCAGCGAGAACACTTTTTGAAGAGCTTCACTCTCCCCAATGATATTGTCGAAGTTATACTTTTCTCCTACTTCTCTGCGCAGCCGTTCATTACTCTCCTCGCTTTGTTGGAGCGTCTCATAGATGCGTCTCAATCTGAGAGCAGCCTGCGTTCTCGCGAGTAGCTCTTCCGGCCTGAATGGTTTCGTAATATAGCCGTCAGCCCCACTCTCAAGGCCTTCGACAATATCTTCGAGTTTGTCTTTTGCAGTGAGCAGGATGACAGGGATGTATTGGAGAATGGGGTCTGCTTTGAGGCGGCGGGTTACTTCGAGTCCGTCCAGCTTAGGCATCATTACGTCCAGCAAAATAAGCGCAGGCACCTGCTCACTTGCTATCGTCAGCGCCTCCTCCCCGGAGGCCGCAGTAACTACCCGATATCCCTTATGACTGAGCATCCGCTCAAGTGCGTAAAGTGCATCTTCGTTGTCGTCTACAGCAAGAATCAGCGAATTACTATCTACCATGGTCGTTCCAATAATGTTCGAACACGAGCAAGCAGCTCGGTTACATCAAACGGTTTTACGATAAAATCGTTTGCACCAGCGGCAAAGCCTCGTGCTCGCTCATCCGGTCCATCAAGCACTGACATAAGTAAAATAGGCAGCGATGAGCCCCAGGAGGACGTACGAATCTGCTCGACCAGCTCAAGGGTGAACATGTTCGGACCCTCGATGTCCATCAGCAACAAGTGTGGCTGGAATTCCGCGATGGTTTGAACAAGAGAGCCAGGGTCAGCTATCATCTCTGTCTCATACCCTTCCGACTCAAAACACTCACGCAGCGTGAGGCGTACCGTAGCATCACGGTCCATAAAGAGTATTCGTCGTTTCTCCACGACACCTTCCGCGCTCGGAATGCTAAAGGTAAACAAACTTCCCTGACCCGGCTCACTCTTTACCTCCATGCTACCCTGCAATAGCTCCAGAGAGGTACGCACAAGCGCAAGACCGAGACCGACACCACCGTAACGGCGCGTGTCTCCGGCATCGACCTGATAAAACTCTCGAAATACTGAATGCAACACCTCCGGAGACATTCCGATACCAGTGTCGGAAATCTGTACTTTGAGACTACCGTCCTGAGCCGACTCAGCAAAGAGAAAGACTTCTCCGCCATCCAAAGAAAACTTCACCGCGTTACTCAATAGATTACCGAAAATTCGATGAAGCAAAGTAGCATCACTTACGAAAGACTTCGGGACCTTTTGAAAATCAGCTGCGACCCGTACATTTTTCTTCGCGGCCACAACCTCAATGCTTTCGACTATCTCAGCAAGCAGCGACGGCAGTGATACTTTTCTTAGATTAAGACTACGCGTGACAGTGCTGGTGCTGCTGAATTGCAAAAGCTCGTTGATGAGGTCAAGAAGCTGACCGCCATTACGTTGGATTATGTCGACCTGTTTTTGCTGCTCTTTCGTTAGCGGACCGTCGGCTTCGGACTGCAGCACACTCGCTACCGCGAGAATTGCGTGGAGCGGTGTTTTCAATTCGTGGGTGAGGTTCGCGACAACGCGAGAGAAATCCTCCCCCTGAGCCGCATCGGCCTGCTCAGGGGAAGATTCGGGGAGGTCTGAAGATGTATCTTCAGTCGAACTCAATCGCTTATCCCTTCATTAGGTCCATGAACTCTTTATTGCTTTTGGTACCCTTCATCTTATCACGGAGCCACTCCATTGCATCGAGTGAATTGAGCGGGGTGAGTACCTTCCTGAGAAGCCATATGCGCTGCAGCGTTTCTTCATCAAGAAGCAATTCTTCCTTTCGAGTACCGGACTTGTTAATATCCATGGCCGGGTAAATTCGACGGTCAGCAAGCTTTCTGTCCATCACCAATTCCATGTTACCGGTTCCCTTAAACTCCTCAAAGATCACCTCATCCATTCGCGAGCCGGTTTCGATAAGCGCGGTACCGATAATAGTGAGACTTCCGCCTTCCTCGACGTTTCTCGCGGCACCAAAGAATCGCTTTGGTTTATGGAGGGCGTTTGAATCGACACCACCACTGAGGATCTTTCCACTCGGCGGTACCACCGTGTTGTATGCGCGGGCCAAACGAGTAATAGAATCCAGTAGGATAACGACGTCACGCTTGTGTTCAACCAGGCGTTTAGCTTTTTCGATCACCATTTCAGCGACCTGCACATGACGGGTGGCTTGTTCGTCAAACGTCGAGCTAATTACCTCGGCCTTAACGTTTCTGGCCATATCGGTAACTTCTTCCGGTCGCTCATCGATAAGCAGAACAATAAGAATAACCTCAGGGTGATTTGTCGCGATAGCGTTTGCTATCTGCTGCAGAAGTATTGTCTTACCGGCTCGCGGTGGTGCGGTGATGAGCGCACGCTGCCCTTTTCCTATCGGACACAACAAATCGATGATCCGCGTAGACATTTGCTCCGGGTTGAGCTCCATTTTGAAGGCTTCTTCCGGGTAAAGCGGTGTGAGGTTATCAAATAAAATTTTAGTCTTCTGGGCATCAGTCGACTCATGGTTAATTTCATTAACCTTGAGCAAGGCGAAGTAACGCTCGCCTTCCTTAGGTGGACGAATCTGCCCCGATACGGTGTCCCCTGTTCGCAGACTGAATCGCCGAATCTGTGCAGGAGAGACGTAGATGTCGTCAGGGCCTGGGAGATAGTTCGAGTCAGGAGCACGGAGAAAACCGAAGCCGTCCGGCAGCGTCTCTAAGACACCCGAGCCATATATCTGTCCGTCTGATTCAGCCTGAGCTTCAAGAATCGCGAAAATAAGGTCCTGCTTGCGTTTATTGCTCGCTCCTTCAATGCCAAAATCATCGGCGATTTTCGCGAGTTCGGTGACCTTTGCGGATTTAAGTTCTGATAAATTCATGGATAATTCTCTTTTAGTTTAGACTTGCCGCGGTTCTGTTCTGGAATGTCATAAAAGGATAAAGATGCAAATCCCTTTATGTATAGGTATGCGTTTCAGACGCAGCGCCGCTTAAGTTTGGGGTATGCTCAATGTCAATTAGGGTGAATATAAGTGTTGTGGATTCTTTTGAGAGGCACTCGTAAAATATACCGCCCTCTGCTATATCGCAATCGTTTTTTACTACAACCTCGTTTTTACCGGCTGACTCAAGCGCGGTACTGCGCGTATCTCCGGACCTGCACGCGCCTTGCTACAGGCTGTGCCCAACACTCCCGCATACCTCTGTTGCCTAAAACTTCTCACTGGCCGGTTTACGAATCTAAGGACAGTAGATGTTTAAGAATTGGCACAGAGTGAATGAACGTGGAAGCAACGATACGCCTGCACTCACTTGCGCAGAAAACGTCGAGTCGGCGCAAATCAGTGCTGCTTGGTTTTCCCCAAAACATACGACAAGAGCAACAAACGTTGGTCCGGTCTAAAGCACGTACAGTGTTGATTGGGGTTTAGAGTCGGGTTATCGACGGACTTCGTATCAAGCGTCGATCTGGGATAAAACACTTTCGAATTAGTAATAGTATAGCGCAGCTGCGTAGACGGGTCAAACCTCTGAGCACTGGATTTATCGCGCAATTACAACTAGTTACCACTATTGCTATGCGGATTACCGAAGCCCTCGTTCGGCAAGTGTTTTTGCGTTTATTTCTTTGGTGTAGAGCCCGGTCAGCCCAGCTGCGCCCGGGGAAATCTGATACTCACTTCCAAGGGGTATTTCCTGCAAGACCGAAAAGCAAGCACTGAGAAATTCAGCCGGGTTACCCGCAATGGCTTTGAATTCCGGCTCATATCGATGACAAGGGACCTCGTATATAGCGTCCGCATCCACGGCGTCTGGTTTCAGGAGATCATCGCGCGGCACAATACTCACACCACTACTCCCGAGTATGGTGATACCGCTGGCCTGCTCTGTTCGGGCAAGGTGATAACGCCCCTCAAAATATTCA
>JAUIMJ010000250.1 GCA_030433295.1 bacterium | reverse complement strand
CGGGGGTAGTCGTCTACGAGCCATTCATGCGCAGTAGAAGCTTCGGCGATGTGAGGGCTGACAAAGGACCGCGCAGTCGCTGGCTGGACCTGCACAACGCCCTGGGTATGGTGGTACTTATCTGGCTCCTGGTGGTTGGCGTAACCGGTATGATCAACACCTGGGCGGACCTTGTTCTTAAAGTCTGGCAACAAAAGGAACTCGCAGAAATGATTGCCCATGAAACAAACAGTGCTCGTGAATTGCCGAAACAATTATCATCTGTGCAGGGAGCCCTCGATCAGGCGCTGCTTCGGGATCCCGGAATGCAACTCTCCTTCATTGCCTACCCGGGAACGAAGTTCTCGAGCCCCTACCATTATGCCGTTTTCCTTCGTGGTGACACACCGCTTACCTCAAAGCTGCTGAAGCCCGCCCTGATCGACGGTGAATCCGGCGCCTTTGTCACTTCCCGGGCCATGCCGTGGTATGTGACGGCATTACTCATCTCCCAGCCCCTGCATTTTGGTGATTACGGAGGTCTACCGATGAAAATTATCTGGGCGATCCTCGACGTAATTTCAATTGTTATACTGTGTAGCGGACTATATCTCTGGTGGAAGCGCCATGTTGCCTCGAAAAAGCGTAAGACAGTGGGGGAGAGCGCAAACGTTCAGATGTCCAGGGAGGTAGCACAGTGAAGAGCGCTAATCGTTTTCGCCGACTTTTTCTATTGCCAATACTTTTTGCACTATGCACTGCAACAGGACTCTACACGGCCTTGATAAGCGATGGTTGGGGGGATGTTGTTTCCTGGATTACCCTGCTCGTTCCCTCGTATTATTCCATTCATCTATTGCGTAGAGCGTTTTCGCAAAACCAACTTCCCAAATAATAATAGGAATGGCACGCAAGCCAATCGAACTTTCGAGCAAACCGGAAGAAGCCAGTCGTGTATGACCTAAAACTTAAAACGCATGGATCAGGCCACCTGAACTTTAAGCGAAAAGATAAGCTCACCGACCTCCTCGATCGTGTCCACGAGAAATATCGAGGTGTGCGGAATGTCCACACCGAAGGTTTCTTCGGCAAGTGCAAGTATTTCACATACCTGTAGAGAATCTAGTGCGAGGTCGTCTAGGAGTGACGCATCGGGTGTAATAGCTGAAGTGTCTTCGACGTTTCTCGACAGAATTTGTACGATCTGCGAGATGATTTCTTCTTTCATTACGATACTCCGCAGTTAAGGCCAATTCTGTCTAGCTCCGTTTCAGTCGCAGCCTCCCCATTATCCGCAGCCTCATGGATTCCAGTGTGAGGCAAGTCGCATTCCTCATCGTCGAATTGCGTAACAATGCTTCGAAAAAGGTTCTTCGGTATTTCAAGTATGGTTCGCGGGTCGCTCTTGAGAAGAAATCGTATTAGGTGACTAATCACTAATGACTTGTCGTTAACGCAACTTCTCGTGATGAATCGCTTATCTACGCTCTCTATGAGTTTGGCAATTTTCGATTTCGGGTCCATGGCATTTGGTACATCAATACCAAAAAGGATACCGGGATTCCCTTTTACGTGAGAACACGCGCGATCGCTGGATAACCGCTTGAAACCTACAAATTGCTCCCAAAACAATGCGTGTTTGGGGTTCACTACTACGAGGTATGTATCAATTTCTTCTTCAGCGCACTTCCGTAAAGTTGCAGAAAGTAGAATTAAATTTGCCTCCGCGGATTCCACTCTGCCGGCGATGGGATTATTTGCAAACATGGTCCCCTCTGCCAGCCTGCGACCTTTTCGTCGCAGTGAATTAGCTTCTTCAGGAAATACAGTATCAAGAGGGAGGCCACTCTCATTGTCACAAACTAGTGTAGCCGTGCTCACAATAAAGTGAGCGCTATTTCGAACAGTGAATGTTTCACTATCTGGCAACAGCTCAAATCCGCTTATTCGTATGCCACAGGTGTTTTCGGGAATATATTCAGCTTCGACGTAGCGATTGTACACAAGCGAGTATGCTTCCAACAGCCCGCGGACATCCAGCATATCCTCGAGACAGTAGTCTGTCTCTACGATTTCTGTATCAGGCTGTACGGGTCCTGTCTCAGGTTTTGAAAGCTTTCCCTTTTTTATCGACTCATTGTTACGACAATTAGTATTCGGACATGATTCACACGGTACTACAGGTGAACGTTGACACATAGATTCTCAACTTCCCGGATAACAGATGCAGGACCCTCCCGCATCCACGTTACATAAAAAAACCTAGTCATCACAAATGTCCGAATGGAACTTCGTAGTGTGCGGCAGATAAGACTCGCATCCATTTCACCTATTCAGCATATGCGGCGCACATCTGACTGCGCTGACGTAGCAAGGAGCAAATCTAATGCCAAGTGGAACAGCTTAGGAAGTTCTGTGGGTACCCACTGGGAAAATCTCTTACGTGTTTCGAAGTCTTGTAGTTCTTTCTTTCGTGGGTACCCCTTAGTTACCCAATAAATCAGCCACTTATGACGGTACAGTATTTGCTGCGTCAACCTGGCACATACAAAACGTTGAAAACCGTGCCCCTTAAACATGCGTAAGCTGGAGGATTCTCTGGTGTCGGAATTTATCGGAATATAGCGATTGTTCCTCACATCATTAATCTTTTTGCGCAATATACCGAGATCTAAATGATATTAGCTTTCTCTGTATTCGGAGATACATAATGAGTGTCCTTAGTGGATCTGCCGCCAAAAGCTACCTACCGCGTCTGCTCGATACTGCAGCCGAGAAAGACGCGTATTTTGTTTTCACTGATGGCGTTTCGGAGAATAAAGTCAGCATTGTCGAATTTCGCTCACGGGTTGCTTCAACCGCCACTATGTTTCTCGAACGAGGGGTCGGGCCTCGCTCCACCGTTGGAATATTGATCGACGACAATTGTGCCTTTCTTGTGTCGTTCTTCGCCGCGTCCTGGGCAGGACTTATCCCGGTCCCGCTTGCGCCACCGACCTCCCGAAAATATTTACAGAGTTACCTTCATCGTCTGCAAAACCTCTTTGAAAGTGCCGACTGTAGTACTGTCGTCGTTTCACCACTTCTAAAAACGGTTCTGGGAAAGATGCCTGAACAACCCCCACAGACAATTATCTCTACGAGTGAGCTCAGCACCGATACTCATAACTACATCCCACCCCACGACACCACTGCAGACGACATCGCTTTTCTGCAGTTTTCCTCGGGTAGTACCTCACAACCTAAGGGAGCAGAGGTCCGCAATTCCAACCTCGACGCCAATATCAGGTGCATCGCAGAATCGCTCGGTTTCAACGCTCGGCATGACGTAGGCGTATCGTGGCTTCCTCTGTTCCACGATATGGGTCTTATCGGAATGATCCTCGCTGGACTAAGTAGAGGACTTCCCCTGGTTTCCATGCCGCCGATGAGCTTTATTAAGAATCCGGCAATTTGGTTACAGGCGATAAGTCGGTACAACGGCACGCACAGCTTCGCACCTAACTTTGCATACGGGCTATGCGACAAACGAATCAACGATTATCAACTTGAGGGAGTCTCTCTCGATTCATGGCGTATCGCTGGCTGCGGTGCCGAACCAATACAGCATAGAACCCTGCGACAGTTCGCCAGGCGATTTGCGGAGTTTGGGTTCCGCTCAAATGCACTGTTCCCTTGTTATGGACTGGCAGAATCAACACTTGCCTGCACTTTTCCACAGGTGGATGCGGAAATGATAGTCGATAGGGTATCCCGGGAGGTCATGGTCACCGAAGGGAAGGCAATACCTTCCGAGGAAGAGGGAGAGACGCTATCTTTCGTTAATTGCGGAAAAGTCTTCGGAGGCCACGATCTACGTATTGTAGATAGTGATGGACATCCCTGTGCGGAGCGCGAGGTTGGCGAGGTGCATATCTCTGGTCCATCGGTGGTCCGAGGGTATTACAACAATCAAGCGGAAAGTAGTTCGTGTTGGGATGGCAAATGGTTCAAAACAGGGGATTTAGGGTACCTCTGCAACGACGAGCTCTATGTATGCGGCAGGTTAAAAGAGTGTATCATCGTATCCGGAAAAAACTACTATCCGACCGATATAGAGCAAATTGTTTGTAGCAATCCCGCTATCAGAAAGGGGAATGCCATCTCCTTTTCAGTCTGTGACAGCACATCGACTGAGCAACTCATTATCATTGCAGAAACAAAAGAGAAAGCAAAACACTACGCCAGCATCACGAAAGAACTGAAAGGAGCAATCCGTGGACAGATAGGATTGGTTCCGGAGGAGGTACTTTTAGTTCCGCCGGGAACACTCCCTAAAACTTCGTCCGGAAAACTACAGCGCACCCAGGCCAGACGATTATACCTCGAGGGTTCTCTGCCACTGCGTTCTTCTATAAAAGACACACTCAGCAATGTGCATCTTGCGCTGGCAGCGCGATGGGCCAGGTAACATTTTATGAAAGTTCTACTTATCGAAACAGGTAACGCAAAGGATGAGCCCTTTGCGCAGTGCTGGTATAACGAAGATAAGACTCGTTTCGCTGTGCCTTTGCTGGCCCTCCCGGTGCTTGCGGCGATGATGCCGTTGGAGTGGGATATACAGCTTTTCGATGAGAAAATTCATGACATCGACCTTTCTCTCGAGGCCGATTTAGTTTGTTTTTCCTTCAAGACAAAGGACGCAAAGAGAACATACGAATACGCGGATCACTTTCGTATGCACGGAAGCACAGTGATTCTTGGGGGCGTGCATGCGACCCTCATGCCTGAAGAAGCGGCTGTCCATGCAGATGCAGTAGTCATTGGAGAGGCCGAAGGGGTATGGCACGAGATCCAGGGGGATCTTTGTGCAGGCAGTCTGAAAAAGTCCTACCGCTCCCCAAAAACTACTCCCCTACACAACGTTCCGCTTCCTCGTTTTGATCTTATCGACAACCCAAGATACTGCGTCCACGCGATTCAGACAGCGAGAGGCTGTCTTGTAGGTTGCGATTTCTGTCCTATTCAGGAGATGTACGGTGGAAAGTCAAAATGTAAACCTGTTGCACGGGTGATGAAGGAGGTCGAAACGGTTCTTTCAATTGATCCGAACAAGAATATTTTCTTCGTAGATGAGATGTTTTGTGGCGGGCAACGCGGACATCAGCGAGAACTACTTGCGGAACTTCGCAAGAACGACGTCGACTTTTTCTGTATATCGGATTTTAAGGTAATCGACCCCGGCTACATTTGGGACCTCGCTCGCAGCGGCTGTCGCAAGTTGAGCATTAATATGCCGGGAACCTGTCTACCCCAGGAACTAAAGGCGGTTAAAGCGATTCAAAAGCTTGGCATCGATGTATGGGGGTTCTTTATGTTCGGATTTTCTTTCCATACAACAGACACCTTTAAACGGGTGGTAGATTTTGTCGGTGAGAGTGGAATGAAGAACATAACCATTACTGTCATGTCTCCTTTTCCCAATACAAACGCAGCGCGTATGGCCGAAAAGAGAGGTGCAATACATTCGAATGAGTGGGAACGTTACGACCAATGCCATGTGGTATTCACACCTGAGCAAATGACAGCCCAGCAGCTCGAAGAAGGATTTCATTGGGCATGGGCTCAGCTTGAGAACAGACTATACATACGCGAGGAGGACTTCTCTCGCAGCACGCAGAATAAAAATTTTAGAACGCTCAAACGTCTTGGTGGGGCGGCGTCTCTGGCTACGGGAAAAGCCATTTCTCGGCTACTTGGTAAAAAAGATGAGCCGGTAGATCTCGAGTCAATAATCGGCCGGAAGCGAGCCGAGGTTTCTATCACCACACATAATACTATGGGATAGCATGTCGTATCGTGAGGAGTTCCTAAACCGAAGTATTCCTATACTTACACCAGCAGGGGTAGAGTGCCTGGCGGACGCAGAGATAGCAATTGCAGGATGCGGGGGGGTTGGCGGTGCGTATGCTACGCTTATGGCTCGGATGGGAGTCACAAAATTCAGGCTTGCTGACCCAGGTGTCTTTGATGAGCCGGACATAAACCGACAATGGGGTGCAAATCGACATACACTTGGTAGAAATAAGTGTGAGGTGTACGAGGAGCAACTCGACGCCATCAACCCCGTATGTGCCTCTCAGCTCTTTACGGACGGAGTCACTACAGAAAACCTGGACAGCTTTCTTGGCGCTTCAGACATCCTTTTGGATTGTCTGGATGTGAGCGTACCGATCACGCTCCGAGCTGATTTATACGAAAAAGCGCGTACACGAGGAATGTATGTCATAACAGCGCCGGTTTTGGCGTTTGGATGTGTCCTTGCATGTTCGCTCCCCGATGGACCGGGTATGGGACTTTTCCTGCGTATATATGAGAAGAGTCAGGGCACCTCGGATTCCGGCAGAAGTCCGCTCTCTGAGCTATTCATGCCCGAACACCTTTCTCTTGTTCTCGACAGCGTTGCAAAGGGTAAGGTGCCCTCTGTTGCCGTTGCTCCGACGTTTGCCGCTTCACTGGCGTCTACTGAAAGCGTACTATTCCTTCTCCAGAGGATTCTCCCCGATGCACGAGTGCCCCTATCACTTCCAAGAATTCTCGTGTTTGATTTGTTCCGTATGACCTACGTCGTTCTTGACGGTTCACTATTATCACAGGAATAGACAGGAGTACGCATGCACAATAGGCAATCGAGAGTACAATTACTTGAAAAAGTAGGTAACAACGTTGGGCTTCTGTCACACCATCAGTGTCTGTTTGATCTACAGACCGACAGCAAGCTGGAACTTGACGGTTTTACACATAAATTCGAGTCCAATGATACCCGGATATCTAAATACGATGTCGAGCGCCTCGTTGCCGAGAAGCTCGGATTTCCATACGCTATTCTCATGTCTCAGGGCCGCCTTGCCGAAGCGGTTTTTGCAAAAACCCTAATAAGAAATGCATGTATTG